>CBFGZZ010000136.1:0-20916 GCA_965653385.1 uncultured Streptomyces sp. | reverse complement strand
TGCGGGCGGGGCCGCCCCGACCGTGCCCAAGCTCAGAGCACGGTCGGGGCGGCTCGCGCAGTCCTCTACAGAGGCATGGGATCGATCGCGCAGTTGGCACGTTCCCGGTTCTGCGCCTGCTGGGTGGCGGGGTGCGGGGCGGCGCTCGGGGAACGGAGCCGGGGCGCGTCCAGGACGGCCCTGAGCCGTTCCACGGTCCGCTCCAGCAGATCCTCGCCGGTGCCCTCCTCGTCGGCGCCCGTGGCGATCTGGTCCAGTGCCAGGTTTCCCGCGCACGCCAGCGTCGTCGGGTGGTCCGGGCCGAGGGCCGACCGGCAGCGTTCCCAGGTCGCCTCGCCGAGTCGGCGTGCCTCGGCCACCTCGCCCAGGGCGCTCAGGTCGCTGGCGAGGTTGATGGCGCAGGCGAGCGTCATGGGGTGCGCTTCCGACAGGCGTTCCGTCAGCTGGGACAGGGCGTTCCGGTCCAGTTCACGGGCCTCCTCCGGACGGCCGAGCAGCCTCAGGGTCACCGCCAGGTCCACGTCGGCGGCCAGGGCGTGCGGGTGGGTGGGGCTGAACAGCCGCCGGTAGCGTTCACAGGCCTTGGTCCCCAGGTCGAGGGCGGCGGCGAGGTCTCCGTTCTGGCGTTCCGAGATGGACAGGGCGAGTGCCGCGTCGAGGGAACGCGGATGGGTGTCGCCGTATCGCCGGGTCGACTCGGCGAAGGCCTCCCGGGCGAGTTCGAGTGCCGTCTCGTGGTCACCCTCCTTTCGGCATGCCTCACTGAGCTGCTTCGTCGACTGGACGGTCGCGGGGTTGGTGGCGCCGAACACCAGCCGGTTGGCGTCCAGGGCCGCCTGTTGCAGGGACCTGGCCCGGATGTAGTCCCCGGTCTCGCGGACGTCGATCGCCAGACCGCCCTGGGTGACCAGCGACTGCTGGTGGTCCGAGCCGAACAGCCGCACCTTCAGCGCGTGCGTGCGCTCGTCCAGTTCCAGGGCGCGCTGGAAGTCACCGGTCAGCCGGAGACTCACCGCGAGATTGTGGCCCGCGAAGAGCGTCTGCGGATCGTCCTCGCCGAAGAGCCGCAGGGCGCGTTGATAGACCTGGGTGTCCAGTTCCGCCCCGGCGGCGAACTCGCCGAGGGCCCGGTGGACCGCGGCCACGAGGTTCAGCGCCTCGATCGCGTCCTCACGGTCGTCCTCGCCGTCCGGCGGGGCGGTGGACTCGTAGATCTCCCGGAGCCGTTCCGACAGCACGCGCGCGTCCTCGTGGCGGCCCGTCCTGAGGTAGACGAAACACAGCCACCAGGCCATCCGGCGGCTCGCCGTGTCCTCCGCGCCGAACCGCGCCTGCCAGGCCTGCCAGGCCTGCTCGCAGTAGTCGACAGCGCTCTGCAAGTCGCCCCAGAAGTAGAGGTACTTGCCGATGTTCATCACCAGTTCGCGCACCCACAACTGGTCGGAGGCGATCGCCTCCGAGGCGACGACGTGCCCGTAGAGCTCCGCGTAACGGGGCCAGTTGTCCGGCTGGGTGGGTTCCTTGGGATCCGCGGCCGCCATGAGGGTGTGGGCGCCGCTGCGCATGCGTTCCCTCTCGTCCAGCGACATACGGTTGATCAGGACGGCCTGCACCAGGCGGTGCATCTCGACGGAGTTCGTGCGGTGGTCGATGCGGGCGAGGGAGTACCGGTTGATCTCTCTGAGCGCCCGGGCCAGCCGAATCGGGTCGTTGAGCGCGTGGTCCAGTTCCGGGAAGATGCTGCCGCCGCCGAGCCCGGAGAAGATGGCGCGGGAGATGGGTCCCGGAGCGAAGTAGGAGCACAGCTGGAGCAGCCGGAGCGCCGCCACGCTGCGTGTCTCCAGGTGGTCCAGCGAGACGTTCCACGCAGCGGCGACCGGCACCTGGTAGTCCAGGGGCGGGGAGAGTTCGAGCAGTTCGGACCGCTTGGTCTCGAACAACCGCAGATACTCGGCCACGGGCATACCCGTCTCGGCGCGCCAGGCGGCCGCCTGCTCCAACGCCAGGGGCAGGTCGCCCAGAGCGTCCGCGAGCCGGTCGGCCTCGCTGTCGTCGATGGGCGCACCGCTGCGTCGCAGCAATTCCTTGCTTTCCTCCCGGGTGAAGACATCCACTTCGAGGGAGCCGCCGACCAGACTCCACCGGCGGTTACGCGATGTCACCAAAATGGTGCCGCTGCCGCCCGTGGGGAAATAGTGCCGCACTCGTTCCGGGCTTTCCGCGTTGTCGAAGATGAGCAGCCATCGGGAATACGGCCGTCCTTCCCGTAGTGCCTCGCGGATGGCCGGGCCCGCGATGTTCGCCTCCGCGGAAGTGTTGATACCCAGCCGTTGCGCGAGTTCCACCAATGACTGCCCTATCTGGCCGGGCCGTTCGGCGGGAATCCACCACACGATGTCGTAGTCCGACTGATGCCGGTACGCGTACTCGATGGCGAGCTGCGACTTGCCGACACCTCCCATGCCGTGCAGGGCCTCCGGCAACACGGTTGTCGTGCCCTCCCGCAACCGGGCGTACAGCTGCTCCAGCAGGTGTTCACGGCCGGTGAAGTTGGGGTTGCGCGGTGGGATGTTGCCCCAGATCCGGGGTGTCGAGACGTTTCCCTCGTCTGCTGATTGCAGGCGTGAAACGGCCATGCCCGACTCTCCTCTCGGGAGTATTCCAGGCAGTTCCGGGCGGGGTGCCCGGACGGATGGCGAAGCAGTGTGTGCATCGTACTGGTCGAACGAGTTGAGCACGACCGCGAGCATTTCGGCGCGTTCCAGGAAGGGCCCGGACAACGCCTGGAGAGCGTGGAGTTCGACTCTGAGGAAAGGCAGGTTCTCCCGGGTGACCGTCGGAACGGCGGTGCTGTCCAAGGCCTCCGAGACAGGCGGAAGCAGCGGAACCCCGGTGGTATTCCCGGAGTTGTGCACAATCCTGCGCACATCGCGCAGCACGCGAATGGTGTCGGTGCGGCGGGCGAGCGCCAGGAGTTCCTCTCGGATTTCCGGGGCGAACTCGAAGGCGATGTCCGTGCGGTCGTGGCCGGCCCCGGGTACAGGGCGCAGTAGTCCGCTCAGCAGCAGCTCGGTCAGGTGGCCCGGTCCGGCGCCGGGTGTCTGGGCGATGAGCATGCGGACGACGGGCAGGATCAGGGGGGCGGCGGCGAGTTGCGTGGCGAGGGTGAACGCGGTGGGGGAGGCCGCGGCGCGCAGGTCCGACACGCAGTCACGGGCGGACATCACCGGGGGCCGCTCCGGCGGGTGCGCCCCGGCCGGGTCCGCGGCACCGGGGGCGGGGCCGGCCGGTATCAGTGCGGCCGACATCTCCAGCCGGTCCCCGCTTCCGGCGCGTACCAGCCTCGCCCAGGCTGCCATCGAGCGCTCGGTGAACTCAAGGACGGGCAACGGCACGACGTCGTCGCCGACTTCACCGTCGGTGTCGCCGATCTCCAGCGGAACCTCGCGCAGCCGCCAGTCGTAGGTGTCGTTCCTACTCCACGGCCGGGGTGCGCTCACCTGTAAGTGGTGAACGTGCAACCCGCTGCGGAACCACAGGGGTTGGGGCAGCAGATGGACGATCGCGGTCGGCCCTCGGCTCAGCCGGCGACGCAGGGAGAGCAGCACCGAGCCGGACCGCCAGCCCGCCGCGAGACCGTCGGTGACCACGAGCACCATCCGATGCCGGCCGGCCCCGGCGGCGGGCCACGACCGCACGCGGACGCGGGCAGCGTCGTCCCGCTCGGAGCCGAGCAGACGTACGGTGTCGACCCGGTCGAAAAGCCCGAGGCCGCGCAGTTCTTCGAACGCGGCGTCGAGGGTCTCCCGCCACACCCGCATGGTCGGGTGGGCGTCGATCACCACGAGGAGGTCGCCGGACGGGGGTGGGCCGTCGGGCGGGACGAGTGCCCGCAGGGCCCGCAAGGAGGTCTCCGTCGGGCTCGCCCGGCCCGCCCCGCTGTCAGCAGTCATCGGGGGTACTACGTCGAGGGGCCGACAGCCATCGGCGGGCACGCGGACATGCCGGACCGGCGCGCGGGAGAGACATCCACGCCCTCAGCCTCGCAGTGGGGCCATGTGGGCGCAAGAGGCCGCGGCAGGGCTCAGGAGGCCCGGTTGGGCGTGCGCAGTCCGGGCTGGTGGTCCGGATCGTCCAGGAGGATCGCCAGGTGCCGGCCCACATGGCCGTCCCAGCGGTCGGGGCCGAGCGCGAGGGCCTCGGTGCGCAGTCGCGCCACCCGGTCGGCCAGGCTGGCGAGTCCCCGGTCCTGCACGATCTCGCTGACGGCCTCCCGGAAGGCCGGGTCCGCGCAGTCCCGGCGATGCCAGATCATCAGGGGGACACCGGAGCGGAGCCCGGCGAGGAACTCGTAGCGGTCGGCCTCCCGGTTGCCGCCCGGTGGCGCGCTGAGGATCAGGCACACCGCGTGCTGGTCCTCCTTGAGTTCTCGTTCGAGGTGGAAGTAGTCGCTCGGGCCCTCGGCCGGATGGCTCCAGTACGAGTGGCTGTCGGCGGGCTGTTCGCTGAGCCGGCGCCACTTGTTGCGCCAGGGCCGATGCCAGGCGGTTCTGCGCAGGCGGTCGAGGCTGCGCAGAAACACCATGTAGTCCATCACCAGCGGGGTGGGCAGATCGGACGACGACTCCTTGTGCCACCACTCGACGGGTTCGTTCAGCAGCTCCCACGGCAGGATGAACTCCAGGACGACCGGCTGCGTCAGATCGGCCCATCTCTCCTCGGTCTCCTCGATCAGCCGCTCGACCTCGGCATGCAGTTCGTCGCGGTGCAGGTGCCGCGTCTCGCCCTGCACGGGGTGCCAGCCGGCGCTGTCGGACTGGTGCCAGTGGGACAGGTAGTAGCGCTCGGAGTCGAGGCCGTCCGGCTCGAACTGGATGATCAGATAGGCAGGGACCAGCGAGGGATCCCAGTCCGCCGCCTCGCCGTCCAGTCCCCACTCGTACTGCCGCAGCCGGTGCCAGCGCCGCAGCAGCTCGGCCTCCGCCAGGCGGCCGTCCGCGGCGAGTTCCTCGGCCACCAGGGCCAGGAAGGCGAGGCTCGGGGGAATCTCGCCCTTCGCCGAGTTCTCGCCGGCCAGCCGGAGGAACACCCGCCAGCCGGAGTCGCACCACGACGGCAGCTCCTGGACGCGTGACCTGCTGGCGCGCCGGGCGAGGGCGGGCAGGCCGGGCGGGCCCAGGGACTCCAGGACGTGGCGCAGGCTGCGCAGGTCCACACCGCTGAAGAACGCCGACGCCTCCCATTCCTCCAGGAGCTGCAGCAGCGCGGTGACCGAGCTGGACTCCTGTTCCAGATAGCGCAACGCCCGGGCCAGACAAGGGAGCCCGTCGGAGAGATGGGCGCACCGCTCGACCAGGCCCACCAGCCACGGACGTAGGGACTCGCCCGTGAACGGCTCCAGGGACACGCCGAGTTCGTCGCACAGGTAGGTGGTCCACAGATGGCGGCTCCCGGGGAGCCGGAGCGTGGGGCTCATCTGGAGAACGTCGACGATCTCGGCCACCAGCTCGTTGCGGATGCGGGCCGGGCTGCGCTCCTCCACCACCCCGTTGCCCCCCGAAAGCCACAGTGGCGCACTCGACCGCCGGTTTCCCTGATCCCTGTCAGCGTAGAGCTGCGAAGCGGTGAACGGCAGACGACCGCATCGACGCCGTCGTGTGACGACGCGGCCGCGTGGCGACGACTTCGTGGTGCCGTGGGCCGACCGCGGGCCCTCCCTCCCCTTTGTTCGACCTGTCGGACATCGTTCGAAAACTCTTGACGCTGTGCCACACCCCGATTGACACTCTCGCAACACGACGTCACACAGCCGAAACGGCAGGGTGCCCATGGCCGAGGCCCCGCCATGCCTCAGCAGGGAAAACCACATGCCGTACATCGCACGCGCCCGTGACCGCGTGAGACGCCGGGCGGGCCGACTCGCCGGGCTGACCGCCGTGTCACTGTTGCTGGGGCTCGCCGCCCCCGCCCTTCCCGCACAGGCCGCCGACACGGCCGAAGCGACGGAGGTCACCGAAGGTCTCGCCCTCTGGTACAAGCTCGACGCCGCCTCCGGCAGCACGGTGACCGACGCCTCCGGCCACGGCCGGGACGCCACGGTGAACGGCACCGCCGACTGGTCGGGCACCGGCGAGGGGCTCGCCTTCAACGGTTCGGACACCTACCTCAAGGTGCCGAACGACGTGATGAAGGGCATGAACGCGATCACCGTCTCGCTGGACGTGCGGATCGACTCCGCGCAGAGCACGCCGTACTTCCTGTACGGCTTCGGCAACTCCAGCGGCGGCAGCGGCAACGGCTACCTCTTCACGACCGGCAACTCCCTGCGGACGTCCATCGCGAGCGGCAACTGGTCGACCGAGCAGACGACCAAGCCCGCCGACTCCCACAACCTCACCCGCGCGGTCTGGAAGCACCTCACCTACACGCAGACCGGCACCACGGGCGTGTTGTACGAGGACGGCGCCGAGGTCGGCCGCAACACCTCCGTCGGTATCACCCCGGGCTCGATCGGCTCCGGCACCACCACCGCCAACTACATAGGCAAGTCCGTCTACTCGGGCGACAAGCTGTTCAAGGGCCGCATCCGTGACTTCCGGGTCTACGACCGCGCGCTCGCGGCTTCCGAGGTCGAGCAGCTCGCCCTCCCGGTCGCCACCCAGGGCGTCGCCGACGACAAGGCCGCGCTGAGCCTCGGGGACACCAGTGGCGTCACGGCCGACCTCGACCTGCCGAGGACCGGCACGGCGGGCGGCTCCTCGATCAGCTGGGCCAGCGACGCGCCGTCCGTGGTGTCGGACACCGGCCAGGTGACCCGCCCGGCCGCCGGACAGCCCGACGGCCACGCCACGCTCACGGCCACCTTGAAGAAGGGCTCCGTGACCGGCACGAAGACCTTCGAGGTCACGGTGCTGCCCGACTTCGACGACCGGACCGCCGCCGAGCAGGCCGCCCAGGCCCTCACGGTGCACAACCTCGACGACGTCCGCGGCAACCTGACCCTCCCGACGACCGGCTCCTACGGCACCGATGTCACCTGGTCCTCCGCGAGGCCGGACGTCGTCTCCGCCGACGGCGTCGCCCACCGCCCCGCGCACGGCGACGGCGCCACCACGGTCGAGCTGACCGCCACCGTCACCAAGGGCGAGGCGAAGGCGACCCGCGCCTTCACCGCGAAGGTGCCCGAACTGCCGAAGCGGGAGGCCCTCAAGGGCTACATGTTCAGCTACTTCACCGGCGAGGGCACGGCCGACGGCGAGCAGCTCTACGCGGCCCTCAGCAAGGGCAACGACCCGCTGAAGTGGCGCGAGCTGAACGACGGCAAGCCCGTCCTGACCTCCACGCTGGGTGAGAAGGGCCTGCGCGACCCGTTCATCATCCGCTCCCCCGAGGGCGACAAGTTCTACCAGATCGCCACCGACCTCAGGATCTACGGCAACGGCGACTGGGACGCCTCCCAGCGCACCGGCAGCAAGTCCATCATGGTCTGGGAGTCCACCGACCTCGTCCACTGGACGAACCAGCGCCTCGTCAAGGTCTCCCCGGACAGCGCGGGCAACACCTGGGCGCCGGAGGCGTTCTACGACGCCCAGCGCGGTGAGTACGTCGTCTTCTGGGCGTCGAAGCTGTACGACAACGACGCGCACTCGGGCGACACGTACAACCGCATGATGTACGCGACGACCCGCGACTTCTACACCTTCAGCGAGCCCAAGGTGTGGATCGACCGCGGCTACTCCGTCATCGACTCCACGGTGATCGCGCACGACGGGACGTACTTCCGCCTCTCCAAGGACGAGCGGAACAACACCTCCTCCACGCCCAACAGCAAGTTCATCTTCGAGGAGAAGAGCGACTCCCTCCTGGACCTGTCCTGGGACGCCGTCGCCGAGGGCATCGGCAAGGGCGCGATGAACGCCGCCGAGGGGCCGCTGGTGTTCAAGTCGAACACCGAGGACAAGTGGTACGCGTTCCTCGACGAGTTCGGCGGCCGCGGCTACATCCCGTTCGAGACGACCGACCTCGCCTCCGGTACGTGGACCCCGTCCACCGGCTACGACCTCCCGGCCAAGCCCCGCCACGGCACGGTGCTGCCGGTGACGCAGGCCGAGTACGACCGGCTGCTGCGCGCCTACCAGCCCGACCAGTTGGTGACCGGCGTCGAGGACGTGACGGTGAAGACGCGGATCGGTGAGGCTCCGGTCCTCCCGGCCACCGTGATCGCCGAGTACGCCGACGGCGTCAAGCGTCCCGTCTCCGTGACCTGGGAAGACGTCCCCGCGTCGAAGTACGCGCAGGCCGGCGCCTTCACCGTGACCGGCGGCCTGCCCGACGGCACGGCGCTGCCGGTCCGGGCCGAGGTGACCGTCTCGGCGGAAGGCCCGGACGTCCCGGCCGACCTGCTGCTGCAGTACGACTTCGACGAGACGGGCGGCAACATCGCCCGTGACGCCTCCGGGCACGGCTACCACGGCACCTACGTCCGTACGTCAGACTTCGGGACGGGAGTCGACGGCGGTTCGTTCAAGATGTCCGGCGCCTCCGATTCGCCGTATGTGAAGATCCCGAACGGCGTGCTGAAGAACGCCGGCAGCGTCACCGTCTCGACGTACGCCAAGTGGAAGGGCGGCAGCAACTTCCAGTGGCTGTTCGGGCTCGGTCCCGACAGCGACAAGTACCTGTTCGCGACCCCGTCCAACGGCGGTTCCAGCCTCTACTCGGCGATCACCAAGGCGAGTTGGTCGGCGGAGTCGAAGCTGACGGCCGGCCGGCAGCTCACGCCCGGCGAGTGGCGGCACGTCACCGTCACCCTCGACGGCACGACCGGCACGATGGTCCTCTACGTGGACGGCATCGAAGCCGCGCGCACGACGACGACCATCAAGCCGTCCGAGCTGTACGACGCGAACAAGGACTACTCCGGCTACATCGGCCGGTCCCTGTACTCGGCGGACCCGTACTTCGGCGGTGAGGTCGACGACTTCCGCATCTACGACCGGGCCCTGACCGCCACCGAGGTCATGGAACTCAGCGGCAACACGGCGGGCATCGCCAGGGCCACGCACCCCGCCCTGAAGGTCGACGCGCTCATCGACAACGCCGGCGGCACGATCACGCTGCCGATGAAGGAGGGCACCGATCTCACCGCCCTCGCCCCGGAGTTCACCCTCGCCCACGGCGCGGCGATCAGCCCGGCTTCCGGCAGCGTGCAGGACTTCAGCAAGCCGGTGACGTACGAGGTGACCGGTTCGGACGGCAAGAAGCGCAGCTGGACGGTCTCGGCCCTCGTCATGAGGAGCCCGGTCCTGCCGGGTCTCAACGCCGACCCGAACATCGTGCGGTTCGGCGACACCTTCTACCTGTACCCGACCACCGACGGCTTCGAGGGCTGGAGCGGTACGCAGTTCAAGGCGTACTCGTCCACCGACCTGGTCCACTGGAAGGACCACGGCGTCATCCTCGACCTGGGTCCGGACGTCTCCTGGGCGGACAGCAGGGCGTGGGCGCCGACGATCGCCGAGAAGGACGGGAAGTACTACTTCTACTTCTGCGCCGACGCCAACATCGGCGTCGCGGTGTCCGACTCGCCGACGGGGCCGTTCAAGGACGCGCTGGGCAAGCCGCTGCTCAAGGCGGGCCAGTACAGCGGCCAGATGATCGACCCGGCCGTGTTCACCGACGACGACGGTCAGTCCTACCTCTACTGGGGCAACGGGCGCGCGTACGTGGCGCCCCTGAACGCCGACATGACCTCGATCGACACCTCGAAGGTCGAGGACATGACCCCGAGCGGCTACAACGAGGGCACCTTCGTCGTCAAGCGCAAGGGCACCTACTACTTCATGTGGTCGGAGAACGACACCCGGGACGAGAACTACCGCGTCGCCTACGCGACCGGCCCCTCCCCCACCGGCCCGTGGACCAAGCACGGCGTGATCCTGGAGAAGGACCTCTCGCTCGGCATCAAGGGGCCCGGCCACCACTCCGTCGTCCACGTCCCGAACACCGACGACTGGTACGTCGCCTACCACCGTTTCGCCATCCCCGGCGGCGACGGCACCCACCGCGAGACAACCCTCGACAAGCTGGAGTTCGACGCCGAGGGCCTGATCAAGAAGGTCGTGCCCACGCTCACCGGCATCGACCCGGTGACCGTCGTGCACGCCGGTGCGGACGCCGGCGGGAAGGAGGGCGACGCGATTCCGCTGAACGGCACCGTCTCCGGCGCGGGCGGCCCGAAGTGGACGGTCGAGGCCGGCGCGCCCTGCACGGTCACCGACCCCGGGGCCGCCCGGACCACGATCACCTGCACCGACAACGGCACGTACGACGTCACCCTGACCGGCGGCCGCAGCAGCGACACGGCCACCGTCGACGTCGCCAACGCGGCACCGGCGATCACCTCGGCCACCGGCCCGAAGTCGGCCGTGTCCGTCCGTCAACGCGCCACCGTCACCGCCGAGTTCGACGACGCGGGCACCCGGGACACCCACACCTGCGCGGTCGACTGGAAGGACGGCGCCGACCCGACCACCGGCACGGTCACCGGCACCACGTGCCGAGCCGAGCACACGTACACCACGCCCGGCATCCACCGCCCGGTGGTCACGGTCACCGACGACGACGGCGCCTCGGACCGCACCACGCTCCCCGAGCTGGTCGTCTACGACCGCGGCGCGGGCCCCGCAGTCGGCGTCGGCGTGATCACCTCCCCGGCCGGCTCCTACCCGGCCAAGCCCGCTCTGACCGGCAAGGCGGCCCTCTCCTTCGCCGTCGGGTACGGCAAGGGAGCCACCGTCCCCACGGGCAAGGCCACCTTCGACTTCGGGCCGGCCAGGCTGAAGTTCCGCTCCACCGGCTCCGACTGGCTGGTGATCACCGGCTCCCGCGCGGTCTACCAGGGCTCCGGGACCGTCAACGGCAGCGGCGGCTACGGCTTCCGGATCACCGCGACTGACGCCCCGGACACCTTCCGTATCAGGATCTGGAAGAAGTCCACCGGTGACGTCGTCCACGACAACCTCACCGGCGCGAGAACGACGGGCATCGTCAAGATCGGCGGCGACCCTGGAGGCCGTGCGGGCTGACCACCGGTGGGAGCGCCTCAGCGCCGCTGAAACCGCGGTGAAACCGAGCGGAAGCCGGCTCCGCGCAGGCTCTGAGGCGTCTCCCACCAGCGGAAAGGCCGCCACCATGACCGACGCCCTGCACCTCACCCCCGAGCTCGTCGAGGATCCCGTCCGCGGCTACGCCGACCTGCGTGCCCGCACCGACGTGGGCCACGCTGTCCTGCCGGGCCTGGACACCCCCGTGCGGCTGCTGACCCGCTTCGAGGACGTCCGGGCCGCGCTCACCGAGCCGCGGCTGATCCGGGACCGTGGCGCCGTCCCCGGTGGCTCCGACATGCCAGACCCGCAGGCCGAGTTGCTCGCCCAGGGCATGGAGGGCTTCCCGGCGGAGTACGTCCCGTATCTGTCGGGGCACCTGGCGCTGTTCGACGGCGACGAGCACACCCGGCGACGCGGCCCGCTCACCCGCGCCTTCACCGCCCGCCGGGTGTCCGCGCTGCGTCCTTTCGTGGAGAAGTCCGCACGAGAGCTGCTCGCCGCCCTCGCCGGCCCCTCGGGACGCGAACCGGTCGATCTGCTCGGTGAGTTCGCCTACCCGCTGTGCACGGCCGTGATCTGCGAGCTGGTCGGGGTCGACGCGGCCGACCAGGACCGGGTCCGCGGCTGGATCAGGGACTTCGCGTACGGCGACGGCAGCGGGGTCGTCGAGGGTCTGGCCGGCATCGTGGAGTACACCAAGGACCTGGTCGCCCGGCGCCGTGCCGAGCCCGCCGACGATCTGGTCTCCGCGCTGCTGGCGGACGGAGGCCTGAGCGACGACGAGATCGTCACCGCCTTCTTCCTGCTCATCAACACCGGCATCACCCCGCCCGCCCTGTTCCTCGCGCACGGCGTGCTCGCCCTGCTCGACCACCCGGAGCAGCTGGAGCGGCTGCGGGCCGAGCCGGAGCTGCTGCCGCGTGCCGTGCCCGAACTGCTGCGGTACGTCACGCTGGTGCGGATCGGCGCCACCCTGTACGCCGCCGAGGACTTCGAGTTCGCCGGTACACCCCTGGACAAGGGCGAGGCGGTGACGGTCGGGCTGTTCGGCGCCAACCACGACCCCGCCGCGTACGAGGCGCCCGAACGGCTGGACATCACGCGGGAGTTCGGGCGCGGTGACGGTCACCTCGCTTTCGGGCACGGCCCGCACTACTGCATCGGCGCGGCACTGGGCCGGGTCCTGACGTCCGTCGTGTTCGAGGAGCTGCTGGTGCGCCGGGCGACGCCGCCGGTGCTGGCCGTGGACCGCGACGACGTCGAGTTCGGGCACTGGCCCGGCGACGGCTTCCACCTGGTGCGGCTGCCGGTGCGGCTCTGAGATCTCCTCAGCGGCCGGGGTCCAGCAGCGCGAGCACGGCCTCGCGCAGCGCCTCCCGGTCCAGGGCGGCGTACGTGGACACCGCGTCCTCGTACGTCGCCTTGTCGGCGTTCGCGGCGGCCTCGCGGGAGAGGGCCGAGGACATAGTCGGCTGGAAGTTGCGCAGGGCGCGGTAGCGGTCGGCGAGCGCGAGCAGCCGCACGCCCCGCTCCGTCGCGCCGGAGGCCAGGTCGGCCGTCCCGAGCGCGAGCAGCAGCGCCCCGCAGACCGGAAGGTCCACGGTCACCCGGTGCGGTGCGGGCTTCGGGCGGGTCAGCAGTGTGGTCAGCCGGTCGGGGAGGGCCGTGGCGATGCCCTCGACGAGGTCGAGGCGGCCGTGCCGGGCGTGGGCGGTCACGGCGACGGCCTGGAGTTCCAGCACCCAGGGCTCCATGAGGAGTTCGTCGCCGAAGACAGGGCTCGCGTCGCGCTCCAACCGCTCCACGGCCCGGCGCCACAGCCCGAGCCCGGTATCGACGTCACCGCGGGCGAGGGCGATCTCGGCGCGGGCGCCCAGGTCGGGGGTGAAGGCGTCGGAGCCGGTGCCCTCGGGCTGGTGCCGCAGCGCCTCTTCGAGCCAGTGCTCGGCCGCGTCGAGGTCCCCGGTCTGGAGGTTGGCGAGCATCATGCCCCAGCGCAGCCCGATCGAGTCGCCCCACGCGCCGTACCCCTCCAGCGCCTCCAGCGCGGCCCGCACATGGCCGATCGCCTCCGCGCCCCGCTCCATCTGGAGGCACAGTTCGGCGACCCGCGAGGCGGGCCAGAACCTGAGCAGGGGGATGTCCTGACCGGCGAGTGCCGTGTCCATCCGGCGGGCGGCGTCCAGGGCCCGTTCCGGCTGGTGCTCGCTCTGCCAGACATAGCTGGCCGCGCAGTTGGCGACGCCGGCGAGCATCGGGGCGTCACTGTCGCACAGGCCCTCCAGTGCATCGAGGTCGCCGAGTACCTCGGGCAGGGCGCACAAGACGGTCGCGACGGCGCGGACGAGGGTGTCCGGCGGGGCGGGCGGGAGCCGCCGCAGGGTGACGAGGGTGCGGACGGCGCCGGGGCCGACGCCGAGGAAGATGTTGGCGGTGGCCAGGGCCGCGGCGGTGCGGGCCGGTTCCACGTATTCGGGGGCGGGCCGGTAGTGGGAGAGGAGGTCGGCGGTGTCCTCGGTGAGGGCGATGAGACGGGTGTAGTTGGCGTCGGTGGTCCACAGGCCGGCGAGTACGGCGGTGACCGGGGCGACGGTGTCGGCGTCCGCGCGGGCGAGCGCGATCCGTACGGCCTGGACGAGGTTGTCCTGCTCGGCGCGGATCAGCTGCCAGGAGGAGAGCGGGTCGGGTCCGAACGGTGCGTCGTGGTAGGTGACCCCGAAGTCCCGCGCCCAGCGCAGGAACCGCTCCTCGACCGCCGGGTCCTCGCCGGCCCGCTCGCGATGGGCGGCGGCGAACTCCCGCACCGTCTCCAGCATCCGGAAGCGGCTGCCGTACTCGGTGTCGGTCACCTTGAGCAGGGACTGGTCGACGAGGTCCTCCAGCACGTCCAGCGTGTCGTCGTCGCCGAGGAGGTCGGCGAGGACGTGTTCGGCCGCGGCGGCGGTGAAGCCGCCGGGGAAGACGGCGAGGGCACGCAGGGCGGTCCGGCCGGCCGGCTCCAGCAGGTTCCAGCTCCAGTCGACGACGGCGTGCAGCGTGCGGTGGCGCTGCGGCGCGTCCCGGGGGCCGCCGCGCAGCAGGGCGAACCGGTCCTCCAGGCGGCGGGCGATCTCGGCGACGGACATCACCCGGACGCGGGCGGCGGCCAGCTCGGTGGCGAGGGGCAGTCCGTCGAGGCGGCCACACAGCTCGGCCACGGCGTCGGCGGGCAGCTCGGCGTCGGGGCGGGCGGCGCGGGCGCGCTGTTCGAACAGCTCGACGGTCGTGGCCGGGTCCAGCTCGGGCAGCGGGTGGACGGTCTCGGAGGTCAGTCCGAGCGGGGCGCGGCTGGTGGTGAGCACGCTGACGTTCCTGGTCATCGACACCAGGGCCCGGACGAGGTCGGCGACGCCGGAGACGACCTGCTCGCAGTTGTCCAGGACGAGCAGCGCAGGACCGGGCCCGAGGGCGCCGACGATGCCGGCGAGCGCGTCGGCGGACGGCCCGAAGCCTGCGGCGGGGGCGTGCAGGCTCTCCCCGACGCCGAGCGCCGAGGCGACCTCGCCGGCGACGTCGGCGTCCAGCCGGACACCGGCGAGCGGCACCAGATGCACGACCCGGTGCTCGGCCTCGCGGGCGACGGCACTGGCGAGGCGCGTCTTGCCGAGGCCGCCCGGCCCGACGACGGACGTGACCCGTGAGCTGTGGATCAGGCGGGTGACGGCGGCGACGTCGGCCTCCCGCCCGAGCAGCGGGTTCGGCTCGTGCGGCACGCCGCGCCGCACCGCGGGCGCCTGCCCGCGCAACAGCTCCTGGTGCAGTTCCTGCAGGGCCGGACCGGGGTCGGTGCCGAGCTCGTCGCGCAGCCGGCGCCGATAGGTGTCGTACGTCGCCAGCGCGGTGGCCGCTCCCGAGGCGCCGGTCTGGCAGCGCATCAGCTCCAGGAGCAGCTCCTCGTCGAGGGGGTGCGCGGACAGCAGGTCGCCGAGCGGCGCCGCCGCCTCCTCCCGACGTCCGGCGCGGGCGAGCGACAGCGCCCGCAGCCGCGTCAACGCCAGGTACGTGGCGCCCAGTTCGAGACGCAGGTCCACCAGGGGGTCGCCGAGGACGACGCCCTCCCCGGGGCCGCCGTCCCACAGCGCGAGGCCCGCTTCGGCCTCGGCGACGGCGCCGTGGTGGTCGCCTGCCCGTGCCTTCTCCGCGCCGGCGTCGGCGTGCAGTTGGACGGCCCAGGCGTCGACCTGGTCCTCGCGCAGGGCGATGCGGTAGCCGGTGGGGGTGCTCGCGATGACCTCGGTACCCAGCAGCGAGCGGGCCCGTGAGACCAGGATCTGCAACGCCTTGGTCGGGTTCTCCGGCTGCTCGTCGGGCCACAGGCCGTCCACGAGCCGTCCGGTGCCGCAGCCGGCTCGCGGCTCCCCGGCGAGCAGCGCGAGCAGCCCGCGCAGACGGGGCGCGGTGATCTCCTTGCCCCGGTGGGAGACGGACGTCAACAGCGTCAGCTCGATGGTCACCCGTGCAGCGTAGTCAGAAGATCGGGTGCAACCCTCTCGCAACGTTGCCCCTGCTGTCCTTGCTGCCATGTATGAGGAGACCCCGCGCGTCGAACTCACCCCCGCCGCCGCCGACCTGCTGCGCCGTCTGCGCGCGACGCACGGCCCGCTGATGTTCCACCAGTCCGGCGGCTGCTGCGACGGCAGCGCGCCGATGTGCTACCCGGAGGGCGAGTTCCGTACCGGCGGCTCGGACGTGCTGCTGGCGGAACTCGAGGTCGAGGGGGTGGCGGAGCCGGTGACGTTCTGGATGTCGCGCAGTCAGTACGAGGCGTGGAGCCACACCCGGCTGATCGTCGACGTCGTCGAGGGCCGGGGCAGCGGATTCTCACTGGAGGCACCCGAGGGGGTGCGTTTCCTCACCCGTTCTCGCGTCGTCGGCGCCTAGCAACCCCGCAGGTCATCGCCGTCTGGTGCACTTCCCCTGAGTCCTGGGACATTTGACGAGACATCAGGGGGGAATCGTGACACCTCGTCAGAAACGGTTCGGAGCCGCCAGAGCGGCCATCACGCTGCTCACGGCACTCGGTGCGCTGGCCGGTGCGGCCCTGGTGGGGGCGGCACCGGCCGGCGCCGCGCAGGACACCCCGATCGCGCCCGGTGTCACCTACGACGAGTTCGACATCCCGGCGGCCAAGGGCACGACCCACGCCCATGTCCTCACCGTCGACCTGCGCGATCCGCGGGTACGCCTCGATCTGCTGCACCCGGGTGCGGTGGCGGCACGGGCCACCGTCTCGCGGCAGGCCATCGCGCAGGGCGCCGTCGCGGGTGTGAACGGCGACTTCTTCAACATCAGCGAGACCCAGCACCCGGGCGTCCAGGCGACCGGCGCGAGCGTGGGACCGGCGATCGCGCGCGGCCGGGTACTGAAGGCGGCGGTGCCGAACGGCCAGCGGTTCGGGCCCGCGCTGCCGCCCGGCACGAGCACCGAGGACGTGTTCGGCGTGGGCGTCGACCGGCGGGCCCGGATGGACGGCCTGAGCCTCGCCGGCTCCATCCGCACCCCACAGGGCACGCTGCCGCTGCGCGGACTCAACCAGTACGCGCTGCCGGTGGGCTCCATCGGGGCGTTCACCGCCAAGTGGGGCGGGGTCTCCCGGGTCCGCGCCACCTGCGGCACCGACACCGACCGGGCGGCCCCGTGCAGCACCGACACCTACGAGGTGACGGTCCGCCACGGCCGGGTCGTGTCGGCCGCCGATGCTCCGGGGAGTGGCTCGATCGCCCCGGGCACGACCGTCCTCGTGGGCCGCGAGGCGGGCGCGCAGCAGTTGCGCAAGTTCTCCACGGGCGAGCGGGTGACGGTACGGCACGGGCTGGTGGCGGCGAAGTCACGCGTCCCGTTCCGCTTCGCGCTGGGCGGCTATCCGGTCCTCGACGACGGCCGGCCGTTGCCCGGCCTCGACGACAGGGCCTCGGCCGTGCGCACGGCCGTGGGCATCGCGGATCGCGGCCGGCGGCTGCTGCTGCTCGCGCTGGACGGCGCGCCCGAGTACCGCACGGGTCTGACCATCGCGGAAGTGGCGTCCGTCATGCGGGAGTTGGGTTCGGTCGACGCCTTCAGCCTGGACGGCGGCGGTTCCTCGACACTGGTCGCCCGGGCGCCGGGAGCGTCGGCGGTCTCCGTGCGGAACCACCCGTCCGACGGCGTGGAACGCCCTGTGCCCAACGGCATCGGGGTCTTCTCCACCGGCTGAGTCTCACGGTCTGAGGCTGCTGACGATGTCCGCAGTAGCCGTCAGGCCGCTGTTGATGGTGGGCGCCATGCTGGTGCTGGCCAGGTAGAAGCCGAGCAGCAGGCAGACCAGCGCATGGGTGATCTTCAGTCCGCCGTTGCGTACGAAGATCACCGCAAGGATGAACAGCAGCAGCACCACAGAGATGGAAATGGCCATCGTCAACCTCCTCCGCCACGCCGCCTCGCCCGGTTCACGGCGTTCGGCCGCAAGTGTGGCGTAGCGGAGGGTTCGTCCGGGCGGCTGAGCCGTACTCCGAACGTGTGGTGTTCTGCCGGCCGGGCCTAGTTCGTCCGGTGGGCGTCGAGGAAGGCCTCCAGGCCGGCGAGGTCGTCGGTGTTGAGGAAGTCGACGCCGGCGGCCAGCAGTTCGCCCCAGAGGGCGTCGCGGGCGGGTCCGGCCATGTCCGGGGTGGCCCAGAAGCGCACCTTCTGCCCTCGGGAGTGCGCCGCCCGGACGATGCCGCGCAGCTTGCGCCGCTCGGCGTCCGGGAAGGCGCCCACGCCGAGCCAGGTGAAGTTGAGCGTCCAGTTGTCGCTGATCAGCGGGACGAAGGAGGCGGGCGCGGAGCTGCCGAGGTCGGTGAGGCGGCCGTCGTAGAAGGCCCGGCGGACGCTCTGCGTCTCCATGGGCGTACGGGCCGCGCGGTCGCCGGAGATCACGGCGGTGACCGCGCCCGGGAACACCCGGCCGTGGGCGTACGTCGTGAACAGGTGCTTGTAGCGCCTCAGATGCCTGTCGAGTTCGAGGTATGTCGAGGCGCCCTCGGTCTTGATGTCGACGAGCAGCTGGATCGGCTTGCGGTGCCACCGGTGGACGGACCCGTGGTTGGCCCTGACGCGGGCGGCCAGTGGGTCGAGGTAGAGGGACTCCAGCGTGCGGGTCGGGTCGAGGTCCTCGGGGTCGTGCGCGACGAGGAGTTGGTCGCCGACGAGGTAGATGTCCGCTTCGAGGCTGCCGAAGCGGTGGTCGAGGGCGTCGAGGAGGGGGCGCGGGTGCTCGTAGTCGTTGTGGGCGTGTGCCCGCCACAACGGGCGTGGGCCGTGCCCCCGTTCGCCCGCCAGTGCTTGGCCGGCGGGCAGGGCGGCCGTGCCCGCGAGGGCGGCGCCGAGGGTGGTGAGGGCTCTGCGACGGGTGGTGAGGGCCATGCTCTGCCTCCCTGGTAGGGCCGGATGGAACCGCTGTGAGTATGCGATCCCGAAGGGCCCGAGCAGCAGGGCTGTGCGGCGAGTTGGCCGGACAGCCGTCGCCTGTTCACTTCACCCCGGGCATGCGCACGGAAAAGCCCGCCCCAGGCCGGGCGGGCTTTCCGTGTGCTTCGCTCAGGTGTACGTCAGGGAGCCTGGAGGTCGACGAGTTCGGCCAGCGCGGCGCGGTGGGCGCCCGCCGTGCCGTAGGCGATGGAGTCGGCCTTGGCCCGCTTCAGGTAGAGATGGGCTGGGTGCTCCCAGGTCATCCCGATACCGCCGTGCAGCTGCACGGCCTCCTCGGCGGCGTGCACGGCGACGGACGCCGCGTAGGACTGCGCGACGGCCACCGCCACGTCGGCGTCCTCGCCGGTCGCCAGCGCGCCGGCGGCGTTACGGGCGGCCGCGCGCAGGTTGACGACCTCCAGCCACAGCTGGGCGAGCCGGTGCTTGAGCGCCTGGAAGCCGCCGACGGGCCGGTTGAACTGCTTGCGGTCCTTCAGATAGCGGACCGTCTCGGTCAACGTCCAGTCGGCGAGCCCGAGTTGCTCGGAGGCGAGCAGCCCGGCCCCGGCGCGCAGGGCGCGTCGCACGGCGGGTTCGGCATCGCCGAGCAGCCGTCCGGGCGTACCGTCCAGGACGACCGCGGCCACGGGCCGGGTCAGGTCCAGGGACGCCCGCGGGGTGACGGTCACCGCGTCGGCGTCCACCGCGTACAGACCGCCGTCGTCCGCGGGCACGAGCAGCACATCGGCGGCAGCCGCGTCCGCGATGCCGGTCAGCTCCCCGTGCAGAAGGCCGTCCTCATGCCGTACGACCTTGTAGGCATCGCCGGGCCCGACGCTCAGCGCGACCGCGAGGGCGCCGATCCGCCGGCCGGTCGCCAGCTCGGCGAGCAGGCCCGCGTCGGTCGCGCAGGCGAGCAGTGCCTCGGTGGCCACGACAGCGCTGGTCAGATAGGGCACCGGAGCGACCGCGCGCCCCAACTCCTCCAGTACGACGGCTGCTTCGCGGTGCGTGGCGCCCTGGCCGCCCTGGTCCTCCGGGATCAGCAGCCCGGCCAGGCCCATGCCGTCGGCGAGGGCCTTCCAGGCCGCCAGGTCGTGCGGGGTGTCCGACTCGGTGCGGGCGATGACGCCGGGCGCGTCGCAGTGGTCGGTGAGCAGGTCGCGCACGGCGGCCCGCAGCGCCTCCTCTTCCTCCGAGTACAGCAGGTCGGGCGCCTTCGTCATCGGGCCAGGTCCTTCCATGCGACGTCCTTGTCGGTGCGCGGCTCGGCGGGCAGGCCCAGGACGCGCTCGGCGACGATGTTCAGCAGGACCTCGCTGGTCCCGCCCTCGATGCTGTTGCCCTTGGAGCGCAGATAGCGGTAGCCGGCGTCGCGGCCGGTGAAGTCCACGAGCTCGGGGCGGCGCATCGTCCAGTCGTCGTACAACAGCCCTTCCTCGCCGCGCAGTTCGACCTCCAGGCCGCTGATCTCCTGGTTGAGCCGGGCGAAGGCGAGCTTCATGCCGGCGCCCTCGGGGCCGGGCTGGCCGGCGACGAGCTGCTGGCGCAGCCGCTCACCGGTGAGGCGGGCGACCTCGGCCTCGACCCACAGCTTCAGCAGCCGCTGGTGCAGGTCGTGGGTGCGCAGTTCGGGGCGTTCACGCCAGGTCTTGGAGATCGGGCCGATCATGCCGCCCTCGCGGGGCAGTCGCATGCCGCCGATCGCGACGCGCTCGTTGTTCAGCGTGGTCTGCGCGACCCGCCAGCCGTCGCCGATCTCCCCGAGGCGCCGGGAGTCCGGGATGCGGACGTCGGTGAGGAAGACCTCGTTGAACTCGGCCTCACCGGTGATCTGCCGCAGCGGCCGGACCTCGACGCCCGGGTCGGTCATGTCGCAGAGGAAGTAGGTGATGCCCGCGTGCTTGGGCACGTCCGGGTCGGTGCGGGCGATGAGGATGGCCCAGCGGGCGAGATGCGCGCTGGAGGTCCACACCTTCTGTCCATTGACGACCCAGTCGTCGCCCTCCCGTACGGCACGGGTGCCCAGCGCGGCCAGGTCGGAGCCGGCGCCCGGCTCGCTGAAGAGCTGGCACCAGACCTCCTCGCCGGTCCACAGCGGCCGCAGATAGCGCCGCTTCTGCTCCTCGGTGCCGTACTGGAGGATCGTCGGGGCGGCCATGCCGAGGCCGATGCCGATGCGCCGGGGGTCGTTGTCGGGGGCGCCCGCGGCCTCCAACTCGGCGTCCACGACGGCCTGGAGGGAACGGGGCGCACCGAGTCCGCCGAGGCCCTCGGGGTAGTGCACCCAGGCCAGGCCCGCGTCGAAGCGGGCGCGCAGGAAGTCCAGTCGGCCGGTCGTGGC
>CBFGZZ010000135.1:0-21104 GCA_965653385.1 uncultured Streptomyces sp. | reverse complement strand
GGCGCGCGCCTTCCGCCGAGGCACCTTCGGGACCGGTCCCGCCCGACCCCGGTGGCGAGTCAGGCGTCGCCGCCCAACAGGGCCTCGGCCGCCGCGAGAATCTCGGTGACCCGCAGACCGAACGCCGCGTCGCACGCATGCGGCCGCCCCGTACGGGAGGCCGTCAGCAGGGCGTCCGCGGCCCGGACCAGGGCGGACACCGCGCTCTCGGTGCTCTCCGGCAGCAGCGTCACCCCGGCCGAGCCCCGCAGCTCCACCGCGGCACCCGCCGCGGCGGGCGGTGCCGTGAGGCTCAGGGCCAGGGTGCTCGACGCGCCGCCGAGGTGGTCGAGGACCAGGTGGACGGTGTCGCCGGGGCCGGGCGCGGCCGCCGTCACGCGTCTCATGTCACCCAGGATCGGCAGCAGCACCGACAGCGCGTGCGGGCCCACGTCCCACAGGGCGCCCTTCTCCCGCCGCCACGGCGTGGCGAACGGGTTGGCGTCCTCGCTGAACACCGCGCCGAGCCATTGCGCCCGCCCCGTGAACCAGCCTTCCACCGCGGCCTGTTCGGTGATCCACGCCTCGGTCTCCGGCTGGAAACGCGCGGTGAAGAAGACGACCGAGGCCACACCGGTCTCCTCGACGGCCTCGGCGACCGCCCTCGCCTGCTCCACCGTCGGCGCGAGCGGCTTGTCGAGCAGCAGATGGCGGCCCGCCCGCGCGGCCCGGACCGCCAAGTCGGCCTGGACGGCAGGAGGCAGCGCCACGGCGACCGCGTCCACGTCGGCGAGCAGCGCGTCGACCTCGTCGTAGGCACGCACGCCGTAGCTGTCGGCCAACTCCTTGGTGGGGGCCGTACGGCGGCCCCACACGCCCACGAAGTCCAGTTCGCCGTGCCGGCTCAGGGCGGGGGCGTGGGCCATCTGGGCCCACGGGCCGGTGCCGAGCAGTCCGATGCGCATGCTGCCGCCTTTCATGGTGCCGAGCCGTACCGAGCTGTGCCGAACATCGCCGAACGTTGTTCAGCGGGTCGGTCGAGGGTGAGCGTGTCACACCGACCAGGAGGCCACGCAAGCGGTCCGGCGGCCGATCTCGGCAACGGAGATTCAGCGGCGCCGTCACTGAATGCGTTCTCTTTCTTCTATTGGACCTTGCGCGACGCGGCGGCCAGGCTGGTGTCGCTCCGGTTCCCGCACGACAGCCGAGAAGAGGGGTCACGAGCCCATGCACACCCGCCGCATCGGGGACGTCGAGGTCAGCGCGATCGGGCTGGGCGCGATGCCCATGTCCATCGAGGGCCGCCCGGACGAGGCACGCTCCCTCGCCACCATCCACGCCGCGCTCGACGCCGGCGTGACCCTGATCGACACCGCGGACGCCTACCACCGGGACGCCGCGGAGGTCGGTCACAACGAGACCCTGATCGCCAAGGCCCTCGCCTCCCACGACCTGGGCAAGGACGTCCTGGTCGCCACGAAGGGCGGCCATCTGCGCCCCGGCGACGGAAGCTGGACGCTCGACGGCAGCCCCCGGCACCTCAAGGAGGCCTGCGAGCAGTCCCTGCGCCGGCTCGGCGTCGAGGCCATCGGGCTCTACCAGTTCCACCGCCCCGACCCCCGGGTGCCGTACGCCGAGTCGGTCGGCGCCGTACGCGACCTGCTCGACGAGGGCAAGATCCGGATGGCCGGGATCTCCAACGCGAACCCGGACCAGATCAGGCAGGCGAACGACATCCTCGGCGGCCGGCTGGTCTCCGTGCAGAACCAGTTCTCCCCGGCGTTCCGCTCCAGCGAGCCGGAGCTGCGCCTGTGCGACGAACTCGGTGTCGCCTTCCTGCCCTGGAGCCCGCTCGGCGGCATCTCCCGGGCCCGTGAACTTGGCTCCGCCTACGCCCCGTTCGCGCGGGTCGCCGAGGCCCACGGGGTGAGCCCGCAGCGGGTGTGCCTGGCCTGGATGCTCGCCAAGTCGCCCGTCGTCGTGCCGATTCCCGGATCGAGCCGGCCGCAGACCGTCCTGGACTCGCTCGCCGCGACCGAACTCGTGCTGACCGCCGAGGAGCTCGCGGAGCTGGACGCCGTCTGAACCACCCCCGGGATCCGTTCCAAATGCGCTTGTACTCCCCTTCGGGACGAGGTAGGAAAGCGCTTGCTATGCAGGTTTCTGCATCTCATCCGGAACCCTGGGAAGGACAACGCCGATGGCGTCGTCACACGAGAGGCCGCTCGAGCACCGCTACCGCGGTGAACACCCCGTACGCACCCTCGCCTACCTCTTCCGCGCCGACCGCCACCGCCTCGCGGCGGCGGTCGCCGTGTTCACCGTCAAGCACAGCCCGGTCTGGCTGCTGCCGCTGATCACCGCGTCCATCATCGACACCGTCGTCCAGCACCAGCCGATCAGCAGGCTCTGGCTGAGCACCGGCGTCATCATGCTCATCCTGCTGGTCAACTACCCCCTGCACGTGCTGTACGTCCGTCTGCTGTACGGCAGCGTGCGCCGGATGGGCACCGGCCTGCGCTCCGTGCTGTGCACCCGTATGCAGCAGCTCTCGATCGGCTACCACTCGCGCGTCAGCGCCGGTGTGCTCCAGGCCAAGGTCGTGCGCGACGTGGAGACCGTTGAGCAGATGGTCCAGCAGACGGCGGAGACAGGGCTCGGCGCGGGCACCGTGCTCATCGGCGGCCTCGTCATCATCGCGATCCGCACACCGGAGTTCGTGCCCGTCTTCCTCGTGATCGTGCCCGCCGCCGCACTCGTCGTCGCCCGCCTGAGGGCTCGCCTGCGCACCCACAACGAGCACTTCCGCCACGAGGTCGAGACCCTGTCCTCCCGGGTGACGGAGATGACCCGCCTCATCCCGGTCACCCGCGCTCACGGCCTGGAGGGCAAGGCGCTGCGCCGCATGGACGGCACCCTGCACCGGCTGCTGACCTCCGGCATGCGCCTCGACCTGGTCAACGGCCGCTTCGGCTCGCTCGCCTGGGTCGTGCTGAACGTCGTCGGCGTCCTCGTCCTCGCCGGCGCCGCGCTGATCTCGTACTACGACGTCTGGGGCGTGACCGCCGGTGACGTCGTCATGCTGAGCGCGTTCCTGACCACCCTCACCAACTCCACGACGACGTTGGCGGGCCTGGCCCCGGTCATCACCAAGGGCCTGGAGTCCGTCCGTTCCGTAGGCGAGGTGCTCCAGGCCCCCGAACTGGAGGACAACGACGGCAAGGCGGAACTCACCTCGCTGCGCGGCGCGGTGACCTTCGACAACGTCGGGTTCGCGTACGAGGAGAACGGCCGGCCCGCCGTTCGGGACTTCAGCCTCTCCGTCACCCCGGGGGAGACCATCGCCCTGGTCGGCGCGTCCGGGGCCGGCAAGTCCACCGTGCTGAACCTCGTCATCGGCTTCATCCGCCCGACCTCCGGCCGGCTGGAACTCGACGGCACCGACATGAACACCCTCGACCTGCGCACCTACCGCCGCTTCGTCTCGGTCGTGCCGCAGGAGTCGATCCTCTTCGACGGCACCGTCCGGGAGAACGTCGCCTACGGCATGGACGACGCCGACGAGGAGACGGTGCGCGCGGCGCTGCGCGACGCCAACGCGCTGGAGTTCGTCGACCGGCTCCCGCAGGGCCTCGACACCCTGGTCGGCGAGCGCGGGGCCCGGCTGTCCGGCGGACAGCGGCAGCGGCTGGCCATCGCCCGGGCCCTGATCCGGGACCCGAGGGTGCTCGTCCTCGACGAGGCGACCTCGGCCCTGGACACCCGGTCCGAGGCGCTGGTCCAGCAGGCCCTCGCCCGCCTCCTGCACGGTCGTACGACCTTCGTGGTGGCACACCGGCTGTCCACCGTGCGCGGCGCGGACCGGATCGTGGTCATGGGGGAGGGCCGGATCCAGGAGATCGGCACCCACGAGGAACTCCTGCGCCGCAAGGGGGCGTACACGGCCCTGCACAGCGGGCAGGTCGCCTGACGCATGTGTGCCGCCCGCTCCACCTTGCGAGGGAGCGGGCGGCACCGCGCGGCTACCGCCGGTCGGTCACCCGGCCCAGCTCGATCCGGTCGATGTCCGGCGCCCAGGCCGTCGCGTTGCCGAACGTCACCTTGTTGGAACCCTTCTCCAGGTCGACGGGGACGCCCAGCGTCCAGTAGTCGTCCGAGCTCCACGTGTTCTTGAAGGTGACCTTCACCGGCGCCGCGTTCCCCACGGTGATGTCCGCGGTGCGGGACATGATGTCCGTGTTGTAGGCGTGGCCGTTGTCCCGCCGGTCGTTGTGCGCGTAGTGGACGACCATCAGATAGCGGCCGGAGCTGGGCGCCCGCACGGTGAACTCGGCGGTGCTGGAAGGGCTGTTGCCGAGCTTGCCGATGTAGGAACCGGCCGAGGCGTGGACGGAGTCGACCAGTTCGGCCCCGCCCTTGAGGACGGCCGCCCGTCCCTCGTAGGAGAGGGTGCCGGAGCTCGATCCGGCGCCCGAGACCTCCAGCGAGCGGACGGCGGCGTGCCGGGCGGTCACCGTGACGCGGTTGTTGCCCGCCACGAGGTACAGCCGCAACGGCCGGCCCGGCGCGGCCGCCACCGTCTCACCGTGCAGGGCGAGGTTCACCGCCGCCGACGCCCGCGGCACCACCGTGAAGTAGCCGTCGCGCGGCGCGTACACGTCGAAGACCGCCTTGTCGCCGGAGCCCAGTACGACGGCGCCCGTGCCCACTCCCGCCGAGGACGAGTAGTCGTACGACGGACTGCCGCCGATGTCCGCCAGCGTGGCCTCGTACGACGCCGAGGGCGCCCCCTTGCGGGCCGTCAGGTCGATCCGGTCGAGAGTGACCTCGGCGTCGCCCTTCGCCAGCGTCAGCACATGGGTGCCCGCCTTGAGCCTGACCGTGACATCCCGCTTGGCGCGGTAGGTCCAGTTCTCCGTTGAGGGGTAGGTGACGGTGGCCGCCTCCGCGCCGTCGATCGACAGCTTCTGGGTGGCCGGGCCGCCGGACTGGTTGCCGTACAGGATCGCCAGGTCGTACGCCCCGTCGCGCGGCACCGTGACCGTGAAGTCGACCTTGCTGGTGGCCTGGTTGAGCGAGCCGACGTCCTTCGTGCCGGAAGCCGCGTAGCCGTTGGCGTTCTCGACGGTGCCCTGGGTGTAGACCTTGCCGTCGGTGAGGGCGGCCGACTCGGCCTCGTACGACGCCGACCAGGGGACGGAGACGGGGGAGGGGCTGCCCGTGCCGCCGGGCGTCAGGACGATCCGATACGCGGACATCTTCCGCATGCCGCGCAGCGGGACGGTCACCGAACCGTCCTCCGCCACCTTCACCTTCGTACGGGCGAGGACCTGCGGCGTCGCGTGCTGCCCCTCGTAACCGGACCAGGCGGCCTCGGCGACGGTCGCGGTGACCGTGCGGCCGAAGACGGAGCGGGGCACGTTGCGGACGACGACGTCGGAGTCGCCCGCCGAACCGCCGAGGAGCACCTGCGCCTGGCGGCGGCCCGGGTCCACGGAGGCCAGGCCCTGGAGGGTGTCGATGGTGTTCGGCCGCGCCGGGGTCACCTTCACGGTGTCACCGGTCATCCCGGCGTACCAGCGGAAGAACCACCAGCCGCCGTTGGGGATGTTGGAGCGCACGACCTGACCGCTGAGGTTGCCGGCCGCGTCCCAGTACGCCATGTTCGCGTACACCTTGTTCCGCTCGAACATCGAGACCCACTGGACGAGCTGGCCCGGGACGGAGAGGTCGCGGCGGTTGGCGTACTCGTCGATGTTGATCTTCAGCGGGGCGATGCCCGCTTCGCGTTCGAGCTTGCGGTAGTCGTCGTAGTGCGCCTGGAAGTCGCGCAGCGAGCCGGAGCCCAGCTCGTGCCAGGTCATCACCTGCGGCAGGACGTTCTCCCGCTTGGCGAAGGCGAGGAAGTCCCTGAGCAGCCGGGAGTGGTAGGCGGCCTCGTTCGGGCCCGCGATCCTCGCGTCCGGGTCGATCGCGCGGATGCGCTCGTACACCGTCTTCCAGTCCTTGAAGAACCGGTCCCGGTTGGCCTCGTACTGGGCCTGGTCGGCGACGCCGAGCTTGTACCAGATCTGATCGGGCTCGTTGAACGGGATGTACACGAACCGCTCGCTGTTCGGGTCCGCCGCCACCTCCTTGGCGATCTTGTCGACCTTGGGGAGGTAGTCGTCGATGCCGAGGTCCTCGTACGGCCACTTGGCGTAGATGTCCTGCATCATCACGTTGATCTCGCCGCCGCCGTTGCGGAAGAACGACTTCGAGACGGTGAGCGCGTCGCCGTTGGGATGCTGGGCGCCGCCCTCCGGCTTCTGCGAGACGCTGGTGACCTTCAGCGGTGCCAGCGCGGCGTCGCTGGGCACCCCGTCGTCGCTCAGCCCGTACAGCGCGCCGTTGGCGCCGAGCATCACCGGCCCCTCGGAGGCCGACAGGTCGACGGTGAGGCGCTGCGGGTCGGCAGCGGCCGCTGGGCCCGCGGCGGGGAGAGTGGCTGCCATGGTGGCTGCTCCAAGTGCGGCTGATATCAAGGCGGTTCTGGCACGCGATCCCGTACGGAATCTCGTACGGGGTCGGGTACGGAGTCGGTCGAGGTTTCGTGTGCGGGCGGGGGTGATCACTCTGCTGGACCTCCGGTCACTTGACGGCTCCACTGGTGATTCCGGACACGATCTTTCGCTGGCCGACGAGGAACACGACGACCATGGGCAGGCTCATCACCACGACGTACGCGAAGACGAGATGCCAGTTGTTGAGGTAGAGCTGGGCGGAGGCGACCTGGTAGAGGTTGAGCGGGAGGGTGGCACGCTCGCCGCCGCCGAGGACGAAGAAGGCGTAGAAGACGTCGCTCCAGGCGTACAGCATCACCATGATCGTCGCGGTGGCGATCACCGGGCGCAGCAGCGGCAGGACGATCCGCCAGAAGATCCGCGACGGCGTCGCCCCGTCCATCCGGGCCGCCTCCTCCAGCTCCAGCGGGATGGCACGGATGAAGCCGGTCATGAAGAAGATCGACGTCGACAGGTACATGCCGGTGTAGACGGCGATCATGCCGGGCCGGGTGTTGGACAGGCCCAGCTGCCGCAGCTCCATCACGATGGTGATGACGGCGGGCGGCAGCAGCAGTCCGCTGATGCAGAGCGCGTACGCCGCCGACACCAGCTTCGACTTGCGGCGCGCGAAGACCCAGGCGGCACCCGCCCCGAGGAGCAGGACGAGGAGGACCGAAGGCAGCACGACCAGCAGGGAGTTGAAGAAGCCGCGGAGCATCTCGCCCTGGCTGACGGCGTCGGCGTAGTTGTCGGCGGGCTGCCATTGGCGCGGCAGGTCGAGGTTGGGCCTGATGGCCTCCGCCTGCGGCTTGGCGGAGGTGACGACGACCAGCCACAGCGGTACGCCGACGGCCAGCCCGGCGAGCAGCAGCACCAGGGCAGGGCGGCCGTACCGCCACGCGACGGACGGGTTCACAGCAGCTGCTCCCTTCGCCGCAACCCGACGACCAGCGGGATCGCCACCGCGACCACGACCAGGAAGAGGACGAGGCTCATCGCGGAGGCCTGGGCGTACAGGCCCTGTCCGAAGATCCGGAACATGTAGATGTTGAAGACCTCGGTGGAGGCCGCGGGCCCGCCGCCGGTCGTGGCCTGCACGATGTCGAAGGTGTTCATCGAACCGATCAGCGCGGTGGTCACGTTGAAGGTGACGGCCGGCGCGAGCATCGGCCAGCGCACCGACCAGAACGTCCGCCACGGCCCGGCGCCGTCCATCCGGGCGGCTTCCAGCATGTCGCCGGGGATGCCCTTGAGCCCGGCCAGATAGATCAGCATGGACAGGCCCATCCACTTCCAGCCGTGGATGAGGGTGACGACGACCAGCGTCCAGGTCGTCGAGCCCAGCCACGGAATGTCCGTCCCGAGCACGGAGTTGACGGCTCCGTCCTGGTCGAGGAGTGCCTGGAAGACGTAGCCGGTGGCGAGCGCCGAGATCAGCACCGGCAGGAAGAACACCGCGCGGAAGAACCGGTTGAAGCGGCTGTCGGCCTCCAGCAGCAGCGCGAGCCCCAGCCCGAAGCCGTTCTGGAACAGCGCCGCCAGCAGGGCGTACAGCAGGGTCGTCCGGATCGCGCGGAGCAGTGAGCCGTCGTCGGCGATCGTCTTGAAGTTGTCCAGGCCGGTGAAGGCGATGTCCGCGTGGTACGAGGACCAGTCGGTGAACGGGTAGTAGAAGTTCAGCAGGTTCGGCACCAGGAAGAAGCCCGCGAAGACGACGATCGCGGGGAGCGCGAACCACCAGGGGTGGTGCACGGCGGCGCGCGGCAGCCGCCCCACCTTCCTCGGCGGGCCCGCCGCCGACTTGGGCTCGGCTCGTACGGCTGTGTGAGTCATCGTCAGAACCCGGACGCACCCTGGGCCTTGGCGACCTGCGCGAACTGGTCCTGGATCGCCTGGGCGACCTGCTGCGGGTCCTTCTTGTCGAAGATCATGTCAGCGAGGTAGAGGTGGGTGTCCGGTGCGACGATCGCCTTGGCCTGGAAGACACCGATGGCGGTGGGCAGCGCCGCGACCTGCGCCTTGGACGTCTGCGGCAGCCCGTCGGGGGTGGGCACGGACGGCTGCACGGACGGGATCTTCATCGCCTTGATGTAGTCGGCGTAGTCCGGGCCGAGCCAGAAGGCGAGGAACTGCCGGGCCGCGTTCTGCCGCTTCTCGTCACCCGTCTTGAAGGCGACCACACCGTTGGTCTGGTCGGGCGAGTACATGCCGGTGGCCGCCGAGTTGGCGATCGGGAACCAGCCGATCCTCTCGTCGATCTCGGCGGTGGAGTACTTGGCCTGCAACTGGCTCTGGAAGGAGGTGACGTTGAGGACCATGCCGGCCTCGCCCTTCCACAGTGCGTCGGCCTGTCCGGTGAAGGTGCCGGTCCGGTAGTTCTTCTGGGCGAGCCCGGCGTCGAGCAGCTTCTCCTTGTACTTCTTGATCGCGCCTACGACGACCGGGTCGGTCCACTTCTCCTGATTCTTGTTCAGCCCGTCCCACCACTGCTGGTCGAGGTCGGTGAGCTGGACCTGCATCTGCCACTGAAGGGGCCACTTGTCGCCGCCGGCCTCGTAGAAGGCGGCCGCGTCCGACTTGTCGACCACCTTGCGGCCGAGGGCGAGCAGCTCGTCGTACGACTTCGGGAAGTCCTTCTCGGAGAGCCCGGCACGCTTGAAGACGTCCTTGTTGTAGTAGACGCCGAGCATGGCGGGGCTGGTGACGATCGCCGCGTACCGCTTGCCGTCGATCATTCCGAGCGACTTCTCCGTGTCGCCGAGCTTGGCCTCCCACGGCTCGCCGTCCAGGGTGAGGAGGTTCCGCTGCGGCTGGACGAACGGCAGCGTGGAGATGGACGGCTGCCAGAACATCAGGTCCGGGCGGTCGCCGGAGGCCAGCTTGGTCGGCACGTTCTGCTCGTACAGGTCAGGGATCGCCTGGGTCTCCACCTTCGCGCCGGTCGCCTTCTCGAAGGCGTCGATGACCTGCTTCGGCGCGTTGACCGTGTTCTGCGCGGTCCACATCGTCAGCTTCACGCCGTCCAGCCGGGCGGTCGGGTCGACGGCCGTCCGCTTCCCGTCCGTGCCGGAGTCACCGGAACCGCCGGCCGTGGGGTCGCTGCACGCGGTGGCGGCGAGGCCGAGGGCACATATCAGCGCCAGTGCGGGGAGAGCTCTTGTCTTCATCACGTGCCTTTCGCGAACGGGTGGTTCAGGAAGCAGGAATCAGAACAGCGGTGCTCGTGCGATGCGTTCGGGACCGTCCGGCGCGAGGGCGGACCGTGCGACGCGGTCAGGGGGCGTGCGATGAGTCGAGGGGGTGTACGGCAACTTGTGGGGCCGTGCGGCGAGTCGACGGGCTGGGCGGCGAGTCGTTGGACCGCGCGGCGCGTTCAGGCGCTCCCCGGTGGCGGCCCCGAGCTCTCCCGCACCACCAGCTCCGGCACGGACACGGGATGCGGGGCGATCTGCGCGGCCTCTTCCAGCACCCCGTGCAGCAGGGCGAACGCCGCCCGACCGAGCCCGGTGAAATCCAGCCGTACCGTCGTCAGGGACGGCGTCAGATACGCGGAGTGCGGCGCGTCGTCGAACCCCGCCACGCTCACCTCGCCGGGGACGGCGCGACCCGCCTCGTGCAGCGCCCGCAGCACGCCCAGCGCGAGGTCGTCGTTGCCGCACAGGATCGCCGAGACCGCCGGGTCCCGTGCGAGCTTCCGGCCCGCCGCATGACCCTCCGCCGGACCCCAACTGCCCTGCACCGGCCGGGGTTCGGGCGCTCCGGCCTCGCGCAGCGCCTGCCGCCAGCCGCTGGTACGGGCGCTGGTGCGCCGGGTGCTGGACGGGATGGCGACGTAGTGCACGGTCTCGTGGCCCAGGGAGAGCAGATGGCGGGTCGCCTGGTAGGCGGCCTCGCGGTCGTCGGTCCACACCCAGGGCCGGCCTGGGTCGGGGGTGCTCGCGGGGGTCTCGACCACGCCGACGACCGGAAGTTCGGCGGGGACGGCGCCGAGTGCCTTCACTCCGGCCGGGTCGTAGGCGATCACGATCAGTCCGCCGCCCGCGTCCGCCGCCCGCCGCACCTCGGCGGCGACGGCCGCCTCGTCCGCCGACTCCAGCACGCCGATCCCGACCGCGTAGGACTCGGCTCGGGCGGCCTCCTCGATGCCCTGGAGGATCGAGGCGTAGCCGTAGTGCGTGGTGTTCGCGGTCAGCACGGTCACGGCCCTGCTGCGTCCGCTGGCCAGGGCGAGCGCGGTGGCGCTGCGCCGGAAGCCCAGCTCGTCGATGGCGGCGAGCACGCGCTCCCGGGTGGTCGGCCTGACGCTGGGATGGCCGTTGATCACCCGGGAGACGGTCTGGTACGAGACGCCGGCGGCCGTCGCGACGTCCCTGATGCTCGCTGGGCGCCTTGTGTGACCGGTCACATTCATGCCAGGATTGTGACCGGTCACATGGGGACCGTCAAGAGACCGTAACGAGGGATTCACTAAGGGGAGCACCTTGACCGGTACGGCCGGCGCGGAACTCAACGGCACACAAGGCACCTTCACTTGGGGGCACGTGGCCCTGGAGGCCGAGTTCGCCACAGCGTCCGACGGGACCCTGCGGCTGGTCCGGCTCGGTGACGGCGAGCCCGTCCATCCGGAATCCGCCCTCACCCTCGTCGAGCTCACGGCCTTCGGGCACGGCAGTGCCTGGTCCGGCCCGCGCTTCACCGGTTCGGCCCTCGGCGCGCGGCTGAAATACCGGGACCGGCACAGTGGGCTACGGGGCGATCAGGAGTGGCTGACGCTCGAACTCCACGACCCCACCACCGGGTTGACGGTGTTCGTCGAGTTGACGTCCCCCGGTGGACTGCCGGTGCTGCGCTCGCGCGTCCGGCTCCGCAACGACGGCCGGGAGCCCCTCGTCGTGCAGTCCGTCAGCAGCCTGCTCCTCGGGGGTCTGCCCGCACCGGACGCCCTCGACGTGCACCGGGCCCGCAACGACTGGCTCGCGGAGTGCCGTTGGTACAGCGAGCCGCTGCGGGACACCGTCGCCGACATCAACGTCGGCGCCCATCAGCACGACAGCCGGGCCGCCCTCGTGCTCGCCGGGCGCGGCAGCTGGCCCACCGACGGTCACCTGGCGATGGGGGCGCTGACGGAGCGGGGGAGCGGCCGGACCTGGCTGTGGCAGATCGAGTCCCCGGCCGGCTGGCGCTGGGACCTGGGCGAGAGCGGCGGCGGCACCTGCCTGGCGCTGAACGGCCCCACGGACGCGGCGCACCAGTGGCGGGTCCGGCTGGCGCCGGGCGAGGAGTTCACCACCGTGCCGGGGGTCCTGGCCCTGGGCGCCGGGTTCGACGAGGCCGTGGGCGCGCTGACCGCGTACCGCCGCGCCGTACGCCGCCCGCACCCCGACCACACCACGCTCCCGGTCGTCTTCAACGACTACATGAACACGCTCATGGGCGACCCGACCACCGAGAAGCTGTTCCCGCTGATCGACGCGGCGGCCCGGGCGGGCGCGGAGTACTTCTGTGTGGACGCCGGCTGGTACGACGACTCCAAGGACGGCGACTGGTGGGACACCGTCGGTGCCTGGCTGCCCTCGGCGCGGCGCTTCCCCGACGGCGGTATCCGGGCGGTCCTGGACCGGATCCGGGAGCGCGGCATGGTGCCCGGGCTGTGGCTGGAGCCGGAGGTCGTCGGAGTGCGCAGCCCGGTCGCCGCGGCCCTGCCGCCGGACGCCTTCTTCCGGCGCGACGGCGTACGCCTCACCGAACAGGGCCGCCACCAGCTCGACCTGCGCCATCCGGCGGCCCGCGCACACCTCGACAAGGCGGTGGACCGCATCGTCGGCGACTGGGGCGTGGGCTACCTCAAGCTGGACTACAACATCGTGATCGATCCCGGCACCCTCGCCCCCGGGGACCTCGCGCCGGGCGCCGGGCTGCTCGGCCACGCCCACGCCTACCTGGACTGGCTCTCCGAGGTACTGGACCGGCACCCCGACCTGGTGATCGAGAACTGCGCCTCGGGCGGCATGCGAATGGACGGGGCCACCCTCGCGGTCACCCAGCTCCAGTCCACCAGCGACCAACAGGACCCCCTGCGCTACCCGCCCATCGCCGCCGCGGCGCCCACCGCCGTACCGCCCGAGCAGGGCGCGGTCTGGGCCTACCCGCAACCCGGCTACGACGACGACCTGATCGCCTTCACCCTGGGCGGGGCCCTCCTCGGGCGGATCCATCTGTCCGGCCATCTGGACCGGATGTCACAGCGTCAACTCGGCCTCGTGCGGGACGCGGTGACCACGTACCAGGCGATCCGCCCGGAGCTGGCGCGTAGCGTGCCGTTCTGGCCGCTCGGATTGCCCGGGTGGACGGACGAGTGGCTGGCGCTCGGGATGCGGTCGTCCGACGACCGTACGTCGTACCTCACCGTCTGGCGGCGCGGCGGCGAGCCCGAACTGCGGCTACCGGTAGGGCACTTGGCGGGTCGGGAGGTCCATGCGGAGATCCTGCACCCGTCGCCGGCGTCCGGTGCGGCGGCCGGTTCGGCCCTCTGGGACGGGGACGGCCTGCGGGTGTCGCTGCCGCGCACGCCCGCCGCAGTGCTGGTCCGTCTCGTCGCGTGCTCGCCGAGCGGGGTGTGACCCGCAAGACAACAGAGATATAACAACAGGCAACTAAAGGGGGATTGGCGCTGTCTAGTCCGCCATGAAGATCTCTTTCCTGCTGCACGACGCCTATGGGATCGGAGGCACGATCGCCACCACCTTCAACCTGGCGCGGGCACTGGCCGAGCGGCACGAAGTGGAGATCGTCTCGGTGCTGCGGCCCCGCGAACACCCGAACCTCGCCCTGGACCCGAGAGTGTCCATACGGCCGCTGGTCGACCTGCGGCAGGAGAAGGAACACCCCCTGCATCTCAGACCGGCGAAAGTGTTCCCCGTCGCCGAATACCGCTACCGGCAGTACAGCGAGTTGACCGACCAGCGGATCGGCGCATGCCTGGCGGCGACCGACGCCGACGTCGTCATCGGCACCCGCCCCGGCCTCAACGTGCACCTCGCGCTCCAGGCACCGGAGCACGTCGTCCGCGTCGGGCAGGAGCACCTCACCCTCGACAACCATCCGCCCCGCCTGCGCACCACGCTGCGCCGTGCCTACCGCCGGCTCGACGTGCTCACCACGGTCACCGAGGCGGACGCCGCCGCCTACCGGCGCAAGATGCGGCTGCCGGGGGTCCGGGTGGAGGCCCTGCCGAACAGCGTGCCCGATCCGGTGCTGCCCGCCGCGGACGGCACCGCGAAGGTGGTCGTCGCGGCCGGCCGGCTGGTCCCGGTGAAGCGCTACGACCTGCTCATCGAGGCCTTCGCGCCGGTCGCCGCCGCACACCCGGACTGGCAACTGCGCATCTACGGCAGGGGGGAGGAGCAGGCCCGGCTGCGACAGCTCATCCAGCGCCTGGGCTTGTCCGACAAGGCTCTGCTGATGGGCGCGGCGGCCCCAATGGAGGCCGAGTGGGTCAAGGGCTCGATCGCCGCGTGCGCGTCCGACTTCGAGCCGTTCGGCATGACCATCGTCGAGGCCATGCGCTGCGGCCTGCCCGTGGTGAGCACCGACTGCCCCTACGGCCCCGGCGAGATCATCGAGGACGGCGTCGACGGCCTGCTGGTACCGGTCGGGGACCCCGACGCCCTGGGCGCCGCACTCCTGGACCTCGTCCGCGACGACGAACGGCGCCGGCGGATGGGCCGTACGGCCATGGCGAACGCCCGGCGCTTCGCCCCCGTCCCCGTCGTGGAGCAGGCCGAGCGGCTGATCGACGAGGCGCGGTCGGCGCGCGGGACGGGACGACCGGGCGCTCCCCCGGAAGGCGGCCGAATACAACGCGCCCTGGTCAGCCAGGGCTTCGCCGCACGCGACGCCGCGTACACCGTGGCCTCCGGCGCGCTGCGCACCGTACGGAGGGGACGGCGTTGAACACCGAACCCGACACGAAACCCGACACGACGCGGGGCACGCATCTGCGCGTCGACTGCACGGCCGACGCGGACGGCCGGATCGTCTTCGCCCTCCCGCCGACAGCGGCCGACGGTGCCTGCTCGGCCCGGTTGCTGCTGTGCCCCGAGAAGGGCCAACCGGAGGAGACCGTCCACCTCCTCGACCTGGAACCCGCCGCCGACGGCCGCCTCCTCGCCGTCCTCGAACGACAGCCCGCTCTCACCGAGGGCCGCTGGGACGTCTGCCTCCTGCCCGAACCCGACGCGCCCCGACGACGTCTGCGTCCTGGCCTGCGTGACCTGCGGGCCCTCGTCGACGGCCACACCCGTGACCGGTCGTCGCCGGTGGCGGTGCGCGTCCCGTACGGCACCAAGGACGGCTACCTCGCGGTGCGGGCCTGGCTGCGCACCGCTCACGCGGAGGTCGAGGGCATCGATGTCACCGACCGCTCGATGACGGTCCGGGCCCGACTGCACGGTGCCTCGCTCGCCGAAGGGGCCGCCGTGCGGCTGCGTTTGCGGGGTGACGGCACCGTACGGGTCGTGGAGTTGCGGGGTGGGGGCGACGGGCGGGCGTTCTCCTTCGTCGTGGACTACGCGAACCTGGTCGGCGACGGCGGCACCCGCGATCGGATCTGGGACCTGAGCGTCCAGGCATCCTCCGATGAGGGAGCGGCTCCGATCCGGATCGGCCGCCTCCTGGACGACGTGGCGGACCGCAAGGAGGTCTTCGTCTATCCCACGGCCGTGGTCGCCGGTGGCGTCGCGCGTCCCTACTTCACCCTCGACAACGACCTCTCGGTGGAGGTGAAGTGACGCGCGGCCGAGGCTCGCGGACAGAAGCTGACCGCAAGTCTTCCTACGGTCGTTCCATGACGCAGACGCAGAAGATCCTTGTCACCGGTGCCACCGGAACCGTCGGCCGCCAGGTCGTCGCCGAACTCCTGGCCCGCGGCCACGCGGTCCGCGCACTCACCCGGGATGCCGCGCGGGCCGACCTCCCGGCCGGTGTCGAGGTGGTCCAGGGCGACCTGACCGAACCCGAGACCCTGATCCCGGCTCTCGAAGGCGTGAGCGGGCTCCATCTGATCACCTTCGGCGGGGCCTACTTCGCCCCGCTGGAGACGGGCCCCCGCATCCTGGAGGCGGCCCGCGCGGCCGGTGCGCGGCGGGTCACCGTGCTGCACGGCGGCGGGCCGTCCCCGCTGGAGGACGCCGTGCGGGTGGACGACGTCGTGGACTGGACCGTCCTCATGCCGGTCGAGTTCATGGGCAACGCCCTGGAGTGGGCCGACGGCATCGTGGCCGCGGACGAGGTGCGCGAGCCGTTCGTCTCGCGGCTGAGCGCCATGGTCCACGAGGGCGACATAGGGGCTGTCGCCGCGGTTGCGCTCACCGAGGAGGGGCACGGCGGTCAGGAGTACGTGATCACCGGACCCGAACTGCTCACCGTGACCGACAAGGTGGCCGCCGTCGCGGCCGCCCGCGGCCGGGAGATCGCCCTGGTCGAGCTGACCGAGGAACAGGCCGTCGCCCAGTGGCGGGCGGCCGGTCACCCGGAGGACGTGATCGGCTTCCTGCTGGAGGCGTACGGCAACACCCCGGAGGTGGGCCGTACCGTCGTCGACACCGTGGAGAAGGTCACCGGTCGCCAGGCCCGCACCTTCGCCCAGTGGGCCGCCGAGCACGCGGACGTCTTCACGCCGCGGCCGGGCGAGGCGGTGTCGTAGCCCACGCCCCTCGTCCCTGGTCCTGTGTGGCGGCGGCCCCTACCGGTCCGCCGCCATACGGGCCGCCGCGTCATGGACCAGCTGTGCGTGCAGCTCGAACAACGCCACGAGGTCGACGGAGTCGCCGCCCACCTCGCGGTGCACGAACAGGCCGTCGGCGCCTGCGATGGCGTAGGTGGTCAGGGTGTTCACCGCGGCCTCGTCCAGGCTGGGGAACAGGGTCCTCGTCACCTCGGCGATCTTCTGGTGGGTGATCTCACGGACCTGGAGGAAAACCGTGCGGCCCCGTGGCTCGGTGGGGCGCCGCTCCAGGGCGAGCATGAGGCCGAGGCGGAGGAAGTCGGGGGCGTCGACGAGCGACTTCGCCACGTTGGCGGCCATGGCGGTGACCCGCTCCAGGGGCGTACCGACCTTCTCGTCCGGCAGCTGGACGGCCGTGAGCCAGGTCTCGAAGCTGCGCTCGATGACCGCCGCGATCAGGTCGTCCTTGTCCTTGAAGTGCCAGTAGATGGAGCTGGCGGGCAGCCCGCACTTGGCGCTGACGGCCGCGATCGACGTGCCGTCGTAACCGCGCTCACCGGCGATCTCCACAGCGGCGTCGAGGATCCGCTGGCGTGACTCCACCCCGTTCGCCCGCTTCCGGCGCGGCGCCTGTGGCCTGGTCATGGATGCCTCGTGTCTCCCGGTCGGACAAGGGCCGTCGACCCGGACGGGGACGATCGGCCTTCTGAAGCATCCACTCTAATTGGAGCATCCCCTACAGCAGCAGCGGTGCCCTCACCGCGGCGGCGCTCAGCCGACCATGGTGTCCACGACATCGAGGTCCGGCAGCTCCAGCGCGCAGATCCGGGCGGCCTCGTCGGCGGGGATGCCGAACTGCCGCAGCAGACTGACGGCCACCAGGTCCGAGGACGTCGCGTCGTCACGGTCCGGCTGGGCGTGCAGCAGCCAGCCGAGCGCCAGCGCGGCCGCCGCCGTCATCGCGAGGGCCAGGTCCAGGTCCTCCACCTCGAAGCGCCCGGCGTCCACGGCGGTGCGGATGTCGTGGAACGCCCGGGGCGCCAGGCCCTGGTCGGAGTGGGCCAGTTCGGGCCCCTGGCTCAGCAGGACGCGGCTCAGCTCGGGGTGGCGGCGGTGCAGCCGGCCGGTCATCCGGAAGCTCTGGGCGTAGGCCACCGCCGGGTCGTCGATGTCCGCGGTGAGACGGTCCATGAGGTTCCCCCACCACTCCAGCGCGTCCTCGACCGCCGCGCGGAAGAGCTCCTCCTTGCTGTCGAAGTGGTTGTAGAACGACCCCACGCCGATGTCGGCGAGCTCGGTGATCTCCAGGATGGGGACGTCGGTCCGCCCTTCGGCCAGCAGCCGCTGGGCCGCGCCCACCAGGGCTGTGCGCGTGCGTGCCCTGCGTCGGTCGACTCGTCTCGGTGCGGTCCGCTCGGTCATCCCGCCATCCTCCCTCACGCCCCGGGCCCCACTTCACCCCGCACTCTAGTCGGCTCGACTTGTTTCTTGAAGATTTCTTCAGTTCTATTGACTGACGTCAGATTCGGAAGTGAACATTTCTTCAGGAGGTGGTGGCCATGGGCGGCACGCACAACGACCTGCACTGCGAGCAGGGCGCACTCCGGGGCGAGCATCCGGGCCGGGCGGTGAACCCGGTGATCAAGGTCCACGACATCGCGTGGCTGGAGTTCTTCAAGCCCGACCTGGACCGCGCCGAGGCCTTCGCCCAGGCGTTCGGCTTCGTCACGTCGTACCGGGACGGCCGTGAGCTGCACCTGCGGGGCACCCAGGCCGGCGCACCGTGCGTGATCATCCGCAGGGGGCGAAAGTCACGGTTCCTCGGCCCCGCCTTCCGCGCCGCCGAGGCCGGCGACCTGCTGCGGCTGGCCGACGCCACCGGCACCCGGGTGCACCCGCTGCCCCAGCCGGTCGGCGGGTCGGCCGTGGACCTGCTCGACCCCAGCGGCCTGCGGGTCCGCGTCGTCGCCGGCACGGACGAACTGCCCCCGGTGGTGGGCCGGTCGCCGCGGAAGTTCAACTTCGGCGGCGCCCTCGACCGGGCCAACGCCACGCAGCGTCCGCCCCGGGAGCCGGCCGGCGTACGGCGCCTCGGGCACGTGGTCCTGCAGACCACCGGCTATCTGCGCACGCTGAACTGGTACCTGGAGCATCTAGGCCTGATCGTCAGCGACTTCCTCTACTACGAGGGTCAGCGCGAGCGCGGTCCGACGATGAGCTTCATCCGCTGCGACCGCGGCAGCACCCTGACCGACCACCACACCCTGGCCCTGACGCTGGGACCCTCCAACCGGTATGTGCACTCGGCGTACGAGGTCACCGACCTCGACGCGCTCGCCGCCGGCGGCCGGCACCTGCTCGAAGAGGGGTACCGCCGGTCCTGGGGCATCGGCCGGCACATCCAGGGCAGCCAGATCTTCGACTACTGGCGCGACCCCGACGGCTTCCTGGTCGAGCACTTCACGGACAGCGACATGTTCGACTCCACCCTGGAGCCCGGCTGGGCGCCGATGACGGCCTCCGGCCTGGCGCAGTGGGGCCCGCCCGCCACCAAGGACTTCCTGGGCGTGGCACCCGGCCGCGAGTCGCTGGCCGAGCTGCGCTCGATGATCACCGCCCTCCGATCCGACGACAACGAGTTCGACTTCGAACGCCTGCGCGGCCTGTTGAAAGTGGCTACCTCATGACCATCTCCGTCCTTCGTACCCCCGACGCGTGGTGGGTCGCGCTCGACGCACACCGTGCCGTCCCGGTCGAGACCTCCGCGACGACGACCGCCGAACTCCTCGACGACGTGGTCACGATCCACATGGCCCTGGCCGAGGCCCGCTCGGGCACCCTCGCGGCCGAGCCGAGCCGTATCGCCGGACTCCCGCTCGTCTCCCCGGTCACCGCGCCGTGCCGGGTGGTCGCGCAGATGACCAACTACGTCTCCCACGTCCATGACTCGGGCATGAACCCCGAGACCGTCCCGCTGACCTTCTTCCGCAAGACCTCCGGCTCGATCTGCGGCCCGTACGACGAGATCGTCAAGCCGACCCATGTCCGCTTCCTCGACTACGAGATCGAGCTCGGCCTCGTCATCGGACGCCCCCTCGACGTCGGCGCCACCGTGACGGCCGCCAACTGGAAGGACCACGTCGCCGCCTTGGTCGTCACCAACGACCTCTCCGCACGCGACGTACAGCTCCCCAAGACCCAGTTCTACGAGGCCAAGTCCTACCCGACCTTCACCCCGGTCGGCCCCGCCCTGGTCCTGCTCGACGCCGAGGAACTCGACCGGCTCGCCGAGCTCAGGCTGGTCCTCACGGTCAACGGCGAGATCCGCCAGAACAGCGACCTGACCGACATGATCCACCACCCGCTCCAGGCCCTCCAGGAGCTCTCCCGCTTCCAGGCCCTCGCCCCCGGCGACCTCGTCCTCACCGGCACCCCTGGCGGTACGGCCCTCAAGGCGCCGCCCAAGCCGGTCGAGATCATCGGCTCGCTCCTGCCGCCCGCGCTGAAGTGGAAGGCGTTCTTCAACTCCCAGGCGAGGAACCAGAAGTACCTGCGGGACGGCGACGTGGTGGAGCTGTCCATCCGCACCCCCGACGGAGCCCTCGACCTCGGCACCCAGCAGAACAAGGTGAGGTACGCGTGACCACCGAGACCCGCAGCGCCTGGCCGCGCTACGACCACCCCGACGACCTGGCCGTCATCGAGGCGACCCCGCTCACCGACCGCGGACTGCCAGGCACCTCGTACGACCTGCTGCGCCGAGCGGCCGAGCAGTGGCCCGGGCGGACCGCGCTCACCGTCCTGCCCGACGCCGCGTCCTGGCGCACGCCCAGCAGCCGCACCTACGCCGGCCTGCTCGCCGACGTGCACCGCGCGGCCAACGCCCTGCACCGGCTCGGCGTGCGCCGCACCGACGCCGTCGCGCTGCTCTCCCCGAACTGCGAAAAACTGGTCACCGCGCTCCTGGCCGCCCAGCTCGCCGGGATTGCCACACCCGTCAACCCGGCGCTCGCCCGCGACCACGTCGGCGAGCTGATCCGCCGGGCCGGCGCCCGCGTGGTCGTCACCGCCTCCCCGGAACTGGACCCCGAGGCCTTCGCGACCACTGCCGAACTGGCCCGGCAGGGCCTGGTCGACCACGTGCTCCTCCTGCGCCCCACCGGGGCCGGGCAGGACCACGCGGAGCTGCCGACGGTGGAGAACGCCTCCGTGGCCCGCCTCGCCGACGCCGCGGCCGACTGCCCGCACGACGAGTTCCTCGGCGAGCCGCCCACCGCCACCGGTCTCGCCGCCTTCTTCCACACCGGCGGCACCACGGGAGCCCCCAGACTCGCCGCGCACACGCACGCCAACGAGATCACCGACGCCTGGATGATCGCGGCCAACTCCGTACTCGACGAGGACTCGGTCGTGTTCGCCGCGCTGCCGCTGTTCCACGTCAACGCCCTCGTCGTCACGCTGCTCGCGCCGCTGCTGCGCGGCCGGCAGGTCGTCTGGGCCGGGCCGCTGGGCTATCGCGACCTCACGCTGTACGCGGAGTTCTGGCGGATCGTCGAGCACTACCGGATCGCCGCGATGAGCGCGGTGCCCACGGTGTACGCGGTGCTGGCCACCTGTCCCGTCGACGGAGCGGACATCGGCTCGATGCGCTGCGCCATGGTCGGCGCCTCCGCGCTGCCGGAAGGCGTGCGCACCGACTTCGAGACGGCCACCGGGATCCCGCTGCTGGAGGGGTACGGCCTGACCGAGGCGACCTGCGCCAGTGTGCGCGGCTTCCTCGACGTCCGCAGGCCCGGCTCGGTCGGCCAGCGGCTGCCGTACCAGGACATCAGGATCGTCGACCCGGACTCGGGCGA
>CBFGZZ010000134.1:0-21118 GCA_965653385.1 uncultured Streptomyces sp. | reverse complement strand
GCGACGCCACCGTCATGGGTCTGCGCCACCACGGCTACATAGGAGCGGTCGTCGCACTGGCCGCTTCGGTCCGCGCGCCCGCCAGCAACTGACCACGGTTCCGCAACCCGCACAAACGGGATCGACATGCCGAACACCCCACGCCGAGACGCTCATCGTCCCGACACGGCAACCATGACGAGGAGGACGGAGATGTCCGAGCCCGACGTCGGCGCCTACAGGCGGCCCGACAACCTTTCCGAACTCCTGACCCTGCTGGACCGCCGACCGACGTCAGTGCTCGCCGGCGGCACCGACCTCGTCGTGATGCGTGCCGACGGCATGGTCGACCGCGCCCAGGACATCGTCGATATCAAGGACGTATCCGACCTGCGAGGAATCAGTCTCGACGCGGACGGCACGCTCACCATCGGCGCCGCCACCTCCTTGCAGGAGCTGGCGAAGACGACCGTCATACCGCCCAACGCGATCACCGACGGAGCCTCGCTTGTCGGCGGCTGGCAGACCCGCGCACGCGGAACGATCGGCGGCAACATCTGCCGGGCCTCACCGGCAGGCGACACCCTCCCCGGGGTTCTGGCGGCAGACGCTCAGCTGGAGCTCGCCTCCACCACCGGGACACGGCTGGTGCCAGGACACGCCTTCTTCACCGGGCCCGGCCGGACGGTCCGCAAACCCAACGAGTTGCTCACACGGATCATCGTTCCCGCGTCCCTCGGTGCCTCCGCGTATCTGCGCTTCACCTACCGTCTCGCGATGGACCTGGCCGTCGTCGGCGTGGCAGCCCATCTGGACATCGAGAACGGACGCTGCGTCGCCGCCCGCGTGGCGCTCAGCGCCGCCGCGGCCACCCCTGTGCTGGCCCCCGACGCCGCCGACGCACTCGTCGGGACCGAGCTGGACGAACCCTCCATCGAGGCCGCCGCCCGGTTGGTGCTCAACACCGCCACCCCCATCGACGACGGCCGAGGCTCACGTGCCCACCGGCGCACCGTGCTACCAGTGCTCGCCAAGCGCGCGATCGGCATCGCGTTCGAGCGGGCGCGAGGAGGACACCAACGATGACTACACGCATGACCCTGCGCGTCAACGGCGCAGACCACGACATCGCGGTCGCGCCGGACACGCTGCTCCTGGACGCCCTCCGGTACGAGTGCGGCCTCACCGGCGCGAAGCTCGGATGCGGCACCGGCGACTGCGGCGCCTGCACCGTCACCGTCGACGGCGAAGCGGTCAACAGCTGCCTCATGTACGTGCTGGAATGCGAAGGACACTCGGTAGAGACGGTCGAAGGCGTCACCGCGAGCGGAATCGGCGCGGTCGTCGCCGAGGAGTTCGTGAAGGCCGACGCCGTCCAGTGCGGCTTCTGCAGCCCCGGAATCATCATGTCGACCTGCGCGCTGCTCGCCAGAACCGAATCAGGAGCGGCTACCGACGAGGACATCAAGGAGGCGCTCGCCGGCAATCTGTGCCGCTGCACGGGCTACCTGCCGATCCTAGACGCCGTCCGGCGAGCGAGCGGGGCACCGCGATGAGCGCAGAAGAGTCCGGCCAGTACCTGAACGTCGGCAACCGGCTCGTCCGCCGAGACGCGGTCGAGCGCCTCACCGGCCACACCACCTACACCGAGGACATCCGCCTCCCGGGGATGCTCTACGGCGTCCTCGTGCCGTCGCCCGTCGCGGCCGGCCGGCTCCGGGGCATCAACGTCGACCGGGCAGTGGCGCTCGACGGCGTCGTCAGGGTGCTGACAGCGAAGGATGTGACCGACCGCTGCTACGGGAACTACGTCAAGGACCAGCCGATCTTCGCCCGTGACCGGGTCAGGTTCGTCGGCGAACCCGTCGCGATGGTCGCGGCCACGTCCCTGGCCATCGCCCGCCGAGCGGCAGGCATGGTCGAGGTCGACATCGAGGTGACCACTCCCGTCGTCGACCTCCGCGAGGCACTGACGAGCGCCGAGGTACCGGTGCACGACAGGGACACCAACGTCATCGAGGACGTCCACATCTCGCGCGGTGACGTCGACGCCGTCTTCGACACGGCACACGCCGTGGTGCACACCGAGATCGAGTCGCACCGGGCGCACCAGGCCTACCTGGAACCACGGGCCGTGACCGCCGCGCCCGCACCCTGCGGGTTCTCGCTGATCATGAGCACGCAGCAGCCGTTCGGCGTACGGGCCCAGCTCGCTGAGCTGTTCGACCTGCCCACCGGCGCGATCGAGGTGAGGGTGCCCGCCATCGGCGGCGGTTTCGGCGGCAAGCTGCACCTGCTGTTCGCGCCCCAGGCAGCCGCGATGACCCTGGCCACCGGTCGTCCCGTCCAGATCGTCTGCTCCCGCGCGGAGGACATGGTGACCGGCAACCCGCGCGAGAACTCGGTCGTGCGGATGTCCAGCGCGGTCGACGAGTCGGGCCGCATCCTGGCCCGTAGGTGCGACGTCGTGCTCGACGCCGGCGCGTACGCGATGGACACCCCCGTCCTGACCTCGATGGCCGCGTTCTACGCGACCGGCCCCTACCGCATCGACGCCCTCGACATCCGAGGACGTGCCGTCTACACCAACACCTGCCCGACCGGCTCGTTCCGCGGCCCGTCGGGCCCGCAGATGGTCTACGCCGCCGAGGCGCAGATAGAGGACATCGCCCAGCAGCTGGGGCTGGACCCAGCAGAGGTCCGACGACGCAACTTCATCGGCGAAGGCGACCGCGGCCCCACGGGCGAGCTCATCACCCTCCGCGGGACGACCGACGAGTGCCTGCGGGTCGTCGAGAGCCGCCTCCAGCGATGGCGGCAGGCCGACGTCGCCCCGGGCGACCACCGGCGACGCGGCTACGGGCTCGCCTGCGCATGGTGGTCCACCCTCGGCACGCCGTCGGCCGCGACCGTCGAACTGCACGAGGACGGCACCGCGACGCTCTCCTCGGGCGGAACCGAGATCGGGACCGGCGCCATCTCGACCGCCCTGCCGAGCATGGTCGCCGAAGAGCTCGGACTGCGGCCCGACCGCGTCATCCTGAAGTCCGGCAGCACCCGGGACTCCCCCTACGACTCAGGCTCCCGCGGCAGCCGTACCATGTTCGCCACCGGCAACGCCACAGTCCTCGCCGCCCGCGCCGTCGCCGAGCAGATCAGGAACGAAGCGTCACGACTGCTCGACGTCGACCCGGCCGACCTGGTGCTCCGCGAAGGGCGTGTCGAGGTCAAGGGCGCACCGGAGACCTGCATGACCATCGCCGAAGTGTCCGCATCCGCTCACATGCATTCCGGCCCGGTGGTCGCGACCGGTCGATACCGAGCAGAGCTTGCCCCCGTCGAAGGCTCCGACCTGCAGGGCGCCCGCTTCCTCAGACTGGGCGAGCCCACCTTCCACTGCCACGGCGTGGAGATCGCCCTGGACGAGGAGACCGGACGCGTCGACGTCCTCAACTTCATCGCCGTCCATGACGTCGGCAGGGTCGTCAACCCCGTCGGCGCACGCGGACAGGTCGAAGGAGGCGTTGTGCAGGGCATCGGCTACGCCCTGACGGAGAACCTCAGGACAAACGACCTGGGAGTCATCGTCAACGGCAACTTCCACGACTATCGGCTTCCGACCATCGCCGACGTACCGCCACACATCGAAACCGTCTTCATCGAGACCAACCACTCGCACACCGGACCGTTCGGAGCCAAGGGCCTGGGCGAGCCGCCGGTGATCCTCCCGGCGGCGGCCATCGGCTCGGCGCTCCGTGACCTCCTGGGAGTACAGCCGTACCACCTGCCCCTGGATGCGGACCGAGTCGTTCTCACGATGGCCGAGCGGGACTCTCGTCCGGCGCCGGGGCAGCCTCCGTCGACGGCGCGCCCACCGGACCCGGAGGTCGGGAAGTGAAGTGGTTCCGGAGCCTCGTGCGCTTCCTCAGCGACGCCTTCGACGGCGTCACCAAGGCATGGAGCAAGGACGACCCGTCGTCGCCGCCGAAGCCGCCGGTCACGCCCCCCTGGTGAGAGACTGACCTCTGCGTCCAACGGACTCGCCGGTGCGCTCCGGCGGCCCTCGCGCACCTTTCCGGGCCGCGCGAGGGTACTGACGACGCAAGTCGGGACCTGGACCTGGCGACCCCCGAAGTCCGCACCGGCCAGGCCCGCTGCACCGTGATCGTGGAGGCACGCACGAGGTGCCCACCAGCAGCGTGGACGACCTGGTCCGGGCCCTGGGCGGTAACACCGGGATCTCCCCAAGCGAGGTTGGCCGCATCCGCGGCGCCCTGGACACGGAACTGAGCGTAGGAGGTACGAGGTGAGCCCTCAGTCGCAGGCGGCCGTGGGTGCACGCCCACCCTCGGGCAGCCCGTCCCCCCTTCCGGCTGCCGACACTCCCCAAGGTGCGGCAGCAGCCCGCCCCTCACCTCCACGGAGACAGGCCCCATGCTGAACATCGCGCAGACACTGCTCCGCTGGTGCCGGGACGCACGCCCCTTCGCCCTGGCCACCGTCGTCGACGTCTGCGGCAGTGCACCCTTGCCCATCGGCACAGCCGTAGCGGTGGACACGGACGGCAACGCGGTCGGCAGCATCTCCGGCGGCTGCGTCGAGGGCGCGGTCTATGACATGTGCCGGCAAGTGCTTCGTGAGGGGGGCGCCGCTCACCGTGCCTGGTTCGGGTATTCCGACGACGACGCCTTCGCGGTGGGCCTGACGTGCGGCGGCGAACTTGATGTCCTCGTCCAGGCTGTCGATCCTGCTGCGCAACCGCACATCGCCGCGGCCCTCGACGAAGTTGTGCAGGGCCTGCCCGTCGCCGTGGCCCAGGTCGTGGACGGGCCAGCCGGCCTCCTCGGGGCGACACTCAGCGTTCTCGGGGACGGCCAGGTCATCTCCGGGACGCTGCACAACGGCTCGGTGGACCCTGAGGTGGTTGACGAGGCCCTTGCCCTGCTGCGCGCGGGGCGCACCGCCCGCGTCGCGCTCGGCGGGAGCGGACAGGGCTGCCCAGGGCCACTGTCCGTCCTCGTGCACGTCCACGCGTCCCGCCCGCGCATGCTGGTCTTCGGCGCCGTGGACTTCGCCGCCGCTCTCAGCCAGGCTGGGGCCTTCGTGGGCTACCGGGTCACGGTGTGCGACGCCCGGCCCGTCTTCGCCACCCCGGCGCGCTTTCCATACGCGGACGAGGTCGTGGCCGACTGGCCCCACCGTTACCTGGAACACACCGAGGTGGACGCCCGTACCGCCGTGTGCGTCCTCACTCACGACGCAAAGTTCGACGTTCCCCTGCTACGTCTGGCGCTGAACCTGCCCGTCGGCTACATCGGCGCCATGGGATCCAGGCGTACCCACGACGAACGCCTGCGCCTGCTGCGGGAAGAAGGCGTGAGCGAAGAACAACTGGCCCGGCTGTGCTCCCCGATCGGCCTGGACCTCGGAGCGCGCACACCCGAGGAGACGGCGGTGTCCATCACCGCGGAGATCATCGCCCACATCAGCGGGGGCTCGGGGCTGCCCTTGTCCCAGGGCACGGGCCCGATCCACCGCACCGTGCCGCGGAGGCAGCCCTCCCCCGTCAGCTGACAGGTGACGAGGGCGGCACGTGCTGTTCGGCGGCCCAGGAGGCGAGGATGCGCAGCCGTTCACGGGTATGGCTTTATCGGTGCAGTTGGCCCCACCTCTTCCGGCCCGACTTGAACCCACTCGTATGTTCGGTTCCGGCCCGAAGCGGCCCCACCGGGGGACGCACAGGCACGTGGGAGCCGGGGCCAGTTCAGACCGGAACAGCAGGTGTCCGTTATTCGAACGGGGCGAATGGAAGGCGATACGACCCGGATTCGCCCCTGCCCCCCTCCCATCACGGGCAACCAGTCGGCAACTCAAGCCCAAGGCACGACTGCCCGCTCCTGCAAGCGGGCATCCTCACCACACCCCCCATCACACCTCTTACCACCCCGGGGCACTCCTGCTCGGCCGGCCGGCGGCGGACCGGCTGCGCTATCGACAGTGTCGGCACCGGGTCGAGCGAGCGTGAACGGGCCGACCTCGCCGGGCTGCTGTCCCTCGCCGCAGCCACGTCCTGCTCGTTCACCCCAGAGCCATGGATCGCGGGCACACACTCGGTACTGCCGCGCCTGGTCGGCGAGATCAAGTACATCTCCCGCACCCGGCCGACTACCTGCGCGCCCTCCTAGCACCGGCTCCGCCCGGACCTCGCACTGGAGGGGGCACCCTACGGCCTGCGGAGATCGTGTCGAGTACCCGCCGGCTTCGCCAGGCGGAAGGAAGACTTGCACCCGGCGTTTGCCCGGACAGGCGCGGTGGGCGCCTGATATCGGAGGCCGCAGCGCGGGCATCCCCGGATTGGCCATGGGTGCGGCGGAGTTCGGGATCTCGGGACCTGGTCATCGCGGAGTTGTCGATAATCCCTGCCCGGTAGGGCCCGAACGCCGACGGGCAGCCCGGATGGCAGGCAGACCGTTCGTCGGGATGGCGCTCGGCATGCGGGGCGTGACGTTCACGGACTCCTCCGGGATCAACGCCGGCCTGCCCGGCCAGCGGAAGGTCCTGCAGCCGACGCTCGTACCGGTCATGCACGCGCGCCGACACCCCGCCGCAGGACGGACATGCGCCTTCACCGCTTCGGCCGGCCAACCGCACCAACAGCCCGCACATTCCGTGCACCGCGGCGGTCACCAGTACCCCGAAGCCCTCGAACAGCACGTCCTGCCAGGAGATCTCGTCATGGCCCATGCCCTGGACGTCGACACCGGCAGCACGGTTCAGCCCGGGCCAGCAGAACATGACGGATCGTCAAAAACGCTACAGCTCGTCCTGGCGCGCCCTGGCTCACAAGCAGGAATCGAACAGCCCCTTCACCGACCGTGACGGCTCCCCGTGATCGCTGCCAGAGCCCAATTCGCGTCGCGCCACCCTGCCTCATGCCTCCCGCCTCGGGCACGAGAAGATACCGCGGGGGAAGCAGTACCTGCGTCTACTGCTTCGCCCGCAAGACGCACACCTATCTCGACCTCGACACCGGGATCGACTTCGACTCCCAGATCGTGGTCAAGGTGAACGCCCCGGAGCTGCTGCGCCGTCAACTCGGCTCACGCCGCTGGCAGGGCGAGCACATCGCGATGGGCACGAACGTGGACTGCTACCAGCGCGCCGAGGGACGGTACGGCCTGATGCCGGGCATCCTCACCGCCCTGCGCGACCACGCGAACCCGGGTGACGCCGAGGTCGGCAGCCGTCTCGGAGTGCTCCGCGTGCTGCTGCTCGGGGCTGCGCTCGGTGCCCGACTTGTCGACGCTGACGCGGAGCTACTCGCGGGCGCTGAGCGCTGCTGTGGCGGTGGTCATCGGTCCTCACCTGGGTCACTTCCTGACCCCTTCCAGGGTAGCCCTAAGAACGGGGTTTTAGCGTGTACGGCGCGATGTGGGCGGCGGCGCTGATCGCGGCGGCGTTCACGGCGCCCACGGTCCGCAAGGCGGTCGACGAGGCGCTCGCCGTGATCCCGGCGAGCAGCCGCCTCGCCCGTACCGTACGCCGTGTCGTCTCGCTCCATGCCACCCGGATGACCTGGGAGGACACGCTCACCACGGTCGCCGAGGAGACCGCCGGGCTCGGCTGGATCCACACCGTCCCGAACGCCGCCGTGCTCACCGCCGGGCTCCTGTACGGCGACGGCGACTTCACCCGCACCATCGCCCTCACCATTCGCGGCGGCCTGGACACCGACTCCAACGGGGCCACGGCCGGTTCGGTGGCGGGTGTGCTGAGCGGGGCGGAGGCGATCCCGGGCCAGTGGACCGAGCCGCTGGAGGACACGGTGCGCAGTGCGGTGTTCGGGTTCGACGGGGCGCGGATCAGCGAGCTGGCGGAGCGGACGGTGCGTTTGGCCCGGGCGGAGGCTCAGGAGGGCGGATAGGTCCGGTGGGTACGGTAGGTCCAGGGGACCTGAGGGTCCGGTTGCGGCGCGCGGGGGGCTTGGGGCGCGCGGCTTCGGCTTCAGGGAGCGGGGCGTGTGCTTCCCTGAGCCGACCCCATGGCCGGGGCGTGTGCGCGTGGGCTGGTTACTCTTCCTGGATGACGACGCAAGACTTCGCCACGTACATCGCGGGTCTCCCCCGCGTCCTCGCCGGTGCCGCCGCCCTCTTCCGGGACGCCGAGGGCCAGGTGCTGCTCGTGGAGCCCAACTACCGTGAGGGCTGGGCGCTTCCGGGCGGCACGATCGAGTCCGACGACGGCGAGACGCCCCGCCAGGGCGCGCGCCGTGAGACGGCCGAGGAGATCGGCCTGGACGTGGAGCTGGGCCGCCTGCTCGCCGTGGACTGGGTGCACGGGACGGGGCGGCCGCCGCTGGTGGCGTATCTCTACGACGGCGGGGTCCTGGGCGAGGACGACCTCAAGGCGATCCGGTTGCAGGAGGAGGAGCTGCTGTCGTGGCGGCTCGTCCCGCGCGAGGAGATCACCGCTCATCTGCCCGGCTCCCTGGGCCGCCGGGTGCTGGCCGCCTTGGACGTCCTCGCGGACGGCGGCGGGACGGTGGAGCTGGAGAACGGTCACCGGGTGGGCTGACCTGGGGCGCGGTCAGCCCTCGACGTCCCGGGGCTTCGCGTCCACGGCGCGCAGCGCGTCGTCGCGTTCGGCGACCCGGGCCTCGGTGCGGTGGCCGCGCGCGATGTAGTCGCGGACGACGAGCTCCACGGCGTCCTGAGGGCTGCCCACCCCTGCGAGGACCATGACTTCCACGACGAGTTCGGCATCGAGCGACACGGTGACCTTGGCCATGCCGGGACGCTAGCACCCCACCGGGCCGCTCGAATATCCATTCGCCGCCCGAACGGCGCCGTCCTACCCTCGGCAGCATGACCAAGCCCCTCGTCGCCCTCCTCAGCGGCGCCGGTATCTCGACCGACTCCGGGATCCCCGACTACCGCGGCCCGAACGGGCTGTGGCGGCGCGATCCCGAGGCCGAGAAGCTCGTGACGTACGAGTACTACATGGGTGATCCGGAGATCCGGCGGCGCTCCTGGCAGATGCGGCGCAAGAACCGGACGCTGAAGGCCGAACCGAACGCGGCGCACCGGGCGGTGGCCGAACTGGAGCGGTCCGGGGTGCCGGTGCGGGTGATCACACAGAACGTGGACGGGCTGCACCAGCTCGCCGGGATGCCCGCCCGCAAGGTGCTCGAACTGCACGGCAGCGCACGCAGTGTGCTCTGCACGAAGTGCCATGCGCGCGGGCCGATGGAGGACGCCCTCGCCCGGGTGGAGGCCGGTGAGGAGGATCCGCCGTGTCTGGAGTGCGGCGGGATCCTGAAGTCGGCGACGGTGATGTTCGGCGAGCGGCTCGATCCCGTGGTGCTCGGCGAGGCCGTCGCGATCACCAAGGCCTGCCAGGTGTTCATCGCCGTCGGCAGCAGCCTCCAGGTGCAGCCCGCCGCCGGCCTCGCGGGCGTCGCCGCCGACCACGGCGCCCGGCTGGTCATCGTCAACGCCGAGCCGACACCGTACGACGACCGCGCCGACGACGTCGTACGGGAACCCATCGGCACGGCGCTGCCGAGGCTGCTGCGCGAACTGGCCGGGTAGGTCACCGGCCGGGAGGGCCGCTGTGCATGGCTGGGACCTGTCCGGCCTGATCCGCCGGCCCCGTCCTAGAACAACGCCTTTCCGCTCTCGAATTCCAGCAGCCGCTGCTTGCGGTCCAGGCCGCCGCCGTATCCGGTGAGGCCGCCGCCCGCGCCGACGACGCGGTGGCAGGGGACGATGATGCCGATCGGATTCTTGCCGTTGGCGAGGCCGACCGCGCGGGAGGCGCCGGAGTTGCCCAGGGTGGCGGCGAGTTGGCCGTAGGACCGGGTCTCGCCGTAGGGGATGCGGCGCAGTTGTTCCCATACGCGGCGCTGGAACGGGGTGCCGACCAGGCGCAGTTCGAGCGTGAAGTCCTTCAACTCGCCTGCGAAGTAGGCAGCGAGCTGGTCCGTCGCCTCGTCGAAGAGGGAGTCGTCGCGGGTGCCGAAGGTCTCCTCATGCGGGCGGTGGCGCTGCTCGGTCATGTAGAGGCCGCACAGGACGCCGTCCTCGGCGACGAGCGTGAGCGGGCCGTAGGGGCTGTCGATGACGGTGTGCTGTTTCACTGGCTTTCCTTAGACGGGGAGGAAGTTGATCGGGTGGCTGTCCGTCGCCCACAGGTACTGGACGGCGTACGCCCGCCAGGGGCGCCAGGCGGCTGCCCGGGCCGTGAGGGCCGCCGGGGTGGACGGGAGGCCCAGTTCCTGGGCCGCGCGGCGGATTCCGAGGTCGGTGGGGAGGAAGGCGTCGGGGTCTCCGAGGGCACGCATCGCGATGACGTCGACGGTCCAGGGGCCGAAGCCGGGGAGGGCGAGGAGGCGGGCCCGGGTCTCCGGCCAGTCGCTGTCGGGGCCCAACCGGACCTCGCCGTCGGCCAGTTGACGTACGAGCGTGGTGAACGTCGTGCGGCGGGTGCGGGGCATCGCCAGTGACTCGGGGTCCACGCGGGCCAGCGCCTCGGGCGACGGGAAGAGGTGGGTGAGACCGCCCTCGGCGTCCTCGACCCGCTCGCCGTGCGCGGTGACCAGGCGGGCCGCGTGGGTGCGGGCGGCGGCCGTGGAGACCTGCTGGCCGAGCACGGCCCGGACGGCGAACTCCGCCTCGTCGACCGTACGCGGCACCCGGCGGCCCGGCGCCTTGTCGACCAGAGGCGCGAGCAGGGGATCCGTACGCAACTGGTCGTCGATCGCCACCGGGTCGGCGTCCAGGTCGAGCATCCGGCGGCACCGGCTGATCGCTACGGTCAGATCGCGCAGGTCGCTGAGGGTGAGGCGGCAGGCGATGTGGTCGGGCTGCGGTGACAGGGACACGAGGCCGTGGCCGTAAGGCAGCCTGAGCGTGCGCCGGTAGGCGCCGTCCCGCCATTCCTCGACGCCGGGTACGGCGGTCGCGGCGAGGTGGCCGAACAGGTTGTCGGGGTTGAGGGGGGCGCGGAACGGGAGGCGCAGGGTCAGGGCGCCCGTGGTGTTCGGTGGGGTGCCCGGGGTGCTGCGGGGCGCTCGGGCGCGCAGGTCGGTCGGGGCCAGGGCGAAGACCTCGCGGACGGTGTCGTTGAAGGTGCGGATGGAGGCGAACCCGGCCGCGAAGGCGACGTCCGCCATGGGCAGGGGCGTCGTCTCGATGAGGAGTCGGGCCGCCTGGGCGCGCTGGGCGCGGGCCAGCGCGAGCGGACCGGCGCCCAGCTCGGCGAGGAGCTGGCGTTCGATCTGCCGGGTGCTGTAGCCGAGCCGGGCGGCGAGGCCGGGCACGCCCTCGCGGTCCACGACACCGTCGGCGATCAGCCGCATGGCGCGGGCCACGAGGTCGGCGCGCTGGTTCCACTCCGGGGAGCCGGGGCTGGTGTCGGGGCGGCAGCGCTTGCAGGCCCGGAACCCGGCCTGCTGGCAGGCGGCGGCGCTCGGGAGGAACCGCATGTTCTCCGGTTTGGGCGGGACCACCGGGCAGCTGGGCCGGCAGTAGATCCCCGTCGTCACGACCGCCGTGAAGAACCAGCCGTCGAAGCGGGCGTCTTTGGACTGGACGGCGCGCACGCAGCGCTCGGTGTCGGTGTGCATCCCCTTCTGCATGAGTCCAGCATCGATGACGTGGGGCGCCGAGGGCTGGCGAGAATCCGACATCAACCTCGTCTGTGCTGGGAGCCACCGGATCGCCTTTGGGAACCCCGAGCACGCCACATGAAGAATCATTCATGTGTTCGCGTACGATGAGTAAGATACCCCCATGGGTCATGGAGCCGTCACCACCGCGCAGGACGCCCCGGAGCGCGTACGTCTGGACGCGGCCAACGTGGCCAAGGTGGCCACCACCCTCCAGGCCCTCTCCACCCCCTCCCGTCTGCTGATCCTGGCGCGGCTGCGCGAGGGACCGCTGCCGGCCACGGAGCTCGCGGCCGAGGTGGGCATGGAGCAGTCCGCCTGTTCGCACCAGCTGCGCCTGCTGCGCAACCTCGGCCTGGTGGTGGGCGAGCGGCGCGGCCGTTCGGTCGTGTACGCGCTGCACGACCACCATGTCGCCGAACTGCTCGATCAGGCCGTGTACCACGTGGAGCATCTGCGGTTGGGCATCAGCGACGCGGCCGAGTGAGCCCGGTCGTCACGACGCCGTCGGGCCCGCAGTCGGCCCCACGCCCCGCAACTGCTGGATCCTTCCGCCCAGTCGGGGGCGCAACTGCTCCAGCAACGCCGGTTTCGCGCTGACCACCCAGCGGGTGCCCACGAGGTACTTGCCGCCGTAGACGGCGGCCGCGTCCAGCCAGGTGAGCTTGAGCTTCTCCTGCGGGAACGTCGTGATGAGGTAGTCGCCCCTCTCGGTGTGGCAGACCCCCTCGCGCAGTTCGTCCGCCTCGGTCCGGATCTTGACCTCGCAGCCGGTCAGGTCGGCGATCACCTCGACCTTGGCCGGGGCCACGACGCCGGCCACCGTGGCGGCGACGTTCGTCGGGCTGCTCTGCGCGGCGGCCTCCTTGTCCTCGCCTCCGCCGCACGCGGTCGCCAGGAGCAGAAGGGCCAGACTTCCGGTCGCCGTCGCGGTACGGGCGCCGCGGCCGACGCGTCCTCGGTGTGACTGCACGGAGCTTCCTCGGTGTGACTGTGGCTGCACGAGAGGTGGTACGGATCAGCGCCGGGAGCCGTTCACCTCGGGGCACGTCGTCGCGGTCGGCAGCCGACGGGAGCTCTGGAGGCCGGTCAGCGGACCTGCGCCGCGAACACCTCGTACGCCCGCTCGTCGAAGAGGACGAACCTGACCTCCTCGACCTCGGTCTCCGTCGACCGCACCGTATCCACGGCGATGCGCGCGGCGTCCTCCAGCGGATAGCGGTAGACGCCGGTGGAGATCGCCGGGAAGGCGACGGTGCGGGCGCCGAGTTCGTCGGCCACCCGCAGGGACTCGCGGTAGCAGGAGGCGAGGAGATCGGAGCGGTCCTCCTGGGCGGAGAAGACCGGGCCCACCGTGTGGATCACCCAGCGGGCGTCCAGTTCCCCGGCCGTCGTGGCGACCGCCTGCCCCGTCCGCAGGCCCTTGCCGTACCGGGAGGCGCGCAGCTTGCGGCATGCGTCGAGGATGGCGGGGCCGCCGCGGCGGTGGATCGCGCCGTCCACTCCTCCCCCGCCGAGGAGGGAGGAGTTCGCGGCGTTGACGATCGCGTCGGCGCTCTCCCGCGTGATGTCGCCCTGGACGAGCCTGATGGTGGTCATGGCTGCCTCTATATCAGGTCGGCCCGGCCACCACAGGTTCACTGCCAGGCGACCGGCAGCGAGCGCACCCCGTGGACCGTGCTCGTCGAGAGGGCGAGCGATTCGGGCGGGGCCGTCATACGCAGGGACGGCAGCCTGCGGAACAGGGTGGACAGCCCGATCCGGAGTTCCGTGCGGGCCAGGGACTGGCCGAGGCACTGGTGCAGCCCGTGGCCGAACGCGAGGTGGCCGCTCGCGTCACGGCGGACGTCGAGGGCGTCGGGGTCGGCGTACACGGCCGGATCACGGTTGGCGGCCTGCAGGGCGACCACCACGCCCTCGCCCGCGCGGATGCGGACGCCGGACAGGTCGACGTCCTCCGTGGCGACCCGCCGTATCCCGGAGTGGATGACGGTCAGATGGCGCAGGAGTTCCTCCACCGCCCCCAGCCACAGGGAGTCGTCGGCGCGCAGTGCCTCCAGTTGGGCCGGGTGCTGGAGCAGGGCGATGGCGGCCAGCGGGAACATGTTGGCGGTCGTCTCGTGGCCCGCCAGCAGCAGGAGGGAGACCATGCCTGTCGCCTCGTCGAGGGTGGCCTCGCCGGTCGCGACGCGTTCCGTGGCCAGACGGGAGACGAGATCGTCGGCGGGGTCCTGCGTGCGGCGCTCGATCAGGGCGCGCAGATAGCCGTAGAGCGCCATGCGGGCGGACATCGCCTCGGCCGGGTCGCCGGCGACGCTCGTGAGGGCGTTGGACTTCGCACGGAAGAAGCCGTGGTCCTCGTAGGGGACGCCGAGCAGTTCGCAGATGGCGAGGGTGGGCAGCGGCAGCGCGTACGACGCGACCAGGTCCGCCTCCGTCGCGTCGCCCTGCGTCATCGCGTCCAGCAGGTCGTCGCAGATCCGCTGGACGGCGCCGGCCATCTGCTCGATGCGCCGGAAGGTGAAGTCGGGGATCAGCATCCGGCGCAGCCGGGTGTGGTCCGGCGGGTCCATCTGGTGGAAGAGGCCGGGGGCCTGTGGGGGCGCGCCCGGGCGGGTGTGGGGGAAGTTCGGGTGGTTGGCGTCCGCGCTGAAGCGGGGGTCCGCGAGGACCGTGCGGGCGTCCTCATGGCGGGTGACCAGCCAGGGGCTGTTGTCGCCCCAGATCGTCACCCGGCGGATCGGCTCCTCGGACTGCCACTTGGCGTACTCGGGGGCCGGGTCGAGCAGAGGGCGGATCGTGGGGAGCGACGGGTGGGTCGTCATGTGGCCGTTCCTTCGGTTCCTTCGGTGTTCAGGCCCGCCAGGCCCAGCAGCAGCGACTTGACCTCCGTGGCCGCGTAGGCGTCCTGGGCGCGCTCCGGCTCCGAACACAGCAGCACGGGGCCGTGGTCGGGGTCGCCGGGCAGCCGGCCGTGGCTGCCGCGGACGCCGGAGGGGTCCAGGGGGACGGTCTTGAGGCGGTAGCGGAAGCCGAGCTTCTTGCGGGCGACCTGGCCGACGGCGCGCAGCTTCACCGCGGGGACCGTCTCGTCGTAGAGGAGCTCGGCGGGGTCGTAGCCGGGCTTGCGGTGGATCTCGACCTGGCGGGCGAAGTCGGGGGCGCGTTCGTCGTCCAGCCAGTAGTAGTACGTGAACCAGGCGTCGGGGTCGGCGACGGCGACGAGCTCGCCGGAGCGCTCGTGCTCCAGGCCGTGCGCCGCCTTGCCCTCGGCGTCCAACACCCGCTCCACGCCGTCGAGTTCACCGACGATCTTCGCGACCGCCCCGGTGTCGGCCGGGTCGCGGACGTAGACGTGGGCGATCTGGTGGTCGGCGACCGCGAAGGCACGGGAGGTCCACGGGTCGAGGTACTCCATGCCGTCCTGCGTGTACACCTCCAGCAGCCCGGCCCTGCGCAGGGCGCGGTTGATGTCGACCGGGCGGCAGACGGGAGTGATGCCGTACTCGCTGAGCGCCACGACGGTCGCGCCCTCGCGCAGGAAGTGGTCGATCAGCGGGCGGAGGGCGTCGTCGAGCCGGCGGGCCGCCTCGATCGTCGCGTCCGAGTCGGGGCCGGAGCGCTGGGGCTCGTAGTCCATCTGCGGGATGTAGACGAGAGTGAGGTCGGGGCGCTTCTCGTCGAAGACCTGGCGGGCGGCGGCGAGGATCCACTGGGTGGAGGGCAGGCCGGCGTTCGGGCCCCAGTAGGTGAACAGGGGGAACGGGCCGAGCCGGTCGGTGAGTTCGTCGTGCAGGGCCGGCGGCCAGGTGTAGCAGTCGGGTTCCTTGCGGCCGTCGGAGTAGTAGACGGGGCGCGGGGTGACCGTCCAGTCGACGTCGGCGCCCATCGCGTACCACCAGCAGATGTTGGCGACCTTGTAGTCGGGGTTCGACCTGCGGGCCGTCTGCCAGATCTTCTCACCGCCGACGAGCGCGTTGTGCTGGCGCCAGAGCATGACCTCGCCGAGGTCGCGGAAGTACCAGCCGTTGGCCACCGCGCCGTGCGTGGACGGGGGTTCGCCGGTGAGGAGGGTGGACTGGACGGTGCAGGTGACGGCGGGCAGCACGGTGTCGAGGCGGGCCTGGAAGCCGCGTTCGCCGAGGGCCGCGACGGCCGGCATGTGCTTGAGCAGGTTGGGGGTGAGGCCGACGATGTCGAGGACGACAACGCGGTTCGCCGGGTGGTCGGTCGTCATGACGGGTCCTCCTTGAGGCCGAGGCCGGTCAACCGGTCGCGGGCCCAGGCGAGTTCGGCGGCGATGCCGCCGGGCAGGTCGGCGGGCGGTTCGGGCAGGACGGACCAGGTGTAGGTCTCGACCTCGATGTGGTCGCAGGCGGCCGAGGTGCCGCCCAGCAGCCCGGTGAGGACCTGGTCGAGCTGGTCGGCCGTCGTACGCAGCGGGGTTTCGGGCTCGGTGTGCAGCGGGGCGTGGAAGTGGACGCGCCAGGGGCCGCCGCCGGCGGGAAGCTCGCCGTCCAAGGCCTCCGGGAGGTCGTCCACGCCGACGACCTCACCGTCGCTCGTGGTCCGGGTCTGGTGCAGGAACCGGGGTTCGGCGAGCCGGCGCAGGGCCGCACGGGCGGCGGGGTCGGCCGGGTCGGCGGCTTCCACGGCGCAGGACGCCTGGAGCTTGACGACGGGCATCCCGGCTTCCGCGAGCCGGCGCAGGGCCTCGCCCGGTTGCTCGAACTGCACGGCGAGATGGCAGGCGTCCAGGCAGATGCCGAGCCGGTCGGGGTCGAGTCCGCCGAGTTCCCGTACCGCCTGGGTGGTGGTCTCGACGACGCAGCCGGGTTCCGGTTCGAAGCCGACGCGGATACGGCGGCCCGTCCACGCCTCCAGCGCGGCGAGCCCCGTGGTCAGCCGGCCCAGGGCGTGCCGGGCCTCCTCGGCGCAGGCGGGCGTCCACGGGGTGCGCCAGGCCAGCGGGAGGGTGGAGACGCTGCCGTGGTCGACGTCGTCCGGGAGGAGCGCGGCGAGGACGCGGGCGCAGTCCAGGGTGTACTTCAGCCGGGCCTCGTCGGCCCAGTCGGGCAGGTACACGTCCTTCTTGACGACCTCGCGGTGGAACCCCGCGTACGGGAAGGCGTTGAGGGTGACGGTCTCCAGCCCGCGCGCCCGCAGCTCGCGCTGCAGGCGTGCCAACGCCCGCTCGTCGTCGGCGAGTTCGCCGACCACGCCCCGGGCCAGCCACAGCCCGATGCCGAGCCGGTCGAGGCCGAGGTGTTCGCGCACCGGCTCGGCGTACGTGGCGAGTTGGGCGATGACGCCCTCCAGGTCCTCGGCCTGGTGGACGTTGCTGCAATACCCGAGGTGGACGGTCGTACCGTCCGGATGCAGAAAGCGCATGGGACGATCACGCTCCCCCGCGGCGTATGGAGTTGCCCTGGAAGGTGGCCTCCTCGTCCGGCTTGGGCTCGTCCAGCTCCAGCCGCCCGCTCTGGCCGTAGAAGGCGACGGGGTTGCGCCAGAGCACCTTGTCGACGTCGTCCTCGTCGAACCCGGCGGCGAGCATGGCGTCGGCCGTCCTGCGGGTCTTGAGCGGATCCGAACGCCCCCAGTCCGCGGCGGAGTTCACGAGCACGCGTTCCCTCCCGTGCTCCTTGAGGATCTCCACCATCCGGTCCTCGCTCATCTTGGTCTTCGGGTAGATCGAGAACCCGGCCCAGCAGCCGCTGTCGAGGACCATCCCGACGGTGAGCTCGTTGAGGTGGTCGAGGACGACGAGCTCGGGGGCGATGCCCGACTCCTTCACGACGTCCAGGGTGCGCCGGGTGCCGGCCGCCTTGTCGCGGTGCGGGGTGTGCACGAGTGCGGGCAGCTCGTGCTCGACGGCGAGCTGGAGCTGGCGGGCGAGGGCCTCGTCCTCCTCCGGCGTCATCGAGTCGTAGCCGATCTCGCCGACGGCGACGACCCGGTCCTTGGCGAGATAGCGGTCCAGTTCGTCGAGGACCGGCACGCAGCGGGGGTCGTTCGCCTCCTTCGGGTTGAGCGCGATCGTGCAGAAGTGCTGGATGCCGAACTGGGCGGCGCGGTACGGCTCCCAGCCGAGCAGCCCGTCGAAGTAGTCGTAGAAGCTCTCCGGCGAGGTGCGGGGCTGGCCGAGCCAGAAGGCGGGCTCCACGACAGCGCGCACCCCGGCGGCGTACATCGCCTCGTAGTCGTCGGTCGTGCGGGAGGTCATGTGGATATGGGGGTCGAAGATGCGCACGGTCAGCCCTCTTCCTTGAGTACGTCCGTGAGTCGGTCCGTGGGTCGGTCCATGAGTGCCTGCTTGAGTTCCGCGCCGATGACGTCCGGGAAGGCGTGGACGACGGGCACGATGTCCTGGGGTACGTCCCGTCCCGCGACGATCCGCTCGTGGGCGAAGTCGGCGAGCATCCGGGCCAGTTCGCGGTCGGCACGGCGGTCGAGGCCGGTGACCCGGTCGAGCGGGATCTCGCAGAACACGCACTTCAGTACGGCCTGGCGGAACTCTGCGTCCGGGAGGTGCGCGGCGGCGTACGGGCCGAGGGCGGCCTCGATCAGGGTGGTGTCGTTGCCGCGCAGGGTTTCCCGTACGAGGGGCAGGGCGAGGTCGCCGAGGTCGAGCAGCGGCAGGGTGCGCAGGACGGCGCGCTGTTCGGCCGGGTCGCCGTGCCGGTGCAGACGGGTCACCTCGTCGGCGAGGGCCTGGCCGCGCAGGGGCAGAGCGGTGAGCAGGACGGCCCGGGCGGCCTCGTCGACGGTCCAGTGGTCGTCGACGCGGCCGTGTCCGCAGCGCCTTCGGACGGCGGGGAAGAGCCTTTGCACGGCGGCGGGTTCGGCCGTCACCTTGACGACGCAGTCGTCCAGCCAGGCGCGGGCGGTGGGATCCAGTACGGCGATCAGGGCGGGGTGGGGGTTCGGCGGGGCCGAGGCGGAGGCGGTCGTGACAGCCATGGAGGAACACCTTCTGCGAGGTGGGAGGGGTGGGGCCAGAAGGGGTGGGCGGGCAGGGGTGCGCCTAGCCGATCGCGCGCAGGAACTCGATCGAGCGGCGGGCGACGTCGGGCGCGTCGAGCGAGCCGCCCTGGATCTCCACGGAGATCAGACCGCGGTGGTTCATCGCGCGCAGGGCGTCCAGGACGGGCGGGAAGTCGATCTCACCGGCGCCGAGTTCGAGGTGCTGGTGGATGCCGCGCCGCATGTCCTCGATCTGCACGTTGCGCAGAAGAGGCGCCGCGTCGTGCACGCAGTCGAGCACGGAACGGTTCTCCACGCAGTGCGCGTGGCCGATGTCCAGGGTGATCCCGAACAGCTCGTGTCCGCCGATCAGTTGGGCGAGGTGCAGGCAGCGTTCCACGGTGTCGACGAACATGTACGGCTCCGGCTCGAAGGCCAGCGCCACCCCGTACGTCTCCGCCGCCTCCAGCACGGTCTCGACACCGGCCGCGAGCCGCTTCCACGCGTCCCGCTCCGGCAGCCCGTCCGGCGCCGGGCCGCTGCACAGATGCACGGTGGGCGACCCGAGGTCGGCCGCGATACGCAGGGCGCGCCGCAGCAGGTCGACCCTCGGCTCGGAGCCGTCGGACATCAGCGTGGGCAGGTGCTTGCCCCAGGGGTCGAGGAAGTACGGCGCCCCGGTCTCCACCGTCACGTCCAGCCCGTGCCGCCCGAGTTGCCGCGCGAGGTCGCTGACGCGTCGGGGCAGGTCGTCGGCGTACGGGTCGAGATGGCCGTGGTCGAGGGTCAGCGCGACGCCGTCGTAGCCGAGGTCGGCGAGGACGACGAGGACGTCGGAGAGCCGGTGGTGCGTGAAGCCGTTGGCGCCGTAGCCGAACTTGAGGGGAGTGGAGGGGGAGGTGGGCGGAGTCGTGGGGGGAGTCGTGGGGGGAGGTCTCATGGTGCGGGTTCCTCACACGGAGCGTGTGGCGGGTCTCAGGTGGGCGATATGCGCCGGGCGAGCCGGCGTGCGAGGGGATGGATCACACCGAGCGCCGCGGCGACACCCGGCGCCCCACCGCGCGCGGTCAGCGCGGCCTGCAAGGGCATCAGCCCCAGAATCCCGGCCCCGACGGCCCCCCGCACGTTCTCCCCCGACGGCTCCCGCACAGCACGGACTTGGGCGGCCCCATAGGTCCCGAGATAGGCAAGGGCACCACCAACGGTGACGGCGGCCCGCAGCTTCTTGGAAGTCACGGCGTCGGCAACCCCCTTGAGGGGCGCGGGGCTGTGCCGAACAGCGGCTCCGCCGCGGGGCGCGACAAGCCCCAACGGCGCCGCAGCCGCTCGACAACCCTTGGCAGCACCCCCTGAGGCGCCCCGCTCGACCGGAACGGCCCCCGCAGCCAGGGCCGTCACCGCGGACACCGCAAGCGTCGCCGAAGGCACCCGCACAGGTGCCCCACCGACCTCATACCGACTCAGCGCCATCAACGTCCCGGTATGCACCCCGACCAGCCCCGCAGGCACCGCGGCCCGCCGCAGCACACCCCCGACCGACTCCGCCCCGCCCCCGGCCGCGACCGCTCCGGCCAGAACGTCCAGAACCCGAGCCCCAGCCATGGCGAAGCCCCCCGCCGGGGTGGACTTCAGCTTCAGGTCGTACGCCCACACCAGCCCCGCCAGCGGAAGCGCGACACCCACACTGCGCCGACCCCCCGCCGCGGCGGCCAGACCGAGCCCTGCCGCCGTGAGTGTTCCGGCCACGGCGAGCGCGGTACGCCGCGGTACCCGCCCCGACGGCACAGGTCGCCCCGGCCGCTCGACGGAGTCCACCGCGGCGTCGGCGTAGTCGTTCAGGGCCATGCCGGCCCAGTACAGGCAGACGGAGGAACCGATCACTCCGAAGGTACGGGCGCCCAGCGGGCGTCCGGCGGCGGCCGCTCCCGCGATCACGTCGCCGGGCACACTCAGCGCGGCCGGAGCTCTGACGAGCTCGGCGAGGTCACTGAGGCGCACGCCAGACCGGGATCCGCAGCGGGCAACCGCTTTCCGATCTTTCATGCGCCGCACCCTACTCGCGGCTGTTGACCATTCAGGTACCTACCCCCCGGTAAGCGGAGTGACAAAGTAGACAGAGAATCTTTCTTACCCTGGCACCCGAACACCCGGTAAACGTGGGCCGTTTGAGCAGTTCGACGCGCCCCGCCGAGCGGCCTCACGCTTCCCGCCGAACAGCCGCGCACTCCCCGCCGAGCAGCGTCGCTCTCCCCGCCGAGCAGCTCACGGCTCCTGCCTCAGCCGCCGCCACACCGCCTTGGCCGCGTTGTGCCCCGACATCCCGTGCACGCCCGGTCCGGGCGGGGTGGCCGACGAGCAGATGTAGACGGCCGGGTGCGGGGTGCCGTAGGGGAAGAGCGACAGCTTGGGCCGGAGCAGCAGTTGAAGCCCGGAGGCCGCGCCGGAGGCGATGTCGCCGCCGACGTAGTTGGCGTTGCGGGCGGCCAGTTGGGGCGGACCCGCCGT
>CBFGZZ010000133.1:0-21178 GCA_965653385.1 uncultured Streptomyces sp. | reverse complement strand
GCGTAACTCCGGTACCACTCCGGATGCCGAGTCCGCCGCTTCGACATCGCCCGCTCGACGTCCTCGATCGCATCCGTCAACAGCCCACCGGCATCGAGGATTTCATCCGCCTTCTCCAGGAACTCGGGCCGCGGCACCCGCACGCCCCGCTCCATCGCCCCGATCTGATCGGGCCCGTACCCATCACGCCGAACTCCTTCTGCGTCAGCCCCGCCCGCTCGCGCAGCCGCCGCAACATCTTGCCCATCGTGCTGAACAGCTCGATGGTCCCGTCGGCCTCCGCCGGGGTCTCCGGCCTCCGCTCCCGCTCGTCCTTCATCCGTGTCCCCGTCCTCACGTCGTTGTGGTCACGGCCGACCGCCCGACTTCACACGCCTCGCAGCCGTACTGCTACACAGAGTCGCACAGTCTCCCCTGGTCAGCGTAGATACAACCGGCCACTCTCAGTGACGTGAACGCCGAAATCACCACCCCCACAGCCACCCCCACCTTCACCCAACGCCTCAGCGCCACCCCCCGAGGCGCCCGCCTCGCCAGACGCCTCGCCGCCCATCAACTCGCCGCCTGGGGCCACCCGTACGACAGCGACGCGAACCACACCGCGCAGCAACTCGTCGCTGAGCTCGCCGCGAACGCCGTCACCCATGGCCGCGTCCCGGGACGTGACTTCGAGCTGCGGCTGATTCTTCTCACGGAGCAAACCCTGCGCATCGAGGTCAGCGACGCTCGCGGTGACCGCCGGCTCCGCTTCGTCGCCGACCCCGACGCCGAGGGCGGACGAGGCCTGCTTCTCGTCGCTATCCTCGCTCTGACCTGGGGAGTTGCCGATCGGGACGTCGGTAAGACGGTGTGGGCGGAGGTCGCTCTCAAGGACGCCTTGACCGTGACCGTGGAAAACGGTTGCCGTCTCGTTACGGCAACACCTTGACGTGACATGACGTATCCGCGTTGGCTACCGCCAACCCCGGGTTGCAAACGCCGCTCCTCCGCTCGGAAGGCACCACCAGTGAACGTCCGTACCGCCCACACCCCCGCCGTCTGGCGCCGCATGGGCACAGCTCTCGCCGCCTCCGTCTCAGCACTGTCGCTCACGGCATGCGGTGTCCTCGACGGTGTCGGGAGCGATGACAGCTCCGCGGCGCCGAAGAAGGGCGACGACATCACGGTGGGCCTTCTGCTGCCCGACACGGACACGGCACGCTTCGAGAAGTTCGACTACCCGCTCATCAAGAAGGAGGTCGGCGCCCTCACCGACGGCAAGGGCAAGGTCCAGTACGCCAACGCCGAAGCGAGCCCGGACAGACAGAGCCAGCAGTTCCAGAAGATGATCGAGGACCAGGTGGACGTGATCCTGGTCGACGCGCTGGACGCCAAGGCCATCGCATCGGACGTGCGGAAGGCCAAGGACGCGGGCATTCCGGTCATCGCCTACGACCGGCTCGCGGAGGGCCCGATCGACGCCTACGTCTCCCACGACAACGAGCTCGTCGGCGAGGTGCAGGGCCGCGCGCTGGTCGAGGAGCTCGGTCCGAAGGCCGCGTCCAGCAAGGTCGTCATGATGAACGGCGACCCCGCCGACCCGAACACGGCCCGGTTCAAGAAGGGCGCGCTCGACGAGCTCGAGGGCGAGGTGAACATCGTCAAGCGGTACGACACCGACAAGTGGTCGCCCGAGGTGGCCGAGGCGAACATGAAGAAGGCGATCGCCTCCGTCGGGCTGAACAACATCGCCGCGGTCTACTCGGCCAACGACGGCATGGCGGGCGCCGTCATCGACGCGCTCAAGGAGGCGGGCGCGAGCAAGATACCGCCGGTGACCGGGCAGGACGCGAACCTGGAAGCGGTGCAGCGGATCGTCGCGGGTGAGCAGTTCATGACCGTGTACAAGTCCTTCCTGCTGGAGGCGAACAACGCCGCGAAGATGGCCGTGTACAAGGTCCAGGGCCGCGACATCGAGTTCGACGCGCTGACCCAGGACTCGGTCGACAGCCCGACCGACGAGGGCATCCCCGCCCAGCTGGTGCCGGTGGTCGCCCTCACGAAGGGCAACATCGAGGAGACGGTCATCCAGGACGGCGTCTACACCGTCAAGGACATCTGCACCCCCGAGTACGCGGCCGACTGCGCGGCGATCGGCCTGAACTAGGGCCTGTCGTTCGGAGCATGCCGACCTGAGCTGCCCGGTTTCCGGGAGCCGCCCGAGCCGCCCGCCGCCCTGCGACGGCTCTCCACCAGGTCCGCGAACGCCCGGGCAGGTGGGCTGAGCGCGTCCCAGCGGCGGACCGCCCAGCCCACGGGCAGCGGGCGCAGGGCGGGCAGCGGGATCAGACGCAGGTCGCCGTCGTCGCCGGGGACGGGCAGCCCCGGCAGCGCGGGCAGCACCGCCCGGCCGACCCCCAGCTCGGCCAGCAGCAGCGCCGTGTCCCAGTCGGCGACGCTCGTGTCGTGCCCGAGACGGACGCCCAGCTCCGCGCAGGCGGCGTCCAGATGAGCCGCCGAGGCGGAGTTCGGCGGCAGCCGGATCAGCCGTACGTCACGCAGGTCGGCGGCGACATCGACGTACGGCCGCCGCGCGAGCGGATCGTCGGCCCGCACCGCCAGCACCCAGGGCAGCTCCACCACCGGCCGCTGTTCGATGCCGCGGACCGGCGGGCCGAGGGTGATCCAGGCCAGGTCGAGCGTGCCGTCGGCCAGCGCGTCGAAGCTTCCCCGGCCCGAGCTGACCGTGCGGAACTCCAGGTTGACCTGGGGATGCCGCCGCCGGTACGCCACGACCGCCTCCGACATGAAGTGCCGTACGGTCGTGGCCCCGGTCGCCACCCGCACGTACCCGCTCTCCCCGTCGACGAGGTCCCGCAGCTGCCGTACCGCCAGATCCAGCCCGGATATCCCCTCGGCGGCGGCCGCCTCCAGCACGCGCCCCGCCTGGGTCGGCACGACCCCTCTGGGCTGCCGCTCCAGCAGCGCGACGCCGGTCTCCCGCTCCAGCCGCTTCACATGCTGGCTCACGGCCGACTGGGTGCACCCCAGCTCCCGGGCCACCGAACTCAGGCTTCCGGCACGGCACACGGCCACGAACACACGCAGGTCGTCGAGGGTCATGACCCTTAAGTTAATGCTTGGGTACAGCGACAAATCCCAAGGATTGACTGGGCTTTGACCGATGGACGACCATTCTCGACGGGCCCGGGCGGCAACCCGCTCCCCGTCCTCGCCGGTGTCCGGACCAAGGCGGGGAGGGAGCGGGTGCCGACCCAAGACGACCGCCCAGAGCGCCTGGCGCCGAAAGGACGGCACGTGTCGACTCCCACCGCTCAGGCACAGTCCCTGCTGGAGGAACTCGGCGCCGCGAGCATCCCGCACCCCGGCGGCACCCTCCTCGCCCACCTGCTCCGCGTGCACTCCCGCCTCGCCCGCTGGAACGCCCGCCCCGCCCTGCGACTCGCCGGACTCTGCCACGCGTTCTACGGCACCGACGGCTTCCCGAAGGCCCTGCTCCCTCTCGACCGCCGCGGTGAACTGGCGGCGGCGATCGGGGCGGAGGCGGAGTCGGTCGTGTACTTCTACGCCGCCTGCGACCGCGAGGCCACCTATCCGACCCTCGTGGAACAGGCGCCCGGCTTCCGTGATCGCTTCACGGGCCGCTCCCACACCCCGGACACCCGTCTCCGCCGCGACCTGGCCGAGCTCACCGCCGCCAACGAACTCGACCTCGCCGACCACGACCCCGCCTTCCGTGAGCGGTACGGCGCCGGCCTGCTCGCCCTGTTCCAGCGCTGGCGGCCACTGCTGAGCCGGGAGGCCTGGAGCGAGTGTCCGACCCTTGACTTCACAGGACGGTCGCGCGACATTCACATTTCTGACATGGCGTCAGGAAAGTCGGATGACACCCCAGGCGGGAGCGGCACCCATGACCACTGACGCGCACCCCTCGCGAAGACACGTACTGGCCGCGGGAGCCGCGAGCACCGCCGCGGCACTCGGCGTCGTGGGCACCACCCAACAGACCGCCCGCGGCGCCGACTTACCCCTCCTCGGCACCTACGACGTCGTCGTGATCGGCTCGGGGGCCGCCGGCATGACCGCCGCTCTCACCGCCGCCCGGCAGGGCCTGAGCTGTGTGGTGCTGGAGAAGGCGCCCACCTTCGGCGGGTCCGCCGCGCGTTCCGGCGCCGGGATCTGGATCCCGAACAACCCGGTGATCCTCGCGGCCGGGGTGCCGGACACGCCCTCGAAGGCCGCCGATTACCTCGCCGCGGTCGTCGGCCCGGACGTCCCGGTCGAGCGGCAGCGCGCGTTTCTCGCCCACGGCCCGGCGACGCTCTCCTTCGTCATGGCCCACAGCCCTCTCCGCTTCCGCTGGATGGAGGGCTACAGCGACTACTACCCCGAGCTGCCCGGCGGCCTCCCGAACGGCCGCTCCGTAGAGCCCGACCAGCTCGACGGCAACCTCCTCGGCGCCGAACTGGCCCGTCTGAACCCGCCGTACATGGACGTGCCCGCCGGCATGGTCGTCTTCAGCGCCGACTACAAGTGGCTGGCCCTGGCCGCGGTGAACGCCAAGGGGGCCGCGGTGGCGGCGGAATGTCTGGCGCGGGGCACGGCCGCGGCACTGCGCGGGGAGAAGCCGCTGACCATGGGGCAGTCGCTGGCGGCCGGGCTACGGCTGGGGCTGCGCTCGGCCGGTGTGCCGGTGTGGCTCGACACTGCGCTCACCGACCTGTACGTCGAGGGCGGCGCCGTGAGCGGGGCGGTCGTCGCCCGGGACGGCGCGCCCGGCCTGGTCCGCGCCCGGCGGGGCGTGATCGTCGGCTCGGGCGGCTTCGAGCACAACGCGGCGATGCGCGAGCGCTACCAGCGTCAGCCCATCGGCACGGGCTGGACGGTCGGCGCGAAGGAGAACACCGGCGACGGCATCCGGGCCGGCCACCGGCTCGGCGCCGCCCTCGGCCTCATGGACGACGCCTGGTGGGGCCCCGCGATCCCGCTGCCCGGCGGGCCGTACTTCTGCCTGTCCGAACGCACCCTCCCAGGCGGCCTGTTGGTCAACGCGGCCGGGTCCCGGTTCGTCAACGAGGCCGCCCCCTACAGCGACGTCGTCCACACCATGTACGACGTCCACGACACGAACCCCGCCATCCCGTCCTGGCTGATCGTCGACCAGAACTACCGGAACCGCTACCTCTTCAAGGACGTCCTGCCGACCCTGCCCTTCCCGGCCGGCTGGTACGACTCCGGTGCCGCGCACAAGGCCTGGACCCTGGACGCGCTCGCCACCTCCATCGGCGTCCCGGCGACGGCCCTGCGCACCACCGTGGACCGCTTCAACTCCCAGGCCTGGCGCGGCAAGGACCCCGACTTCCACCGGGGCGACAGCGCCTACGACCACTACTACACGGACCCGTCCGTCCTCCCGAACTCCTGCCTGGCCCCCCTCTGGCTCCCGCCCTACTACGCCCTCCGCATCGTCCCCGGCGACCTCGGCACCAAGGGCGGCCTCGTCACCGACGCCCGCGCCCGCGTGCTGCGCGAGGACGGCTCGGTGATCCGGGGCCTGTACGCCGCCGGAAACGCGAGCGCAGCCGTCATGGGGCACAGCTACGCGGGCGCGGGCTCGACGATCGGCCCGGCGATGACGTTCGGGTACATCGCGGCGCGGGACATCGCCGGGAGCCTCTAGTCAGTCCGGGCGGGCTTCCGGGTGATCAGGAAGGCCTGTGGGGACGTCTCGTCGAGCGCGGGGTCGGGTTCGCGGACCGTGCGGGAGACCAGGGCGAAGCCGGCCGCCGTCAACAGGTCGGCCATGTCCTCCGGCCGGCGACGCTGGAAGGTGAGCGCGACCGGGTGGCCCCAGGGCTGGTCGTAGTGCCGGTGTTCGTCGCCGGCCTGGAAGGCGACGAACAGGGGCGCGCCCGGCGCCAGCACGCGGTGGAACTCGGCGAAGAGGGCCGGGAGCCGGTCCACGGGGGTGTGGATGGAGGAGTAGAAGGACAGGGCACCGGCCAGCGCGCCGTCCGCGAGGTCCAGGTCCAGCATCGAGCCCTGCTCGAAACGGAGCTGGGGGTTCTCGCGACGGGCGATCGCGAGCATGGACTCCGACAGGTCGAGCCCGAACACGTTCAGCCCCAGTGCGGCGAGGCGCCCGGTCGTGCGGCCCGGACCGCACCCCAGGTCGGCCACCAGCCCGTCCCCGCCGGCTCCGCTCTCCTCGACGAGTTCGGCGAACACGCTCAGCAGCGCCCGCTCCAGCGGGCGGTTCGCGAGCTCGTCCTGGAAGAGCGTCGCGTAGTCCTCGGCGACGGCGTCGTAGAAGGTGCGGGTGGTGGTCAGAAAGTCGGAGTCGGCCATGGCCGGGGACCTTAGCGAAGAGGTGCGGCTACTCGCCTGCGTCTTCCTGCTCCCCGGCCCGCATCCGGCCAACGCCGACCCCGGTGCCGACGGCGATGCCCATGCACATCCCCAGCGACAGCCCTAGGGCCAGGTTGTCGAAGACGGTCACCCCCAGGACAAGGCCGATGCTCACGCCGAGGCTGAGTCCGACGGACATCCCCATCGCCAGCTTGTTGCCCGCGGCGCTCCCGCCGCTCTCCCCGTGGTTGTTCTCATCATCGCTGGTCACCCGGCAATTCTCCCACGGCCCCTCCTCACGCCACCCCGACCGCCCGCAGCACCGCGGTGACCCCGGCCGCCCCCAGCACCACCACCGGGAACGGCGCCCGCCGCCAGGCCAGTACGCCGGCCGCCAGCACCCCGGCCGGCCGCGCCCACCCCGCGAAACCCCCGCCCTCGGTCAGCGCGCCCGTGGCCAACAGGGCCACCAGCAGGACGATCGCGCCCGCCGACAGCAGCTCCTGCACCCGCGAGGGCAGCGCCACCCGGCCGTGCAGCACCGGCCCCACCAGCCGGAAGGCATACGTCCCGACCGCCAGCGCCAGGATCATGGCCACCGTCGCGCTCATGCCGTACGCCCCACGCCGCGCCCGTGTCCGACGAGCCCTGCCAGGGCCACCAGCACCGGCACCCCGGCCGGGACGGCGGGCGTCACCGCCAGCGCCAGCCCGGCGCCGAGCAGCGCGCACCGCCGTACGGCCGGATTCGCGCGCAGGGCGGGCAGCACCAGGGCGACGAGGACGGCGGGGAAGGCCGCGTCCAGTCCGTAGTTGCCGGTGTCGCCGAGCGCGTCGCCGGCCAGCGCGCCGGCCAGGACGCCGAGGTTCCAGACGGTGAACAGGCCGAGCCCGGAGATCCAGAACGCCGCCCGTCGCCGCGCCGGATCCGACTGGGCGAGGGCGAAGGCCACCGTCTCGTCGGTCACCAGGTGCGCGCCGAAGAGGCGGGCGAGGCGGCCCCGGCCGAGGATGTCCGCGACGGCGAGGCTGAAGGCCACCGTGCGGGTGTTGAGCAGCAGCCCCGTCGCCGCGGCGGCCACCGGCCCGCCCCCGGCGAGCAGTACACCGACCGCGCTGAACTGGGCGGACCCCGCGTACACGACCAGCGACATCACCACCGGCACCCATACGGGCAGCCCGCCGGCCACCGAGATCGCGCCGAAGGAGACACCGACCACACCGCTGGCCAGCCAGACGAGTGAGCTGTCACGGACCAGGGAGCTGTCGGGTGGGGTGCCCGGGGGTGTTCGGAGTAGCGAACGCATGTTTTCTACAATGGACAGCAGCAGGCCTGTTCGTCAAGGCGAACGATCGTACCGATGGAGCGAACACGATGTCCGACGCGGCGCCCCCGCCCTCCCGGCTGCCCCTCGACTGGATCGCGGCGTCCCTGCGGCGCGAGCGCACCCGGGCCGGGCTGTCCCTCTCCGAACTGGCCAAACGGGCCGGGATCGCCAAGTCCACGCTCTCCCAGCTGGAGGCGGGCGGCGGAAATCCCAGCGTGGAGACGCTGTGGGCACTCGGGGTGGCGCTCGGGGTGCCGTTCAGCGCGCTGGTGGAGCCGCCGTCGCCCGCGGTCCAGGTGATCCGGTCCGGCGAGGGGCCCACCGTCGCCTCCGAGCGGGCGGACTACGTGGCCACCCTGCTCTCGGCCAGCCCGCCCGGCGCCCGCCGGGACATCTACCACCTGCGAGCCGAACCGGGAGCGGCCCGGGAGTCGGAGCCGCACATTCCGGGATCCGTGGAGCATCTGGTCGTCAGCACGGGGCGGCTGAAGGCGGGGCCGCGGGGGGAGGCGGTGGAGCTGGGGCCCGGGGACTACATGACGTATCGCGGGGATGTGCCGCACGCGTACGAGGCGCTGCTGCCCGGGACGACGTTCGTGCTGATCATGCAGCACGTGTGAGGTGGGAAAGGCAGGGGCGGGAAAGGCAGGAGCCCCGTTGCCTTGCGGCACGGGGCTCCTTGGGTACTGCTATCTGTTCCGGATCAAAGCACCAGGCTCCGAGACCGAAGACTCAGACCGGGGTGACGTTCTCCGCCTGAGGACCCTTCGGGCCCTGCGTCACGTCGAAGGAGACCTGCTGGTTCTCCTCCAGCGAACGGAAACCGCTCGCGTTGATCGCGGAGTAGTGAACGAAGACGTCGGGGCCGCCGCCTTCTTGGGCGATGAAGCCAAAGCCCTTTTCGGCGTTGAACCACTTCACGGTTCCGGTAGCCATAAGCCCTCCTTGGGCCCAAAGGGTTGCCCTGCTCCAGAACCCTGCAAGTGTGAAAACAAGATGCCGCACAACTGCATACGTCTGAAAACGACGAGAGCCCGCGGTCACATGCTCCGCAGGCTCTGTACTGCAAGGGAAACCAAACTGCAACTTGCGGCGAGCCTAGCACGCGGGCAGCCGAAAGCAATAGAGGTCAAGATCACGTCACCCGGATGTTTGAAGATCGAGTGTCGGCTTGACGGAAAGATCCCGTGTCGACTTGACGAGCCGGGGGTTAAGGGCGGTTGTGACGGAGGTGTCACGACCCTGAGGGCTGCACGCTACCCCATGGGGTCTACTGTCGCGATGTGGACAATTCTCGCACCCGGCCGCGCGTAGGCCACATCCAGTTCCTGAACTGCCTGCCCCTGTACTGGGGGCTCGCGAGAACGGGCACGCTCCTCGACTTCGAGCTGACCAAGGACACCCCGGAGAAGCTCAGCGAGCAGCTCGTGCGCGGCGACCTCGACATCGGGCCGATCACCCTCGTCGAGTTCCTGCGCAACGCCGACGACCTGGTCGCCTTCCCCGACATCGCGGTCGGCTGCGACGGCCCCGTGATGTCCTGCGTGATCGTCTCGCAGGTCCCGCTGGACCAGCTGGACGGAGCCCGGGTCGCTCTCGGCTCCACCTCGCGCACCTCGGTCCGCCTGGCCCAGCTGCTGCTCGCCGAGCGCTACGGCGTGAGCCCCGACTACTACACCTGCCCGCCCGACCTCAGCGTGATGATGCAGGAGGCGGAGGCGGCCGTACTCATCGGAGACGCCGCGCTGCGGGCCAACCTCCTGGACGGCCCGCGCTACGGCCTCGAAGTGCACGACCTCGGCGCGCTCTGGAAGGAGTGGACCGGGCTGCCGTTCGTCTTCGCGGTCTGGGCGGCGCGCCGGGACTACCTGGAGCGCGAGCCGGTCATCACCCGCAAGGTCCACGAGGCCTTCCTCGACTCCCGCAACCTCTCCCTGGAGGAGGTCGGCAAGGTCGCCGAGCAGGCGGCCCGCTGGGAGGCCTTCGACGAGCGGATCCTGGAGCGGTACTTCACCACCCTCGACTTCCGCTTCGGCGGCCCGCAGCTGGAGGCGGTCGCGGAGTTCGCACGCCGGGTGGGTCCGACCACGGGATTCCCGGCGGACGTGAAGGTGGATCTGCTCCAGCCGTAGAGTTTTACCGGCGTATTGAGCCGTACGGGGGAAGGGTGGACGCCGATGCAGCCGCTCGGAGTTGACGAGCCCACCGTCGTCGGACCGTACCGGCTGCTCGGCCGGCTCGGCTCCGGCGGCATGGGCCGGGTGTACCTGGGCCGCAGCGCGGGCGGCCGTACGGTCGCCGTCAAGATCGTGCACCCGCACTTCGCGCTGGACGAGGAGTTCCGGGCCCGCTTCCGCCGGGAGGTGGACGCCGCGCGGCGGGTGGGCGGCGCCTGGACGGCGCCCGTGCTGGACGCGGACCCGGAGGCGGCGGTGCCGTGGGTGGCCACGGGGTACGCGGCGGGTCCCTCGCTGGCCGCCGCGGTCGCGGACTCCGGCGCGCTGCCCGCCCACTCCGTACGGGCGTTGGGCGCCGGGCTGGCCGAGGCGCTGGCGGCCGTGCACGAACTGGGGCTGGTGCACCGGGACGTGAAGCCGTCGAACGTCCTGCTGACCCTGGACGGCCCCCTGCTGATCGACTTCGGCATCGCCCGGGCCACCGACGGCACCGCGTCCCTGACGTCCACCGGCGTCTCCATCGGCTCCCCCGGCTACATGTCGCCCGAGCAGATCCTCGGCAAGGGCATCACGGGAGCGGCCGACGTCTTCTCGCTGGGCGCGGTGCTGGCGTACGCGGCGACAGGGGAGCCGCCGTTCCCCGGGGACTCGTCGGCGGCGCTGCTGTACAAGGTCGTGCACGAGGAGCCCGAACTCGGTCCGCTGGACGGCGAGGTGCGCGAGCTGGTGGCGGCCTGTCTGGCCAAGGAGCCGGGGGCGCGGCCCGCCCCGACCGAGCTGGCGCGACGGCTGGCCCCGGACGGGGCGGCCCGGCTGGTGGCGGGCGGGTGGCTGCCGGGCGGGCTGGTCGAGCAGGTCAGCCGCAGTGCGGTCCAGCTGCTGAACCTGGACGCCGCCGACACCGGGGCGGAGGTCGTCTCGGGGCCGGTGGCGTTCAGCCGGCCGGCGACGGTGGGGGAGTTCGGGCCGCCGCCGGTGATGCCCGGGGTGCCCGTGGGCGGGGTGCCCCTGGGCAGTGCGCCTGTGCCTGTGCCTGTGCCCGAGACCGTGCCGCCCGTGGGCGTGCCCGAACCGCGCGATGCCGTGCCGCAGGACACCCCCGCCTCCGACTCAGGCGACCGGCCCGGGAAACTCTCCCTCTCGGTCGCGGCGGCCTCGACGCCGGGGGAGGGCGGCCGTGGGCGGCGGCTCAGCTGCACCGTGGCGCTCGCGGTGGCGGGGGCGTTGGCCGCGGTGACGGTGGGGACCGTGTTCGTGTTCGAGCTGCTTCCGGGCAGAGGCCAGGACACCAACGCCGGTTCCGATGCCCCCGCGCCCGCGGCGCCGGACGACGGCGTCTCCGGCGCACCGGTCGAAAGCGACGTACCCGATCGCTATGTCGGAACCTGGGAGGGCAAGGCCAACGCCCTGAACGGTGCCCTGCCGGCCGGGACCTTCCGGCTCACTGTGCACAAGGCCGCCATCGGCGAGGAGTTGGGCACTCTCCGGTCGACGGACCTGCTCGGCCTCTCCTGCAACGACGTACTGACCCTGAAGAAGGTGACGGCGAAGGAGCTCGTCGTGACGTCCGTGGGCCGGAAGACCAACCACGGCGGCTGCAACCCGAAACCGCACACCGTCCGGATCAGGCCGACCGGCGACGACCTGCTGTACCAATCCGAGAGCGACGCGGAGGGGAACCCCGAGGCGCGGTTGTCGAAGATCGACGAGTAGCGGGGCCGAGGGTCCGGCAGCGGTGGCAACTCCCGCGCCGCACCGTCGCGGTGCAGGTGATCCGCTCCTCAGTCGCCGCCCCCGCCGCCGCCTCCACCGTCACCCCCGCCGTCCCCGCCCCCACCGGAGTCGCCGCCGGCCCCGCCGTCCCCGCCGTCCGAGCCCCAGCCGTCGCTGCCGCCGGGCTCGTTGTCGTCGCTGCCGCTCCCGAGGTTGGTGAACCAGGGGCGGTCCCACCACTCGTCGACGGCGATCGGCTCGCCCCCGACCGCCACCGGGCGCCGCTGAGACCGGAAGCGCGCCAGGCCCGTCGTGTCCCCGAGCCCGAAGGCGACGGCGAAGGCATGCGCCATGACCACGTCCAGCGGGTCGGCGCTCTCCCACCGCACCGGGGCCAGCGGGAGCAGTACCGAGCCCGGCTCGGGCACCGGGCGGCGCGCGGGGCGGGTCAGCAGGGCGACGGGCCGTTCGTCGCGCAGCAGCCACGAACTCGTCGCGTTCTCCCGCCGCAGCACCCAGCGCTGCCCGGGCAGCCGCACCTCGACGGAACTCTTCGACTTGCGCCGCTTCTTGTCGAGGCTGAGCTGCGCGGTCATGTCACCGACGGTCAGCCACAGGCCCTTGGCCGGCTGGGGGGAGTCCCGGCGGAACCCGTGGGGTGCCCGGATACGGACGACGGGAGCCCCGGGCCCCCACACGTCCACGCGCACCAGGCGCCGGTCCACGGCGACGGCGACCGGCCCGGCGGGGCCCGGCGCGAACCGCCGCGCGATCCACAGCGGCACGCCCTCGGCCCGGGCCCGGTCCGCCAGGGCGGCCACCTGCTCGGGCCCACCACACCGCTGTACCGCCAACTCCCCCAGCGCGCGGGCGAACTCGGCTGCCTGCCGTACCTTCACCGGCGTGGCGGTCCCGGTGACGCGGGTCACCGGGACGATTCCCGGCCCCTCGGCCAGCCGCTGAAGCGGGCGTTCCGCCCCGCCGCCCCCGAGCCAGGACCCGCGCCGGAACGCCTCGGCCATGGCACCGAGGTTCAGCTCACCGAGCGGCGTCGCCCGGCCGCCGCGCCGCAGCTGGTCCCCGGTCAACTCGACAGTCCGCGCCAGCGGATTCCACGACCGCTCGCCGTACAGCACCTGGCTCACAACAACCCCCCGTACGTATGTGGCTCGCCAGAGCACACGCTCACACAGCCGGGTTCGGTTTCCGCCGCCGCAGCACCCTGCCCACGATCCCCAGCAGGCCCGCCACCACCCCGAAGACCGCTCCGGCCACCAGAGCGCCCGGGAACAGCGCCGACCAGAAGTCGGGGCCGAAGAGTGGCGGCAGTTCGTCCTCGCGCACGGCGTCCGTGACCGGGTACGGGCTGTCGGCCGTGGCCGGCTCGTCGGAGCGCTCGGTCTTGTCGAGCACGGTCATCAGGGCGGCGAGGCGGCTGCCCATCAGGTGGTCGTCGGCGTCGAGGGCACTGGCGTCCCCGACCGTGATGGATTCCGGCAGATCGAATTCGAGGCTGTAACTGTCCAGCCGCAGCCCGTAGTTGAAGACGTCGATCGAGCCGTGCAGCGGGTCGGCGACCACGTACACGCCGTCCTCGCCCACCTTGTCGTGGATCGCCGCGGCGAACGCCGCCTCGTCCCCGCCGGACTCGTCCTCCATCAGCTGCGGGACGAGCGAGACGAAGACCGGGCCACCGCCCTCGGAGCGCGCGAACGCACGGATGCGGTCGTGGAGCCGGTCCAGCTGAGCGGCGTCCAGGACCCGCGGGCTCTCCGGGTCCGCGTACACCGGGTCCTTGCCCAGGCCTTCCGCCACCCGGTCGAGGCGGGCGTTCAGCTCGAACGCCCGGGGCGGCGGTGACCAGCTCGACCGGGTCTGGCCGTAGACGAGGGGGGCGGCCACGACGATGGCGACGGCGGAGGCGAGGGCCAGGACCGCGACGGTCCAGCGCAGCGCGCGGCTCGCCTTGGGCACAACCGGCCCCTTGGCCTGCTTGCCCTGCTTGCCTGACTTGCCCTTCTTCGTCTGCTTGGCCCCCTTGGGCTGGGGGGCTTGCGAAAGGCGGTGCCACCAGCGCCGTACGTACGGAACCAGCACCAGGATCAGCAGCGGTACGACGACGAGCAGGACGCCCGTGAGGGACGACTGCTCGCTGCGGTCGGTCGAGCCGATGTACGCGTCCGCGGGCTCGGCGCCGTCGTCGTACTTCCCGCGTGCCGCCTCCGCCCGCGCCGCCGCCTTCTCGTCGCCCTGCGCGACGACCTCGGCGAAGCGCTCGAAGCGGCGCAGCGGGCCCGCGTCGTAGGGGAGTTCGTAGAGGGCGACCGTCTGGGCGTCGTCCGCCGGGGCGTCGACTCCGTACGCGACGGCGTCCGTCACCCTCGACTCGTCGACGAGTACGTACAGCCCGTCCCGGCCGAGCCGCTCGTGGACCGCGTCGAGCAGTCCCGGGTCGGCGCCGCTCAGGCTCGGGAGGACGAGGACGTACGTCGGAACACCGGTGCGCTCGGCCACTCTGGCGAAGTCGCGGGCAGTGGACTGCGGTACCTCGCGGGGGAGTTGGTCGGTGACGTGGACCGGGTTCTCGCGGAGGCGGTCGGCGAGGTAGGCGGCCTGGGGTGCCGTGTCGGTGGCCGCCCGGGCGGGGACCGTGGCGGTCGCGAACAGGGCTGCCAGGGCACAGAGGGCGAGGAACACGCGGGCGGCGTGGGTGCGCCATGGGTGCCGGGTCCCGCGTATGCCGATTGCCATGGTTGTGCGCACTGCTGTCTTCCCCCGTGTCACGCCGACCGCTGTTGCTCGCGGCACTCTACTGAGTACGTCGTCGGCGCCGCCTTCGACGGGGGCCGTGGGAGTCCATAAGATCTCGATACCTTCAACAGATCCTCATATCCGAACCCAGGACACCGTCATGAACACCGCCCTGCTGGTGCTCGTCGCCGCGCTCTGGGGTGCCGTCGCGGGGGCGCTGCTGCCCCGGGCCGCGTACCGGTTCTCCGCGCCGGAGGGGGAGGAGTGGCGGGGGCGGTGTCCGGGTGGGCATCCGATCGAGGGCTGGTCCGGGCGGGCCCGGTGCGGGCGGTGCGAGGCCGGTACGCCGCCGTACGGGCCCGGCGCCCCGGGACTCGCGGCTGCCACCGCCCTCGTCTGCGCCGCCCTCGCCGCCGCCACCGACACCCGGCCCGAGCTGGGTGTCTGGCTGCTGCTGGCGCCCGTCGGCGTACTGCTCACGGTCGTCGACTTCCGGGTACGGCGGCTGCCCAACCCGCTGACCCTCACCCTGGCGCTCGCCGCACCAGCCCTGCTCGGCCTGGTCGCCCTCGTACCCGAGCACGCCGGTGACTGGCCGACGGCCCTGTGGGCCACGCTCGCGCTCGGCGCCGGCTACTACGTGCTGTACCTCGTCAACCCCGGCGGCATGGGCTTCGGCGATGTGAAGCTGGCGCTCGGGGTGGGGGCGGCGCTGGGCTGGTACGGCTGGTCGACGGTCATGCTCGGCACCTTCGCCGGGTTCCTGTTCGGGGCGCTCTACGGCTGGGCCCTGGTGCTGCTGCGCAGGGCCGGGCGCAAGACGGCGATACCGTTCGGGCCGTTCCTGCTCGGCGGGGCGTTCGTGGGGCTGCTGATCGGCGCGTACGCGGCCTGACCTCCGGACGCCGAAAACGCTGGCGTAGGCTGGTCGGGTCCGTCCAACCCCTTGACGAAAGGGACGCCCCCGGTGACCGAGAAGGCCGACCTCACGTCGTTTGATGTCACAGCCGTCCTCGACCGTGCCGCAGCGGGCGGACGCATCACCCCCGAGGAAGCGCTCGTCCTCTACCGCGACGCCCCGCTGCACGCGCTGGGCGCCGCCGCCGACGCCGTACGCCGCCGCAAGTACGCGGGCACCGAGCACATCGCGACGTACATCATCGAGCGCAACATCAACTACACGAACGTGTGCGTCACGGCGTGCAAGTTCTGCGCCTTCTACGCGGCTCCCAAGGACAAGGCCAAGGGCTGGACCCGCGACCTCGACGACATCCTGCGGCGCTGTGCCGAGACCGTCGAGCTGGGCGGCACCCAGATCATGTTCCAGGGCGGCCACCACCCGGACTACGGCGTCGAGTACTACGAGAAGCACTTCGCCGCGATCAAGAAGGAGTTCCCGCAGCTCGTCATCCACAGCCTGGGGGCGAGCGAGGTCGAGCACATGGCCCGGATCTCCGGTGTGTCGGTCGAGGAGGCCATCACCCGGATCCACGAGGCCGGGCTCGACTCCTTCGCGGGCGCCGGTGCCGAGCTGCTGCCCGAGCGGCCGCGCAAGGCCATCGCCCCGCTGAAGGAGAGCGGCGAGCGCTGGCTGGAGATCATGGAGGCCGCGCACAACCTCGGTGTCGAGTCCACGTCGACCATGCTCATGGGCACGGGCGAGACCAACGCCGAGCGCATCGAGCACCTGCGGATGATCCGTGATGTCCAGGACCGCACGGGCGGCTTCCGGGCCTTCATCCCGTACACCTACCAGCCCGAGAACAACCACTTGAAGGGCCGTACGCAGGCCACGATCTTCGAGTACCTGCGGATGATCGCCATCGCGCGGCTGTTCATGGACAACATCCAGCACATCCAGGGCTCCTGGCTGACCACCGGCAAGGAGATCGGCCAGCTGTCGCTGCACTACGGTGCCGACGACCTCGGCTCGATCATGCTGGAGGAGAACGTCGTCTCCAGCGCCGGAGCCAAGCACCGCTCCAACCGGCTGGAGATCATCGACCTGATTCGCAAGGCGGGTCGGGTGCCGGCGCAGCGGACGACGACGTACGAGCACATCGTGGTGCACGACGACCCGGCGAACGACCCCGTCGACGAGCGGGTCGCCTCCCACATCTCGTCCACCGCGATCGAGGGCGGGACCGCGCACCCCGAGCTGAAGCTCCTCGCCTCCAACTGACCTGCCCGTGCTGACGATCCACGCCGACTCCCGGGGCCATGCGCTCGTCGTCCAGGGCGCGTGGATCGCGGATGCGGGGCGGTTGGCGGACCTGGTCGCCGCCCATCCACGGGCACGGGTGCGGGAGTGGCCGGGGATTCTGACGCCAGGCCTGGTCAACATCCACGGCAACGAGCTGCTGGAGGAGGCCTACCACCCCGATCCCCGCGAGGCCGACGAACTGGGGACCGAGCCGCTGACCGGGGACGCGTTGGCGGCCCTGGACATGGACGACGCGCGGTGGGGCGCGAGCGCGCGGCGGGCGGTACAGCGGATGCTGGCACACGGCACGGTCCGGGCGGCCTGCGAGTCACTGACCAATCGCGCGGTGCGCGACGCCGTGCACCGCTCCGGACTGGCGGTCACGGGCCGACTCGGCCGCCCCGGCGGAACCCCCGCGCTCGATCCGTACGACGCCGAGTGGCCGGTGACGTTCGCGGAACCGAGGGAGCGTCACTCCGCAGCCCGGTTCGCGGTGTTCGACGTGAGGGATGAGACGGAACTCGCGGAACGGGGTGCGGGGACGTGCGTGGCGACGGTGGCGGAGGGCCGGATCGTCTACCGCCGACGCTGACCGCGCGACCAGCCACGAACCGCCCGCACCCCGCGTACGACAGCCCCCCCCCGAGCTCACCCCGAAAACGCCTCCGCAAACGCCCCCTCCTCCTGATCCACCCCACTGCAATTCGTCAACGCGTCATCCGAAGACGAATCATCACCACACGCCTGATCCCGAAACGTCGCCCACATGGACACCCACCCGACCCCCTTCCCCGCAGCGAACTCCCGCACCTGCGCCGCGTCATCAAGCGTGAACGTCTCGTTGTCCACGTCGTTCACCCCGAGCATCGACGTCAATGCCATCCCCTTCCAGGCGGCAGCGTCCGATATCCCGAAAAGCTCCTTCAACTGCGTGTGCGCGGCCTTGGCGGAGGTGAGGGCGTAGTCACCCATGTCCCCGTCGTACGACTCGCCGTAATTCATCGTCATGATGTTCACGGTCGAGACCTGAACGTCGTGCTCGTTGGCCGACTCCAGCAGCGCCACGCCGTCGTCGTCCAGCCCGGACGGCATCACCGGCAGCGTGAAGGAGACCTCCAGGCCGCCGCGTTCCTTCTGGAGCAGGGCAATCGCCTCGGACCGCAGGTCCACCGAGTCGGAGTCGGTCAGCTCGTCGCCCTCGATGTCGAAGTCCGCCTGGCTGGAACCGGCCGCGTCCAGCGCCTTCCCGTACGCCGCCGCCAGCTCGGACGCGCTGTCACAACTCGCCGCGAGCTCCGTGCCGGAGGCGCCGCCGAAGGAGACGCGGACGGTGGCGCCGTCCTGGACGAGCTTCGCGATACGGGACTTCGTGGCCGCGTCGGAGAGGGCCGTGCTGCCGTTCCACTTGGGGGTGCAGTCGCTGCCGTCGGAGATGACGAAGGCCAGGTTGTACGTCACCGGGGAGCCGGCGGCGTCGTTGTCGGAGGCCTCGGTGGCGCTGACGTAGGGGGCGTACGACGTGGTCGCCGAGGCCGACTCGGAGGGTGACGCGTCGGCCGGCGCGGTGGGCTGCCGCGGTGTCGGCGGTGCCGCGTCCGCCGTGTCGTCGGAGCCCGCGGAGCACCCCGTGACGGCCAGTGCGAACATGCAGGTGAGCCCGGCCGTCGCCGTATGGAGACTCCGCATTGCGTGTGTACCCGCTTTCGTGATTTCTGTCTCGGGCCCGAAAACCCGGTACCTGTCCCGGACGGAAATGTCTCACACTCATCCAGGTCCAGGCCCTCAACTCCTTTCACGCGGCTGTGAAGTGCGCAGAGTTTCGCCAAAACTCTCAGGGAACGGACAGGTTAAGACGTTTCTCATGGGCTTCTCACATGGAGTGCAGAGCTGTGCGCACATAAAGGCTCCCTAATATCCGGGGAATGCATTCCGAGCCTGCCATCGAAAACGGCGCCGCCGCACCCGCCGTGCGCGGTCGCCGCCGCAAACGCGGCAACGGATCCGCCGAGGGACCCGTGTTCGTTGACAACTCCGGACGCCGCTCCAAGCTGCTGCGTCGCGTCGGCATCCTGGTCGGCCTCGCCTGTCTCGGGTACGCGGTCGTGCTGGGCATGGCCTTCATGGGCATCGGCACCTCGCTCACTCCGTCCGAGCTGCTGCCCTTCGCGAACGGCCAGGGCGGTCCCGGCGGCGGGGGCCCGGGCAACCAGCCCCAGGGCGGTATCGGCAACCCGGTCGCCCCGCCCAGCGGAACCCCCTCGGCGGCGCCGTCGGGCGCCCCCGTCCCGTCCACCTCCGCATCGCCCGCCGCGGCCGCCAACTGACCGGAGCGCAGCCCCACTCATGTCCACGACGACGCCCTCACGTCGCCGCCGTCGCGCCCCCTCCCGCATCGAGCGGGTGGCGGGCAAGGCCGCGGCCCTCCAGAAACCCCGGGTCATCCTGGCTCTGCTGCTCCTGCTCGCGCTGACCAGCGTCATGCTGCTCGACGGCTATCTGCGCGCCGAGGTCGGCGGCGACCAGCGGGTGCGCACGGGGGCCAGCTCCAGCAAGGTCCCCGACAAGATCCTCGACGGCGGACCGATCCTCACCTTCCGCGGCGGCCAGGCCACCACCGTCTCCGTCCCGGACAAGACGATCGCGCTCACGTTCGACGACGGCCCGAACCCCACCTGGACGCCGCAAGTTCTGCAGATCCTCGATAAGTACGACATACCCGCCACGTTCTTCGTGGTCGGTTCGATGGTGTCGCGCTACCCGGGGATCGTCGCGGACATGGTCGAGCAGGGCGACGAGGTGGGCATCCACACCTTCACCCACGTCGACCTCTCCTACCAGAGCGACGCCCGCGTCAACCGCGAGATGCAGCAGACGCAGCTGGCGCTCGCGGGCGCGGCCGGCATCACGACGACGCTGTTCCGGGCGCCGTACTCGTCGGAGACGGACGCCATCGACAACTACAGCTGGCCCGTCTACAAGAAGCTCGGCGAGGACGGCTACACCAGCGTCTTCGTCGACACCGACAGCGAGGACTGGAAGCGGCCCGGGGTCTCGAAGATCGTCAAGTGGGCGACGCCGGAGGACGGGGCAGGCGCGTCGGTCCTCTTCCACGACGCCGGCGGCGAGCGGTCGCAGACGATCAAGGCCCTGCCGAAGTACATCGAGAAGATGAAGGCGAAGGGCTACACCTTCACCACGATCAGCGGCGCCATCCAGCAGGAGGAGTCGGCGAGCGGGCAGCAGGCCAACGGCCAGCAGGCGGAAGGCTCCGCTCCGGGTTCCGGCCGACAGCCCGGCGGCCGGCCGCAGCAAGGCCCGAATGGGCAGACCGGTGGTTCGGGGACCTCCAACCTCCAGGCCGCCCACCGCGAGGCCACCGGCGCGACCCTCTACGAGGGCAAGGCCCTGATCGGTGCCGTGGCCGTCGCCGAATGGTCGGTTCCGGTGCTGTCGGTGGGCCTCATGGTCGTCGGCGTCGCCGTGCTGGGCCGCTTCGGCATGATGCTGCTCCTCGCCCGCCGCCACTACCGGCAGCGCAACAAACGCCGGTTCAGCTGGGGACCGCCCGTCCACCAGCCGGTGAGCGTGATCGTCCCGGCGTACAACGAGAAGGAGTGCATCGCCAACACCCTCGAATCGCTGTCGAAGAGCACCCACCCGATCGAGATCATCGTCGTGGACGACGGCTCGACGGACGGCACCTCCGAGATCGCGCGCAACGCGGCCCACGAACTCGGCATGACCAACGTCCGCGTCATCCGCCAGGAGAACGCGGGCAAGCCCGCGGCGCTCAACCACGGCGTGCGCAGCGCCAGTCACGACATCGTCGTGATGATGGACGGCGACACGGTCTTCGAGCCCGACACCGTACGGCAACTGGTGCAGCCCTTCGCCGACCCCGAGGTCGGCGCGGTCGCCGGCAACGCCAAGGTCGGCAACCGCGACACGATCATCGGCGCCTGGCAGCACATCGAGTACGTGATGGGCTTCAACCTCGACCGCCGCATGTACGACCTGCTGCGCTGCATGCCGACCATCCCCGGCGCGATCGGCGCCTTCCGCCGCGAGGCGGTCCTGGAGGTCGGCGGCATGAGCGAGGACACCCTCGCCGAGGACACCGACATCACCATCGCCATGCACCGCGCGGGCCGGCGGGTCGTCTACCAGGAGCACGCGCGCGCGTGGACCGAGGCGCCGGGTTCCCTGAAGCAGCTGTGGTCGCAGCGCTACCGCTGGTCCTACGGCACCATGCAGGCCCTGTGGAAGCACCGCAAGTCCCTGACGGACAAGGGCGCTTCGGGCCGCTTCGGCCGGGTCGGCATGCCGCTCGTCGTGATCTTCCAGATCGTCACGCCGGTCTTCGCCCCGCTGATCGACGTCTTCACCGTCTACTCGATGATCTTCGTCGACTTCACGGCGGCGCTGCTGGCGTGGCTGGCGGTGCTGGGGGTTCAGCTGCTGTGCGCGGCGTACGCCTTCCGCCTGGACCGTGAGAAGTACCGCTATCTGCTGATGATGCCGCTCCAGCAGCTCGCCTACCGCCAGATGATGTACCTCGTCCTCATCCACTCCTGCATCACCGCGCTGACGGGCGGCCGCCTGCACTGGCAGAAACTGAAGCGGACCGGTGAGGTCGGGACGCCGGCGGGGGTGAGCTGA
>CBFGZZ010000132.1:0-21261 GCA_965653385.1 uncultured Streptomyces sp. | reverse complement strand
TCTAGGCCCTGGGTGCGGCCGGCGGGGGGGGGGGGGGGGGCGGGCGTTGGGTTTTCGCGGGGGGCGGGGGGGGGGGGGGGGGCAAGGGGGCGGGGGGGCGCCGGGTCTGCGGTCGGACCGGGCGGAGCGGGGGACGGCGTCAGCGGCGGAGTGCTGTCGGCGACCATGTCGCGGGCCAGGGCGTCGAAGTCGACGTACCCGGTGGCCTCCAGGACCGTGATGTGGTCCAGCACCGTGGTGTTGGCGTCGTCGGCGAGCTTGCGGACGAGGGTGTTGCGCGTACTGGCGCGCACCTGGGCGACGACGGAGAACACCTTCCCGTGCGCCAGACGCAGGATGTTGGCGAACTGCCGGTCGTACTCAGCGCCTTCGGCGGAGTTCAGGGTCGCCAGCCACTCCTGCTGCTGCCCGGTGGGCTCGTTGGGCAGGGCCAGGCTGAGCTTGCCTGCGACGTCGCGCACCCGCTCGTCGAGGAACGCGTGCCCCTCGACGAGGTGCTGCCCCGCGGTCCGTACGGCGGGGGTCGCCCCCTTCTGCCGCGCCTGCTCCCCGGCGGGCAGCTCCCACAGCCCCGCCAGCCGGACCTTCGTGACGAAGTCCCGGTCGAGCGCGGACAGCGGCCCGTACCCGGTCGAGACGGTCTCGGCGTTGAGCGTGTCCAGACCGGTCCCGGACCGGTCGGCGTACGACCAGATCGGGAAGATCATCGCCAACAGCGTCGCCGCCAGGCCGGTGATGATGAGCCCGGTGCCGCTGAAGATGCCTCGGCCGTTGATCGGGGGTCGCGGTCGCATGGTGCCTCCTGTTGCGGCACCGCACGTTAGTGCGCTTCGGGGGTGGGGTTGGCATATTACTTCGGGGTACCCCGGGGTCTACGCCAACTGCCGTACAGGAGCGAATGGTTGCAACCGGGGTGGATACGGGCGAATGGGGGAGTAAGGGTGGGTGGCGTACGGCGGCAGAGGGGGAGGAAAGGGGCGAGTCGCCGGAGTCGCGGGCCGGGGTGTTAACCCCGGCACACTGAGCGGGGATGACCGCGTCCAGCGGGGGGACGGTGGCTGGCGTAGGCGACGCGGCTCACCGCCGCAGCAGCACCCGCCGCGTGGCCCGGGCCAGCCGTACCCCCGGTCGCCGCGAGTGCGGCTTCGGTCCCGACCGCTCCAGCCACCACTCCCGCAACTCCGCGCGCACCCGCGCGTCTTCGAGCCGCCCCTCTGCCAGCAGGTGTCCGGCGAAGTCCAGGGCGTCACGGCGATAGCCGTCCGTCATCGGGTGCCCGTGGCTGTACGCCAGGAAGGCCCGTCGGTACCCGTTCCCGAGGATCACCGGCAGTTCGGGTGCCACCTTCGCCACGACGTCCGCCCGCTTCCCGGCGAGGGCCCGTGCCTGCACGCCGAGCCGCACCCGGTCGAACCCCTCCGGCACCGGCGTACCGGCAACGAGCGCGGACAGCAGGGCGGCCTGGGCGAGGGCGAGGCGCTGGCGGGCGGGGGCGAGTTCCGCGAGGTGGTCGGAGGCCGCGGAGTTCTCCGGTACGCGTGCCGTTTCCCGGGAGACTCCCCCGGCGCTCGCCTCCCTCTCCGCCGCCCCCGTCTCCAGAGCCCTCCGGATCGACGCCAACTCCCGTTCCAGCTCCGCCGGTTCCGGAAAGTTCTCGTCCCTCTCCAGCAGCACCCCCGGCGGGGACACCCGGGACGCGAGGTCGGCCAGGACGTCCAGGACCGGCTGCGGGACGGGGTGGGCGTGGCTGTCGTGCCAGACGCCGTCGCGTTCGATGCCGCCCGCGACATGGACGTACGCGATGGCCTCCAGCGGCAGTTCGGCGAGCGCCTTGGCCGGGTCCTCGCCCCGGTTGACGTGGTTGGTGTGCAGATTGGCCACGTCGATCAGCAGCCGCACGCCCGTGCGGTCGGCGAGCTCGTACAGGAACTGGCCCTCGGTCATCTCCTCGCCCGGCCACGCGATCAGCGCGGCGATGTTCTCCACGGCGAGCGGCACGGGCAGCGCGTCCTGGGCGATCCGCACGTTCTCGCACAGCACCTCCAGGGCGTCCCGGGTGCGCGGTACCGGCAGCAGGTGGCCCGCCTCCAGGCGCGGGGACGCGGTCAGTGACCCGCCCGCCCGTACGAACGCGATGTGCTCGGTGACCAGCGGCGACCCCAGTGCCTCGACCCGCTCGGCGAGCGCGGCCAGCCGCCCGGCGTCGGGCCGCTCCGCCCCGCCGAGGCCGAGCGAGACGCCGTGCGGGACCACCGTCACGCCGCGCTCCCGCAGCCGCACCAGGGACTCGGGGAGATGTCCGGGGCAGACGTTCTCGGCGACGGCCTCGACCCAGTCGATGCCCGGCATGCGCTCCACCGCCTCCGCGATCTCCGGACGCCATCCGATGCCCGTACCCAGTCGCTCCATCGCCCCTCCTCGGCCTCTTCCCTGCCCGCTGTCCCGTCTCCTCGGACGTGTCGGTTCGTGACGGGGGTATGGCCCCGCCCGCCCCGCCCGAATCGCTCGGGGGACACCTTCAGAGCAACATTTGAGGTTCGCGCCCACGCCCAGCCACGCCCCGCGCCCAGGTGCCCGCGCCCCCGTCGACGGCCCCGCAAGGTCGTACGCGCCGGGCGCCGGGGATGTTCAAAGGCCGGGAGGCCTACCGCAGCGCCGGATGATCGGCGACGACGGTGCACGACCCGGGCGCGATCTCCGTGAACCCCGCGTCCCGCACCACCGGCAGCCCTCCGCCCGTCAGCTCACGCCAGCGCCCCGGCTCGGCGCCGCGCACCGCCAGCGGGAACCCCGCGTCGCGCCAGGCGGCCCGCTCCTCGTCCGACAGCTCCCACCAGGCGAGCTGCGCCGCGTGCCCGGTCTGCGCCATCGCCTTGCCGGCCGACATGTCGAGCTCGGGGTTCAGCCACAGCACGGGCCCCGCCGGATCGGCGTCCACGGGCGGCTCCGGATCGTCGAGATCGGTACCGGAGACCTGGAGCTTCGCCAGTTCCTTGGGCCAGCCGTCCAACGGCACGGGCGGGAAGACCCGCACCTCGGCCGACTTGCCGGTGACGGTGATGCCCGGCAGCCCTTCCGCGCGCCGCCACTCGGCGCCACGAGCCCGCCGCACGACCTTCCGGATCCGGGCGTCCTGCCAGTCCCGCATCGCCCGCGCCCACTCGCCCTCGCCGGCCGACCGCTCGTCGCTGAGGATCACCAGCACGGCGCGGGCGGCGGTTTCCAGCGCGTCGGTGCGGGCCGGGGGCGCGCTCTTCTCCATGCGGACGACCATGGGCAGCACGAACTGCCGTGCCTGGTCGCGGGCGCTCGGCTCGGAGCGGAACGGGCTGTCGGTCGTGGGCGTCGGATCGCTGTTCACGTCCTCAAGTGTGCCAACCCCGAGAGATGATGATCCCCATGCAACGCGATCTTCGTCTGGACAACGTGGGCCGCCGCTACGGCCTGCGCGGCCCCTGGGTCTTACGTGGCGTCCACCTCACCGTGACCCCCGGCGACCTCATCCGCGTCGATGGCCCCAACGGCACCGGCAAGTCCACCCTGCTCCGTCTCCTGGCCGGCATAGACGCCCCGACCGAGGGCCGTATCACCGGCCGCCCCCGCACCGCCTACGTCCCCGAGCGGTTCCCCACGGCCCTCCCCTTCACCGCCCTCGGCTACCTCACCCACCTCGGCAAGGTCCACGGCCTCTCCCGCCCCGCGGCCGCCCGGGCCGCCCTGGAGTGGCTCGACCGCTTCGGCGCCGCCGCCTACGCCCGTACGCCCATGACCCAGTTGTCGAAGGGCAGCAGCCAGAAGGTCGCCGTCGTGCAGGCACTCCTTGCCGAACCGCAGCTGCTCGTCCTGGACGAGGCGTGGACCGGCCTCGACGCCGCCGCCCGCGAGGAGTTGGAGCGGGCCGTCGCCGAACGCACCGCGGACGGCACCGCCGTGGTCTTCGTGGACCACGACCCCAGCCGCCTGGCGGGGGCGCCGGACGCGACGTACACCGTGCGGGACGCGGGCCTCGACCTCCGTACGGAACGGGCGGCCGCGGAACCCGCCGGCCCGCACATGACCGTCGTCGTCCAGGGCGCGCACGGCGCCCAACTCCCCGCCGACGCGACCCGTACGGTCATATCGGCCGAGGAACCCGAGCCCGGCACCCACCGCCTCACCCTCCCGGCCTCCCACTCCGACGTCCTCCTGCGCGCCCTGCTGACGGCCCGCCCGCCCTGGCACGTGGTGAGCGTGCGCCAGGACCCGCCCGCGACGGAGCCGAGACCGACCCCCGACGACGAGAGCCGATGATGACCGCCCTGCTCAGTTACCAGACCGCCCTGCTGGTCCGCTCGCAGCGCTGGCTGCCGCCGTTCATCCTGTACGCCGCGTTCCTCGGCATCGGCGTGCAGGGCGGCCAGCCCGTCCTCGACTCGCTGGGCTTCACGGCCGCGGGCCTGCTGCCCGTCGCCGCCTGGCTGGTGCGGATCTGCGTCACCAACGAGCCGCCCGCCGCCCGCGGTTGTGTCTCCGCGGCGGCCGGTCCCGGGCGGGCGCACCTCGCCGCGCTGCTCGTGGCGCTGACCGCCGCGGCACTCGTCGGCACGGTCGCCACCGTCGTCGTCGCGCTCATCAGCGACCCCGTGAGCGCGGACCACCAGACGCGCGTATCCCGGCTGCCGGCGGGCGCGGCAGGGCTGCTCGCCACGCTGGCCTGTGCCCTGCTCGGTACGGCCGTGGGCGCCCTCACCACCTGGCCGCTGCTGCGCTCGACCGGCCGCGCGGTCCCCGCGATGCTGCTCGCGGCCCTGCTGGCCGTGGTGGTGACCGGCTCCCCGGCCCAGGCGGCGGTCAGCGGCCTGGTCACCGGCTCCCGCTCGGGCACCGTCCCCCTGCCCCTGCTGCCGCTGGCGGCCGCGGCCCTGCTCACGGCGGCGGCGACCGCCGTGGCCTGCGCGCTCACCTCCCGAAGATCACCCTGAACGGACCGTCACCCTGAACAGGCGGTCCGCTGCGCCTCCTGCCACTCACACACCGGGCACATGGTGATCCCCTTGTACGACTCCGGGTACTCCGTCGGCTCCCGGCACAGCACACACTCCGCGTACGGCGGCCCGTCGGCCTTGGGCGGCCTGGTCGCGTCGATCAGGCAGTAGTCGTTCGTGGGCTGGTCCTCGCTCATACGTCCAGCGTACGAGCCTCAGCCCCGCCCGCCGGCGGCCCCGATCAGCTCGGACACCTTCACGAACCGGAACCCCCTCGCGCGCAGCTCGGGCACGACACGCCGGACCACCCGCTCGGTCGTCGGGGCGGCGCTGAGCGTGCAGTGCAGGACGACCACGGATCCCGGCCGCACCCCGTCCAGCACCTCCTGGGCAACGGCGCGGGCGTCTGTCGCGAAGGCGTCCCCGCTCACCACGTCCCACTGCACGGCGGTGACACCGACCGCGGCGAGCGCCTTCAGAGCCCGCCGGTCGTAGCAGCCCCCGGGAAACCGGAAGTACGGCATCGCGTCCCGGACACCCACCTTCCGGAACGCCGCGTACGCCCGCTCCACGTCCGCCCGCATCCGCTCCTCGCCGACCGTCGGCAGCCCGTAGCAGTCCTCGGTGAAGGCGTAGTGGCTGTAGGAGTGGTTGGCCACCTCGAAGAGCGGGTCCCGCCCGATGGACCGGGCCTGCCGCGGATACTCCTCGGCCCACCGCCCCGTCATGAACACCGTTGCCGGCACCTTCAGCTCCCGCAGCGCCGCGACCAGCCCCGGATTGTCGAACCGTTCCCCGCGTGCCGCCCGCGCCCCCTGACCTGCGGTCATGTCGGCGTCGAAGGTGAGCGCGACCGTCTTGCCCCCGGTCTGCGGTCCGTGCTCGAAGACCGGGGTCAGACCGGCGGGGCCGGGGGCGAGGGTGGGAGGTCTGGCCGAGGGCGAGCTGGTCACGGTGGTGCTGGACGCCGGGTGGGGAGCGCGGGTGGCCTCCGGCGCCCCGCAGGCGGCGAGCCCGCTCAGGGCCGCGCTCAGGGCACAGACGGCGGCGATATGTCGTACAAGTGTGATCACCGCATGAAGATATGGGGATCAGATGGTCATATCGGTACAGGTATGGGTGTGCCGAGCCCGTGTCACCCGCCCGGCGGGAGCGGACTGCCCAGGGAGCCTCTCAGTCGTCGCGTGTGCAACTGCCCGTCGGTGCGGTGACCGGAGGGCGGCACTGGAGCGCGGAGTCGGTCGCGTCCGTGCTCACATAGCGGCCGATGCAGGTGTTCGGCGAGGTGCGGCCCCGCTCGGCGCAGAAGGTCAGGGCGGCGTGGCCGTCGGTGAAGGGGCCGGGGGCGTAGAACACCCAGTAGCCGGGGCGCAGGGACGCGTGGTCGTCGCTGCGGAGGACGGCGGTCTCCGGTACGGACTGGCGGAGCACGGCGAGCCGACGGTCCCGGTTCGCGGCGCCGGCGGAGACGGGTTCGGAGTGGAGCTGGGCGATCCAGCGGCCGCCGGCCGGTGTCGGGGTGGGGGTGGCCGGGGTCGGTCGCTGCTTTGCCGGGACGGGGGAGCCGGTGGTGGTGGCGGCGGCGGTCGGCGCCGGTGTCGTGGCGCGGTCCTTGTCGTCGCCACCCGTGTCGCCGAGGCGCAGGGTGAGGACGAGCGCCGCCGCCGCGGCGACGGCCAACGCCGTGGCCACCAAGAGGGGAGTGCGGCGACGGGGTCTGCCTCCTCCCGTGGGAACAGCGGGAACCGTGGGGCGCGGGGTGTCCACCTGTGTGGGTGTCGGCTGCGGTGCCACGGTCGTCACCCCGGGCGGGGCGGCCCAGACCGGCGTCGTCCCCGTCTCCACCTGAGCGAGCATCTCGTCCAGCCGGGCGGCGTCCGGGCGCGCCGCCGGGTCGCGGACCAGCAGGGCTTCGAGCACCGGCGCCAGCGGGCCCGAGCGGGTCGGCGGCGGGAGCGGGTCGTCGAGTACGGCGGCCAGGGTGGCGAGGGTGGTGGGGCGGCGCAGTGGGCTGACGCCCTCTACGCACACGTACAGGACCACACCCAGGGACCACAGGTCGGCCGCCGGGCCGTCGTCGTGGCCCCGGATCCGTTCCGGCGCCATGTACTCGGGCGAACCGACGAACTCGCCCGTCGCCGTGAGGCCGGTCGTGCCCTGGAGCGCGGCGATGCCGAAGTCGGTGAGGACGGCGTCGCCGTCGGGGCGCATGAGGATGTTGGCGGGCTTGACGTCCCGGTGCTGGATGCCCGCGGCGTGCGCGGCCCGCAGCGCGGCGAGCACCTGCCGGCCCAGCCGGGCCGCGGCCACGGGCGTCAAGGCGCCGTCGTCCAGTCGCCGTTGCAGCGAGACGCCCGGCACCAGCTCCATCACGATCCACGGATGCGGCTCGGCGGCGACGATCTGGTGAACCGTCACCACATGCGGATGGCTCAGCCGCGCCAGTGCCCGCGCCTCCCGCAGCACCCGCTCGCGCATCACGCCGACCGTGTCCGCGTCGGACCGCACCGCCTTGAGCGCGACCTCGCGGTGCAGCACCGTGTCGCGAGCCCGCCACACGGTGCCCATTCCGCCACTGCCGAGCCGTTCCACCAGCTCGAACCGGCCGTCGACGAGATCCCCCGGAGCGTTCATGCCGCTCAGGTTAGAGGACGGTCGGAGAGCGGCCCTCCGCGTGGGGAGGTGTGACGGGGCGGTTACCTGCGCCAGGGTCCCGTCACCGCGAACGTGGTGCCCGGCGTGTAGCAGTTCACGTACATCGTCCCGCCGTCCGGGGAGAAGGTGACCCCGGCGAACTCGCCCCACTCCGGTTCCTCGGGCGTCCCGATGTTCTGGGCGTTGCGGGCCATCGCGTAGACCTCGCCGCGTCGGGTCACGCCGAAGACGTGCTGGGCGCCGTTGCCGTCCTCGCACACCATGAGCCCGCCGCTGGGGGCGAGGCAGATGTTGTCCGGGGACTCGCCGGGAAGCTGGAGGTCCGTGTCGGGACCGAAGACGATCACCAGGGTGAGGCGGCGCCCGGCGGGGTCGTAGCGCCAGATCTGGCCGTAGTGGTCCGCCGCCGAGCCCTCCGCCCTGCGGGCGAAGGACGAGACGAAGTAGACGCAGCGGCCGCCCCAGTAGCAGCCCTCCAGCTTCTGCGCGTGGGTGATGCCCTTCGGGCCGAAGTCCTGGTGGCGGATGGGGGTCCGGGTGGCCAGGGGGTCCGGTACGTCGACCCACTCGATGTTCCCGAAGCTCGCGCCCGTCTCCTGGATCGAGGAGAGGTCGGGGACGCCCGGCACCCGCATCGCCTGGAGGCGGCCGCCGGCGCGCAGGGTGCCCAGGCCGCCGTGCGGCTGGTGCGGCAGGAAGCGGTAGAAGAGGCCGAAGGGCTTCTCGAAGGCGTCCTCGGTCTCGTAGACGATGCCGCGCCGCGGGTCCACCGCGATGGCCTCGTGCTGGAAGCGGCCCATCGCGGTCAGCGGCACCGCGCCCGAGCGGTGCGGGTTCGCCGGGTCGACCTCGAAGATGAAGCCGTGGTCCTTGGTGTAGCCGTTGGTGCCCGCCCGGTCCTCGGTCTCCTCGCAGGTCAGCCAGGTGCCCCAAGGCGTGGGCCCGCCCGCGCAGTTGACGGCCGTACCGGCGATGGCGACCCGCTCGGAGAGGACCTTGTCGTGCCGGTCGAGTGTCAGGGCCGTACAGCCGCCCTTGCCGGCCGGGTCGTAGGTGAGGCCCTCGACCGTCGGGACGGGAACTCTGCCGTCGGCGCGGTTCTCGTGGTTGCGGACCAGGTGGACGCGGCCGTGCCTGCCGGGCAGGGCCGTCATGCCGTCGTGGTTGGAGGGGACCAGGCCCTCACCGGAGCGCAGCCGGTCGCCCTCGCGGGAGAGGACCCGGTAGCGGAAACCTTCCGGCAGATCGAGCAGGCCCTTCGGGTCGGGGACCAGCGGGCCGTATGCGGTGTGGCCGAGGTTCTGTGCGGCGGCCGTGCCCGCGAAGAGTTCGGTGAGATTGCCGGCGAAGGCGATCGAGACGCCCAACGCGCCGGTGCGGGCCAGGAGTTGACGACGTGACGTACCGTCGGTGGTCGTGTTCTCGGACATGGGGAAACCTTCCTGCTGGCGGACAGGAACTGTGACCCCGCCGTGTCTATCACCTGGTGCGAGTCGCGTGAACCACGCGCGTAGCTCGTGTCACTTCCCCGTGGCGTCCTCGATGATGTCCTCGACCGTCCGCTCGACGTCCCGCTCGGCCGTGGGTTCGACGGCCGGGTGGGCGTCCTTGTCGGCGGAACCCTCCAGGGCCTTGCCCGCGTTCGGCTCCGGGGTGCGCTTGACGTGGTGCTCGTGGTCCTCGCCCCGCTCCAGGAAGCGGAGCAGTTCCACCGGGATGGGCAGGACCAGGGTGGAGTTCTTCTCCGCCGCCACCGCCATCACCGTCTGGAGCAGCCGCAACTGGAGTGCGGAGGGCGCGTCGGCCATCTGGTGGGCGGCCTCGGCCAGCTTCTTGGACGCCTGGAGCTCGGCGTCCGCGTTGATGATCCGGGCCCGCCGCTCGCGGTCCGCCTCGGCCTGCCGGGCCATCGAGCGCTTCATCGTGTCCGGCAGGGACACGTCCTTGATCTCGACGCGGTCCACCTGCACGCCCCAGCCGATGGCCGGGCTGTCGATCATCAGTTCAAGGCCCTGGTTGAGCTTCTCGCGGTTGGAGAGCAGATCGTCCAGATCGCTCTTGCCGATGATGGAACGCAAGGATGTCTGCGCCATCTGCGACACCGCGTACTTGTAGTCCTCGACCTTGATGAGCGCGTTCGCCGGGTCGACCACCTTGAAGTACACGACCGCGTCCACACGCACGGTCACGTTGTCGCGGGTGATGCCCTCCTGGGCCGGCACCGGCATCGTGACGATCTGCATGTTGACCTTGTGCAGCCGGTCCACGATCGGAACGATCAAGGTGAATCCGGGGGGCCGTACCTCCCCCGCCAGCCGTCCGAGCCGGAGGACCACCCCACGCTCGTACTGTTTGACGACCCGTGCGGCAGCCGCCACGTACACCAGGCCCGCGGCACCCACTCCCGCGGCCGCGCCCAGCAGCTCCTCCAGCATGACGACCTCCTTCGCCGACGGCTGTCCGAGGTCTGCTCCTGCAACGATATGCCCGGCGTCTGGTCCGGGGCCATGCCCGGCCCCGGACCAGAGGTCATACGGCGGTCAGGGAGCGGTGACCCGCACCGGTTCCGTGCCCACCGCGCTGTGCCGCTCGGCCCAGTTCTCCAGGGCCGTACGGAAGGCGTGGTCCAAGTGGTGCACCTCGGAGAGGTTCAGCTCCACCGGGCGGTCCTGGGGCAGTGACTCCAGGCTGTCGAGGATCTTCGGCAGCCGCAGGAAGGTCGCGTTGCCCGACAGGCACACCTGGATCGGTCCGGCGCCCTTGTCGACGACCTCCAGCTTCACGTGCGAGGCCTGCCAGGCGGTCTTGGCGACCGACAGGGCCAGACCGATCAGCACGCCCTCGAACATGTTCACCGCGACGATGGAGACGGCGGTGACCACGAGGATCAGCGCCTCGCCCCGGTGGCCCCGCCACAGGGAGACGATCCCGCGGAAGGGGATGAGCTTGAAGCCCGCGTGGACCAGGATGCCGGCCAGTGCGGGGATCGGGATCAGTGCCAGCGTGGCGGGCAGCAGCGCCGCGAACAGCAGCAGCCACACGCCGTGCATCACCCGGGACGCCTTGGTCTTCGCGCCGGCCTGGACGTTGGCGGAGCTGCGCACGATGACCGCCGTCATCGGCAGCGCGCCGAGCACACCGCAGACCGCGTTGCCCGCGCCCTGCGCCATCAGTTCCTTGTCGTACTCGGTGCGCGGCCCGTCGTGCAGCCGGTCCACGGCCGCCGCGCTGAACAGCGACTCGGCCGACGCGATGAGGGTGAAGGCGACGATCGTGGCCAGCACGCCGACGCTTGCGAGCTCGCCGAAGGCGTCCGCACCGGGCGGCTGGATGGCGCCCAGCAGGCCCTTGACCTCGACCGTGGCGACCGGCAGGGAGAACACGGCGGCCACGGCTGTCGCCAGGCCCACCGCGGCGAGCGGCCCCGGAACCGTACGCACCTGGCGCGGCATGCGCTTCCACAGCACCAGTACGGCGATGGTGCCGGCGCCCAGTCCGATCGAGGCCAGCGCCCCGGTGTTCCCGGTGGCGTCGACGAGCGCGCCGGGCAGCCCGACTATCTTCTCCAGGCCGGAGGCGGGCGCCTTGGCGTCCGCGACCGAGTAGAGCTGTCCGGCGATGAGCACAAGGCCGATACCGGCCAGCATGCCCTCGACGACGGAGACCGAGATGGCCCGGAACCAGCGCCCCAGCTTCAGGACGCCCATGAGGAGCTGGAGCAGGCCGGTGGCGAGCACCAGCACACCGAGGACCGGCAGCCCGAACTCCTGGACGGCCTCGAAGACCAGCACGGTCAGACCGGCGGCGGGGCCCGAGACCTGAAGGCTGCTGCCGCGCATCAACCCGGTGACGATGCCGCCGACGATGCCGGTGACGAGACCGAGCTCGGCCGGCACGCCGGAGGCGACGGCCACACCGACGCACAGCGGCAGCGCGACCAGGAAGACGACCAACGAGGCGGCGAAGTCCTGCCGCAGGTGAGGGAACTTGGTCATCATGGCGTTCACAGCGCCTCGAACGCGTCGGTCTCGGCGCTGTGGACGCGCACGGCGCCCTTGTGCACCTCGTAATACCAGGCGTGCAGGTTCAGTTGACGCTCCTTCAGCTTCTTCTCGATGAAAGGGTACGAGCGCAGCCGCAGCAGCTGCGTCAGCACGTGGGCCTGGACACCCTCGGCGACCTCGGGGTCCTCGACGGTGCCCGTCGGGCGCGGGTCGGCCTGCGCGAGCCAGTCGCGCACCGCCGGTACGGCGTTCAGGTCCTCGCCGCGCACCAGCGCGCCGACGGCACCGCAGTGGGAGTGGCCGCAGACCACGATGTCGCTGACGCCGAGGACCTCCACGGCGTACTCGATGGTGGCCGCCTCGCTGGTGGGGTGCGCGGAGGCGTACGGCGGGACGATGTTGCCCGCGGTGCGCAGCTCGAAGAGCTCGCCGGGGCGGGCGCCCGTGATCAGTGCCGGTACGACCCGGGAGTCGGAGCAGGTGATGAAGAGGACCTGCGGGGACTGCCCTGCGGCCAGTTTGGCGAACTCCTCAGGGCGCTGTCCGAACGTACGGGCGTTGTCGATGAGGGGCTGCATGTGTGGTGACTCCTCCTGGCGCGCCGCGACGGCGCGTCGGTGTGGCTTTTCATGACAGGGGTGGGGGGATTCCGCTGGCTCTCAGCAGCGGAAGACCTGGAGCCCCGCGGGAGTGTGGGACGTCGCGGATCTCGACGTGCGCTGACGCGCGCCGCCGGGTGTGCCCGGCTGGTGCGCGGACGCGGGGTCCCGGGTGAGCAACGGCCGGTCGGGTGCCTGGGGTCCGGTGTCGGCGAAACGCAGTTGGTCCCGGCCGCGCAGTGGGCCGGTCGGGTCCCCTTGGCCCGACGGCATGCAGTGGCGGAACGTGAGGGTCTCGTCGCGTAGTGCCTTGCCGGAGTGCTTGATTCCGGGCTGAGCCTTGGCCTCTGCCTGACTGACCGTATGCGCATGTGCGAAGGAAGCGCCGGGTGCGAAGAACTGGAGGGCGAGCAGGACGGCGGCGAGGAGCGAAATCACGGTCCGTGCCGTCGTACCTCGGAACATGCGCCCCCCTCCAGACAGTCCACACCTATGGCGCGCGCCAACGCTTGGTCAACCGTTGGTCAAGAAACACGTTAACCCGGCAAAGTTGTTTGCAGGGTTAACTTAACGTTTCGAGCTGAAGAGAGCCTGAAATGCGAGGGTGGCTTGGCTTGAACTCCCCCTTGACCAGGGGGAGTCAGTGGGCTATCAGGGCCTTGGCGTCGCGGGCCAGTGCGGTGAGTCGCGAGATGGCGCGGAAGTACTTCTTGCGGTATCCGCCCTTGAGCATGTCCTCGCTGAACAGCTGGTCGAACGGCAGTCCGGAGGCCAGGAGCGGGACTTCACGGTCGTAGAGCCGGTCCGCGAGCACGACGAGCCGCAGCGCGGTGGACTGGTCCGGAATCGGCTGGACGTCCGTGAGACACACGGCCTTCAGGCCATCGGTCAACGCGCCGTAACGGCTGGGGTGGACTCGGGCGAGGTGCTCCAGCAGATGCGGGAAGTCGTCGAGCGAGGCGCCCTCGGTGGCGTACGCCGCCTTGGTCACCTGTTCGTCGGAGTACGGCGCCGGTGCCTCGGGCAGGCCGCGGTGGCGGTAGTCCTCGCCGTTGATGCGCAGGGGGCGGAAGTGGGCCGACAGGCCCTGGATCTCGCGCAGGAAGTCGGCCGCCGCGAAGCGGCCCTCGCCGAGCTTGCCGGGCAGGGTGTTGGAGGTGGCGGCGAGCGCGACGCCCGCGTCGACGAGCCTGCCGAGCAGCGTCGAGACCAGGACGGTGTCGCCGGGGTCGTCGAGCTCGAACTCGTCGATGCACAGCAGGCGGTGACCGGAGAGGGTCTGGACCGTCTGCTGGAAACCGAGCGCGCCGACCAGGTTCGTCAGCTCCACGAACGTGCCGAAGGCCTTGAGGGACGGCTCGGCCGGGGTGGCGTGCCAGAGGGAGGCGAGCAGATGGGTCTTGCCGACGCCGTAGCCGCCGTCGAGGTAGACGCCGCGGGGGCCCGCCGGCACCTTGGGCGCCTTCGGCCTGCCGAACCCGAGGAACCCGCGCCTGGCCTTCCCGGCACCGCTCGCGTGTGCCCCGCCGAGCCCGGCCGCGAAGGACTCCAGGACACCGACCGCCTCGATCTGGCTGGGCTGGTTCGGGTCCGGGATGTACGTGCTGAAGCGGACCGAGTCGAAGCGCGGCGGCGGCACCATCTCGGCGACCAGCCGGTCCGCCGGGACGTGCGGCTCGCGGGCGCACAGGGACAGCGGGCTCGCTTCGGCTATCGGGCTCGACTTGGACGCGGCGGAGGAGGACGACACGGTTCACCATGCTAAGCGCCGTGCCACACTCCATGACATGCGACGCCTGTTCCCTGTGACCGACGAAACAGCACCTAGGGCCTCCGGCGGTTCGGCCGGGGATGACGGGGTGGGGGCTGCCGAAGGGGGGCATGGGGCCGCGGGGGCCGATGGTGGCTCCGGTGCCGCGCCCGGCGCCCCGGCGGCAGGTGCTCCCGGAGGGGAGCCGGGGGCTGCGCATTCCGACGAGGCTGCCGCGGTCGCCGGCGCAGCCCCCGGGGGCGATGCGGTCGACCGGGAGTGGAGTCCTGCCGAGCTTGCCGCCGCCTACGCCTATCCGGAGCCCGGGCCCGCGGGGCCGGTGCCCTGGCTGCGGGCCAACATGGTGTCCACGCTGGACGGGGCCGCCCAGCACGACGGACGTTCGCAGCCCATCTCCACCGCGACCGACATGCGGATCTTCGGCACGCTGCGGGCGCTGGCCGACGTCGTGGTCGTCGGCGCCGAAACGGTACGCCAGGAGGGGTACCGCCCGGCACGCGCGCGTGCGGAGTTCGCCGAGGCGCGCGAGGCGGCCGGGCAGGGCCCCGCGCCGGCCATCGCGGTGGTCAGCGCCGGCCTGGAGCTCGACTACAGCCTGCCGCTGTTCACCTCACCCCTGGTGCCCACCCTGATCCTCACCGGCGCCGCCGCGGCACCGGAGCGGATCGCCGCGGCCGAGAAGGCGGGCGCCCGGGTCGTGATCGCCGGTGACGGCGTCGGCGTGGACCCCGTACGCGCCGTCCAGGCCCTCGCCGAGCTGGGTCACACCCGGCTGCTGACCGAGGGTGGGCCACGGTTGCTCGGCCAGCTCGTGGCCGCCGGAGTGCTCGACGAGCTCTGTCTGACGATCTCCCCGATGCTCACCGCCGGAGCCGCCCAGCGCATCGCCGGCGGGCCGTCGGTGGCCGTTCCGAAACGGTTCGAGCTGGTCTCCCTGCTGGAGGAGGGCGGCTTCCTGTTCGGCCGGTACCGGCGGACGTGAGGTCAAAACGGCGGAATCCACCGTTCCGTTTAGCTTCCGCCGGGCACACTAAAACTCGCAGTCCCCGTGCGAGCACGGGGCAGGATGGTTTCCGCAGAAGGGGCGCCCGGTGTTCACAAGCGTTTTGATGATCGAGAAGGCCCTGACGTCCGCCGACGTGGAGTTCGTCACCACCTTGCACGGGGACGAGGAGGTCTCGTTCCATGTGCTGCTCCAGCCGCGCGGTGAGCAGGCCGACAGGCTGTTGCGCGCCATCGACGACATCGCGCTCGGGGAGCTTGACGAGGCCGTACGGGAGGGGAGCACTCCGGAGGGCGAGGAGGCGCTCAGTACGGGGGAGCGGGCGCTGGAGGTGTCGCTCACGGCACTGCGCTCGGCTGGGGCCGCGGCGGAGGGGCGGCTGTTGGAGGATCATCCGCTGGACGCGCTGCGGGCTGTGGTGGACGAGGTGGGGGCGGACGAGGTGATCGTGCTGACGGATCCCCACTACGTGGAGGAGTTCTTTCATCGGGACTGGGCGTCCCGGGCTCGGCACAAGGTGGGGGTGCCGGTGTTGAAGCTGTTCTCGCACAGCAGGGTGTAGCGCTTTTCGGGGGAGCGCCGTGGGGGATTTGTGGTCTGCCGGGTGCGAGTCCGTCGTGGTTGCTCGCGCAGTTCCCCGCGCCCCTGGGTGGGTGCGGTCCCCCGTGTCCCGGGCGCGAGGTCGGCCTTCCTACCCAATAGGCTGAGGGCTCACCGTCGTATCGCAATCCTGGGAGAACACGCATGGCACCCGGCATCCCCACCGCCATGGACCGACCGCACTTCATCGGCATCGGCGGGGCCGGGATGTCAGGGATCGCGAAGATTCTCGCGCAGCGTGGGGCCAAGGTGGCGGGCAGCGACGCCAGGGAGTCGGCGACCGCCGAGGCGCTGCGGGCGCTGGGGGCGACCGTGCACATCGGGCACGCGGCGGAGCACCTCGCGGACGACGCCAGCTGTGTCGTCGTGTCGTCGGCGATCCGGCAGGACAACCCCGAGCTGGCCCGCGCCGCCGAGCTGGGCATTCCGGTCGTGCACCGCTCCGACGCGCTCGCCTCGCTGATGGAGGGGCTGCGGCCGATCGCCGTCGCCGGTACGCACGGCAAGACCACGACGACGTCGATGCTGGCCGTCTCCCTGAGCGAGCTGGGCCTGCGGCCCTCGTACGCCATCGGCGGCGACCTCGACGCGCCCGGCTCGAACGCCCTGCACGGCGAGGGCGACATCTTCGTCGCCGAGGCGGACGAATCGGACCGCAGCTTCCACAAGTACGCGCCCGAGGTCGCGATCGTGCTGAACGTGGAGCTCGACCACCACGCGAACTACGCGTCGATGGACGAGATCTACGAGTCCTTCGTGACCTTCGCCGACCGGATCGTCGAGGGCGGCACGCTCGTGATCTCGGCCGACCAGGACGGCGCGCGGGAGCTGACCCGCCGGGTCGCGGCCGGTGATGTGCGGGTGGTGACGTACGGCGAGGCGAAGGACGCCGACGTACGGGTCCTGTCCGTCGTGGCACAGGGACTGAAGAGCCAGGTCACCGTCCTCCTCGACGGTCAGGAGCTCACCTTCGCCGTCTCCGTCCCCGGCCGGCACTACGCGCTCAACGCCGTGGCCGCCCTCGCGGCGGGCGTGGCCCTCGGCGTCCCGGCCGGCGAGCTGGCCCCGGCGCTGGCGGCCTACACGGGCGTCAAGCGGCGCCTTCAGCTGAAGGGCGAGGCCGCGGGTGTCCAGGTCATCGACTCCTACGCCCACCACCCGACCGAGATGACGGCAGACCTGGAGGCCATGCGCGCGGCCGCCGGGGACGCCCGGATCCTGGTCGTCTACCAGCCCCACCTGTTCTCCCGCACCCAGGAGCTCGGCAAGGAGATGGGCGACGCCCTCGCTCTCGCCGACTCCTCGCTGGTCCTGGACATCTACCCGGCCCGCGAGGACCCGATCCCCGGGGTCACCAGCGAGCTGGTCCTCGACGCGGCCCGCGCGGCCGGCGCCGAGGTCACGCCGGTGCACGACAAGAGCGAGGTGCCCGCCCTGATCGCGGGAATGGCGAAGCCCGGTGATCTCGTTCTCACCATGGGCGCGGGCGACGTCACCGACCTCGGCCCGCTCATCCTGGACCGCCTGTCGAAGTGAGGGGCAAGCACTCATGTCGTACGACGTCGAAAAGCCGGACGAGCAGTGGCGCACGGAGCTGACCCCCGCGGAGTACGCCGTGCTGCGCCAGGCCGCCACCGAGCCCGCCTTCACCGGTGAGTACACCAACACCAAGACGACGGGCGTCTACTCCTGCCGCGCCTGCGGCGCCGAACTGTTCACCTCCACCACGAAGTTCGAGTCCCACTGCGGCTGGCCGTCCTTCTACGACCCCAAGGACACCGACGCGGTCGAACTCGTCGAGGACCGCACCCACGGGATGGTCCGCACCGAGGTGCGGTGCGCGCGGTGCGGGTCGCACCTCGGGCATGTCTTCGAGGGCGAGGGGTATCCGACACCGACGGATCAGCGGTACTGCATCAACTCGATCTCGCTGCGGTTGACGCCGGACGAGGACTGACCCAGCGGCGGCCGTGGGTGTGCCGCACTGCGTTGGCACGCCCGATGCCGGTGTTCCTAGACTCGTAGGGGACGTCCGGTGCGGGAAGGCGGTGGCGCTGCATGCCGTACGTCGCGGTGAGTGCGATCAGCCATCCCGGACTGCTGCGCGAACGGAACGAGGACAGCCTCGTCGTCGGACCGTGGACGCTGTGCGCCACCGTGACCGAGAATCCGCAGACGCTGGTCTTCCCGCTGGGCACGCCCCTCGTCGTGGCCGTCGCCGACGGGCTCGGCGGCCATCCCGGTGGTGACCTGGCCAGCGCCCTGGTGGTCCGCCGGATCGCCTCGCTCGGTCCCGCGCTGACCGGCGAGGTCGCCGTCCGTGACGCGCTGAACGCCTGCAACCGCGCCGTGTACCAGGCGGCCGGGGGCGACCGGGGTGGCGAGCTCACCGCGATGGGGACGACGATCGCCGGGGTCGTCGTCCAGCCCGACTCGCTCATGGCGTTCAACGTGGGCGACAGCCGGGTCTTCGCCGCGTCGGACGACGGGCTGCGCCAGCTGAGCGTCGACGACAGCCCGCCGCACCCGGCCGGGCGCACCACCTCGCTCGTCACCCAGTGCCTGGGCGGATCGCCCACCTACCGCGCCGTCCACCCCCATGTCACGGCCGAGCCCCTGACGCCCGGGGAGCGCTATGTCGTCTGCTCGGACGGGCTGACGGATCCGCTGCCCACGGAGGCGTTGGAGGAGGTGCTCCGGGAGCACGACGACGGCCGGGCGGCCTTCGAGCTGTGGAAGGCCGCCATCGAGGCGGGCGGGCCCGACAACATCACGGTGGCGGTGGTGCGGGTCGGGCAGGAGTGAGCGGGCCGGTCGGTTCGCCGGTCAGGCGGGTCAGGCGGGTCAGGCGGGTCAGGCCGGTCACAGGATCTTTCGCTGGACCATGATCGAGAGCACCAGCGCGCCCGGCAGCAGTGGCACCCAGACCGTCAGGACGCGGTAGCCGATGACGGTCGCCGCGGCCAGGCCCGTCGGGGCGCCGAAGGTGACCATCGTGAACACCAGGGCCGCGTCCACGGGGCCGATGCCGCCCGGCGCGGGCACGGCGCCGGCCGCCGTGCTGGCGAGGAGGAGGGCGAGGACCACCTGCGCCCAGGACAGCGGCAGACCGAGAGCGAAACCGACCGAGGCGATCACGCTCGCCTGGAGCAGCGGGGTGGCGGCGGCCCCACCCCACAGGGCGAGGACGCGGCTGGGCCGGGTGTGCAGGATTCGCGCGTCGGTCAGGGCCGTGCGCAGGAAGCGGAGCAGGGGGCGCCGTAGCGGGCGTACGGCTGTCACGAGTACGCCTGCCGCGGCCAGGCCGAGCGTGACGCCTCCGGCGACCATCAGCAGTGTCCGCTCGTCCGGGACGAGTTCGCCGAGGTGCAGCAGTTCGGGGTAGGCCAGGAGGAAGGCGAGGAGCACCGCTGTCTTCGCGATCGGTTTGACCAGCGAGTACAGGGCGAGTGACGCGGTGGCCCGGGCCAGGGGGATGCCGCGGTTCTGCAGGAAGCGCAGGGTGACGGCATGGGCGCCCAGGCCCGCCGGGAGCACCTGGTTGGCGGCGCCGGCCGCGAACTGCGACGCGAGCAGCAGGCCCGGCGGGAGCCGCTCCGGCAGGGCGCCCTGGCGGACGACCGCGGCGATCACCCAGCCCATACAGGTGAAGAAGAGGCCGGCCAGCAGCCAGCCGGGGTCGGCGGAGGCGAGCTGGACGGCGCCGTCGCGGACGGTGGGCCAGTCGGCCACCGCCCACGCCCCGATCAGCAGGAGCGGGAGCAGTGTCAGGGCGTGGCGGGCGAGGCGGGCGGGGGAGAGCCGGGAGCACGCGGGAGCGGGAGCGGGAGCGGAAGTGGGGCGGGCGGGTAGCGATCCGGGGAGATCGCTGAGCGGGAGCGATGACACGGCGCGGTCGTCCTTCCGCGTCCTGACCGCGCGGACGCGGGGCGGACTGCTAGAGGGCGAGGCAGGAGGGGACGACGGAAACGTGCCCGCCCGCCGTGACGTCGCGGTGTCCGGAATCCGAAGCGACGTCGGCGGGCGGGCGACGTGACCGGGGATTGGTCTATGCCCGATCCGCCCGGCCCCGAACCACGGGTCCCCGGCCGCGCCCGCCTCGCGTCCCCGCCCCTCACCGCATCCAGTGCCCCGTAGTACTCCACCCCAGGAACCGGCGTGCGCGGCCCCCGTCCGCCGTTCCGTCGCTGTCGAAGGCGCCGCCCTCGACCGTGCGGGCCAGGCCCGCCAGGGCCGGGGCCAGCCGGGCCGCCACGTGGGCGGGGTGGCGGGCCGTCTCCTCGGCGAGTCCGGCGAGGAAGCGGCGCTGGTCGGCGGGTGGGCACAGGGACAGGTGGAACAGCATCTGGCGCCACGCGTACGCCGCGTCCTTGATGGTGGGCAGCGGGCGCCGGTTGTTCTGCACCCGGGCCGTCAGTCGGCACACGGTGCCGAAGCAGCGGTGCGCCAGGTCGGCGAAGCCGGGCCGTGGGGCGATCTCCACCCGGTGGACCAGTGTGGCCAGGTTGTGGGTGGTGAGGATCTGCGCCTGCTCGATCACCGTGCCGTTCGCCGCCACGGACCAGGACCCGGACGAGGCCGCCCCGGCCCGCTCCATGCACAGCCGCGCGAAACCGGGAGACGTCCGGGCACCGTAGGAACGGCTCAGCGCGGCGCCCGTCTCGGCGATCGCGAGATTGCGGATCGCCCCGTAGTCGATGCCGTAGTAGCGCTCGTACAGCGTGCCGCGGAGCAACTCGCCCGCGATCCGGGCCGCCGTGAGGAACTTCGGGCTGAACGTGCCCATGAAGATGTCGGCGGCCAGCTCCTCCACGAACGGCGCGCCCAGGTCGCACTGGCGGGCGAGCACGCCGAGCTCGCGGACGAGCGGGTTGGGCAGGATCGTGCCCGGGAATGCCTGCACGGCCAGCTCGCCCAGCTGCCGCAGCACGGTGAGCGCGCCCTCCTCGTCCGACTTGCCGATGACGGCGGACCGCTGCCCGGCCACCGCCCGCACCCAGGGCAGCTCCTCCACGCGCACCTGACGTTCCAGGTTGACCAGGAGCAGGGAGCGGCGGCTGGCGAAGGCCCGGTGGTTCGCGGCCATCAGGGCCCGCAGCGCCTCGTCGCCGTACGCCTGCGCGGTCGTGGCGGCGACCAGCTGCGGGACCAGTTCGGCCATGACCTCGGCGGACGGGACGACACCCCGCTCGACGAGCGTGTCGATCGGTGCGCTCAGCGCGGCCTCGACCACCTGCCGGATCACCGGCGGGACATCCGTCGCGACGGGCAGGCCGGTCTCCCGCTCCTCCCGCTCCGTGACGGGCGTCAGCAGCGGCGGGACGTCGGTGATGCCCGTGTCCTGGGGCAGTTCGGCGAGCCGGCGCAGCATCAGCTGGGCCAGCGCGTGATGGGACGGGAGCGCCGCCTGGTGCGTCTGCCGCCGGCGCAGGGCCGTGTGCGGTGCCGAGCCGGGCACGCCACGGCGGCGCACCATGGACTCCACCGCGTGCCGCAGCAGACCCAGCCGGCGAGCGTCCAGCCTCCGTCCGGCGACGGTCTCCTCCAGCGCGCCGCGCAGAATGCCCAGGTTCTGCTTGGGGTTGCGGTGCTTGGTGCAGCGGGTGTGCTCCGCGGCCAGCCGCCGGTAGCCCTTGTAGTCGGCCAGTAGCACCTCACCGCCCCA
>CBFGZZ010000131.1:0-21332 GCA_965653385.1 uncultured Streptomyces sp. | reverse complement strand
GGAGGTTCGGGGACGGCGGGCCGCCGGTGGAACCACCCGTCACTATGAGGCAGTCTTTTCCCTCGTGGGGAGCGTTCCGCAGCAGCGGTTGGGGAGTGACACGGCCGCGCACATGGTGGTGTGCGGCGACGACGGTCTTGCGCACCGGCTGGCCGCCGAGTTGCGCGGGGTGTACGGCGAACAGGTCACGCTCGTCGTGCCGCCCTCCGAGCGCACGGTACGGCCGCCCGTGGTGGGCCGGGCCCGGGCCGCGTCGGCGGCGCTGCTCGGGGCGGTGACCGCGGCCGTCAACCGCGCGAACGGCGGGACCGGCGGGACCGGCGGGACCGGCGGCGGCAGCGAACCCGCGGGAAACGTCCGGGTGGTGGAGGCCGGCGAGGCCACCGAGGCCGCCCTCGCCGACGCCGGTGTCGAACAGGCCGCCGCCCTCGCCCTCGTCTACGACGACGACGAGACCAACATCCGCGCCGCCCTCACCGCCCGCCGCCTCAACCCCCGCCTGCGGCTCGTCCTGCGCCTGTACAACCGCCGGCTGGGCCAGCACATCGAGGAACTCCTCGACCAGGCGGCCGCGTTGGCGACAGGTGCGGGAGACGCCGGTCTGGACGCCTCCACGACCGTGCTGTCCGACGCCGACACGGCCGCCCCCGCACTGGCCGCGACGGCCGTCGTCGGCACCACCAAGGTCGTCCAGACGGACGGCCTGTTGCTGCGCGCGGTCGAACGCCCGCCCCTGCGCCCCGGGCAGTCACCCGCCGCCGGGCTGGCCACGCTCGCGCTGCTGTCCACGACCAGCAACGACCCGGCCGGCGCCGACGGTTCGGAGGGCAGCGGCGAGCAGGGGCCACTGCTGCTGCCGGACGCGGAGGCCGTCCAGGAGGCCAGGGGCCGTGGCACGGTCGTCCTGGAACAGGTGTCCTACGCGGGGCCGTCCCTGCCGTCGGGACGCGGCGTCGTACCGTCCTTCGCCTCGCTGTTCTCACGGCGGCTCCGCTGGTCGCTGGCCGGCCTTGTGGGCTGTGTCGCGGCACTGGCCGTCGCGCTGACGGTGGTGACCGGTGAACACCCGCTGTACGCCACCTACATGACCCTCCTCGACCTCTTCGCCATCAACGAACCCGCGCTCCACCAGTCCCTGGCCCGCCAGATCCTCCAACTGCTGTCCGGGCTGACCGGGCTGTTGCTGCTCCCCGTGCTGCTGGCGGCGGTGCTGGAGGCCCTCGGTACCTTCCGCACCGCCTCCGCCCTGCGCAAACCGCCGCGCGGGCTCGGCGGCCATGTCGTCCTGCTCGGCCTCGGCAAGATCGGCACCCGGGTGCTGACCCGGCTGCGGGAACTGCACATCCCGGTGGTGTGCGTCGAATCCGACCCCGAGGCCCGCGGGATGGCGACCGCGCGGCGGTTGCGGGTGCCGGTGGTGCTCGGAGACGTCACCCAGGAAGGCGTCCTGGAGGCCGCCAAGATCCACCGGGCGCACGCCCTGCTGGCGGTGACCAGCGCGGACACCACGAACCTCGAGGCCGCCCTGTACGCCCGCTCCGTCCGCCCCGACCTACGCGTGGTCCTGCGGCTGTACGACGACGACTTCGCCACCGCCGTCTACCGCACCCTGCGCGCCGCGCACCCCCACGCCCTGACCCGCAGCCGCAGCGTGACCCACCTGGCCGCGCCCGCCTTCGCCGGCGCGATGATGGGCCGCCAGATGCTCGGCGCGATCCCCGTCGAGCGCCGCGTGCTGCTGTTCGCGGCGGTCGAGGTGGCCGGCCAGCCGCAGTTGGAGGACAGGACCGTCGGCCAGGCCTTCCGGCCGGGCGCCTGGCGGGTGCTGGCCCTGGACCGGGGCTCCCGCGACGAGCGCCGCGAGGAACCCGCCGTCGAGGAGGCCTACGAGGACAGCCGGGCGGGCGGCGCGTCGGGGTGGGTGTGGGACCTGCCCGACTCGTATGTCCTGCGGAAGGAGGACCGCGTGGTCCTGGCGGCGACCCGCCGGGGGCTGGCGGAACTCCTGGGCAGACGGTCACGGGAGCGGGAGGGCGCGTAGCGCGCGGGCGGCGCGCGAGCTCCCTCGGGGCGGCCCACGGCGGAGCCTCCGCGCAAGGGCGCCCCCGCTATGAACCGCCGCCGATCCTCACCTCCCCCTCCTCGTCGACGCGGATCGCCACGTCGCTCCACTCGAAGTCGTAGTCACCGTTGGTGCACGAGAAACTGAGGCTCTGGCAGTAGTAGCCGGTGTCCCGGCCGGGCTCGGCGGTGAAGATCTCCGGGAGCTTGTCGCAGCGTGGTTCCTTCGGGGCCGAGAGGCTGTCCGGCCCGTTCTTCCCGGCCTCCCAGGCGAACCAGTCGTAGACCTCCTGGGCGAGCACCACGGTTCTCAACGGCCGGGCGGTGTACTGGTAGTCGATGCCGTAGGGCGTGCCCAGTCCCTGCGGGACCGCGTTGGTGATCTTCACCTGCCAGGGCACCTCGACGTCCTCGTAGGTGACGGTGCAGCGCGTGGTGGCCCCCACCTCCAGGGCGAGCTCACCGCCCTCGCACCGGCCGGGCTCGATCTCGCCCAGCTCGCCCACCATGTCGAGCGTCTTCTTCTGGAGGTCGTACAGCGCCTGCGCGGTGGGGCCGGCGTCCCGGTCGGGGCGCTGAGGCAGCGCGGCCGTCACCTCGCGTCCGCCCAGCCCGGGATGATGCTCACTGGGCCGGATCCGCACAGGCCGCTTCTCGCCCTCGATCGGGAAGCTCTTCGGCCGCTCCTCCCAGCCGCAGCCGGGCACGTCCTCGCCGCACCCGCTCATCAGCACCAGGGCCGCCGCCACGGCCGGAACCACCACACGCCTCATTCTCCGGACCTCCCCCGCGCCGGGCGTTCGTGCGACGAAGCACAGACGAGGCACAGCCGCGCCTCGCCGCACGAACGTATCCGCCCTACTTCGGGACCCCACCCGTCAAGTGCCGCTCCGCGAAGTCCAGTTCCAGTCCGACCTGCTTGATCCGCTCGTCCACCACCAGCGAACCGTGTCCCGCGTCGTACCGGTACACCTCGTGCACCGCGCCGCGGGCCTCCAGGCGCTTCACGTAGTTGTCGACCTGGCGGATCGGGCAGCGCGGGTCGTTCACGCCCGCCGAGATGTACACCGGGGCCTTCACCTGGTCGACGTAGGTCAGCGGTGACGACGCCTCGAAGCGCTCGGGGACCTCCTCGGGGGTGCCGCCCAGGAGGGTGCGGTCCATGGCCTTCAGCGCCTCCATCTCGTCGTGGTACGCGGTGACGTAGTCGGCGACCGGGACCGCCGCGATGCCCAGCGTCCACGCGTCCGGCTGGGTGCCGAGGCCGAGCAGGGTGAGATAGCCGCCCCACGAACCGCCGGTCAGGATCAGCCGGGCCGGGTCGGCCAGCCCGGACGTCACCGCCCATTCCCGGACCGCCGCGATGTCCTCCAGCTCGATCAGCCCGACCCGGTGCTTGAGCGCGTCCGTCCACGCACGCCCGTAGCCCGTCGAACCGCGGTAGTTGACCCGCACCACCGCGTACCCGTGGTCCACCCAGGCCGCCGGGCCGGCCGCGAACGAGTCGCTGTCGTGCCAGGTCGGGCCGCCGTGGATGTCGAACACGGTCGGCAGCGGCCCCTCGGCGCCGGCCGGCCGCTGCACCAGCGCGTGGATGCGGCCGCCCGGCCCCTCCACCCACACGTCCTCCACCGCGACCGAGCCCGGGGACTTCATGCCGGGCGGATCCAGCACCACCCGCCCCGTCGTCGACCGCACCGCCGACGGCTCCGCCGCCGACGACCACAGGTACTCCACGCTGCCGTCCGGGCGGGCCGTCGCCCCCGACACGGACCCGGTCGGAGTCGGGACACGCACCAGCTCGCGTCGCGCCAGGTCGTACCGGAACAGCTCGCTGCGGGCCTCGAAGCTGTGCACGATCAGCAGCCCGGCCCCGTCCGGGTACCACTCCGCGCTGACGTCACCCGGCAGCTCCAGCGCGAGGTCGGTCTCCTCGCCCGTCGCCACGTCCCACACCAGTGGCTCCCAGCGGCCGCGCCGCTGATGCCCGACGAGCAGCCGCGCGTCGCCGGTCACCGGGGCGAAGCCGAGGACCTCCAGGCCCAGTTCCTCGGTGCCGCCCTTGGTGTCGTCGAGCTCGGCGACCGCGCTGCCGTCGGGGCGCAGGACGCGCAGCGCCGAGTGCATCGCGTCGCCGTGCTCGGTGTGCTCGACGGCGATCAGCGTGCCGTCGTGCGAGAGGTCGCCGACGCCCGCGGACTCGCGGTGGCGGTAGATCTCCACCGGGGGCTCGCCGACGCGGGCCACATGGATCGTCGTACCGTCCTCGTCCGTCGAGCGGCCCACGATCGCCGTACGGCCGTCCCGGCCCAGGGCGAGGCCGGCCGGGTACGAGGGGTCCAGGCCCGGCGCCGCGAGCTCGTCCTCTCCGCCAGTGAACGGCTGGCGGCGCCACACGCCGAACTCGTCGCCGTCCTTGTCGTCGAACCACCAGATCCACGCGCCGTCCGGGGAGAGCACGCCGTCCGTCGTGCCGTTCTGCCGGTCGGTCACCTGGCGCTGTTCGCCCGTCGCACGGTCCCAGGCGTACAGCTCGTACGTCCCTGTGGCGTTCGACACGAACAAGGAGCGGTCCGGGGCGTCCTCCGCCCAGTCGGGCAGCGACACCCGGGGCGCCCTGAAGCGCTTCTCCCAGTCCGGCATGTCCTTGTCCGCAATGGCCTTGTCCTGCATGTGGTGATCCCGCGAATCGGACCCGTGGCTCTCAGTCATGGCCCCATAGTGCCTGGCCGCGCCGACAATCCGCTGGCGAGGCCCCCAGCCTGTGGACAACTTCCGGGCCCGTTGTCAGTGCCGGGGTGCACACTGCTCGGCATGACGGATCTGCGCAAGACAGTCGAGAGGTTCTGGGCCACCGCTGAGGCCCGGGACTGGGACGCGTTCGCCGGGACGCTCGCCGAGGACGTCGTGTACGACCTGCCCCAGACGCGGGAGCGGATCAGCGGGCGGGAGCGGTACGTGCGGTTCAACCGGGAGTATCCGGCTGACTGGCACCTGCGGATCGAGCGGATCGTCGTCGAGCCCGGTCAGGTGGTGACCTGGGCCCACGTCACGGTGGGAGTGGAGGAGATGTACGCCATCTCGTTCTTCACGGGGGACGAGAACGGCCGTATAGCCGCGGTGACGGACTTCTGGCCGGAGCCCTACGAGCCCCCGGCGGGCCGCGAGCACCTCGTCGAGCGGTACTGAGACGGGGACCCGACCCCGCGGCCCGGCGTCCGGCACGGCACCGTACCGTTGAGGGCGTGTACCGGTTTCTGCTGACGCCCCGTTGGTGGGGGATCAACGTCTTCGTGCTGCTCGCCATCCCTTTCTGCGTGTTCATGGGGTCGTGGCAGCTGAGCCGGTTCGAGGCACGGGTGCAGGACCATCGCACCGCCGGTGAGCTGGCCGAGAAGGCCGAGCACGAGGCGGCCCGCCCGCTCGCCGAACTGCTGCCGGTGGACAAGGCGACCTCCGGCAGGCAGGTCACCGCGAGCGGCCGGTACGGCAAGCAGCTGCTCGTGCCGGGCCGGGAGCTGGACGACCGGCAGGGCTACTACGTCCTGACGCTGCTGCACACCGACGACGGCAAGGCCCTGCCGGTGGTGCGGGGCTGGCTGCCGGGCGACGCCGACCGCGCCGAGGCCCCCGCCGCACCGACCGGCGAGGTCACGGTCACCGGCGCGCTCCAGGCGTCCGAGGTACCCGGTGAGAACGGCGTGCCGGCGCGCGGCGGCCTGCCCTCCGGCCAGACGGGTGCGATCAGCGCGGCGACGCTGGTGAATCTGGTGCCGTACGACGTGTACGACGCGTGGATCACCCTCGACAAGGCCGACTCGGGCATGAAGCCGGTCCCGGCGGCCGCCGCCAGCGACACCGGCCTCGATCTGAAGGCGTTCCAGAACCTCGGCTACACCGGCGAGTGGTTCGTCTTCGCGGGCTTCGTGGTCTTCATGTGGTTCCGTCTGCTCCGCCGCGAGGTGGAGTCCCTGCGGGACGCGGAACTGGGGCTGCTGCCGGACGGGGAGCCCAGCGAGGGTCCGGCGGCGCAGGAGAAGGCCAACGCCTGAGCGCAGGCCCGGGCGAAGGCCTCGGCGCGACACCGGTCGCCCGCCGGGCACGCCCTCACACCGTCTGGAGCACGCCCGTCCAGTACACGACGCCCGCACACGCGTTGGACACGACCACCGAGGCCGTGGGCGCTCCCGCCTCCGGGGTGAGGGAGATGGTGACGCTTCCTTCGGCCGTGGTGTCCTCGGTCATCAGCTGGGTGGAGGTGCCGGTGTCGCCGCCCGTGGAGGTGCCCTCCGTCGTGCTGGTGGTGTTCTCGGTCGGGGTCGGCGTGGGTGACGGGTCGGGGCCCCCCGTGCCGCCGCCGTTGTTCGTACCCGTGGTGGGGCAGGTCTCCGACGGGACCCAGGCGAACTTGACCTGGTAGGAGTCTCCGGGCTTGAGGACGAGGGCGGTGAGTTCCTGGGACGGGTCGGGCAGGCTGACCGCCGCGTCCCCGGCGGCATGCCGGGCCTGGGAGATCTTCGAGCCGTCCGCCGCTCCGCCCGCGGCCAGGGCCACCGAGCCCGGGCCGCTCACCGTGCAGTCGGCGGTGGAGACATTGCTGAAGGTGAACGTGCCGTACACCGTGCCGGAGGAGTCGGGGAGGTCGGTGGTCCCACCGGACGTGCCGAGCTGCTCGGCGGTGCAGGCGGCGACGCCGGCCGGGGTCGCCAAGGGGTCGGTGGGACTTCCGGAGCCGACACCCGGACCGGTGCTGGTGCCGGTGCCCTTGTCCTCGTCCTTCTCGCTCCCCTTGCCCTTGTCCTCGGCCTTGCCCGAGCTGCCGCCGGACGTGCTCTCGCCGCCCTCCGTCTCCTTGCCCTGCCCGGAGCCGCCCTGCGCCTGCTCGCCATGGCCGGCGTTCGAGGAGTTGACGTTGGAGCCGGTGGAGTTGGAGACGTGCACCAGGGCCGGGACGGCGGTGCCGACGAAGAGCACCGCGGCCGCCGCGCCGACGAGCGCCTGCCGTTTGCGTGCCCGCCGTGCGGGCACCGCCCGCCGCAGATGGTCCAGCGTGCCCTCGCGCGGCTCGATCTCCTCGACCGCGTGGTGCAGCATGCGGCGCAGTGCCAGCTCGTCCGAGTCGAACCCCTCGGGGCCCTGGTCGTCGGGGCCGTCGTTCACAGTTCCGTTCCCAGCGTGCGATTGCTTCGGCTGTTGCTTGTCCGGCCGCTCGTCATGGTCCCCGCTCATGCCGGCGCCTCCATGGCGACCCGCAGCGCGGCGATGCCACGCGAGCCGTACGCCTTCACCGAGCCCAGTGAGATGCCGAGCGTCTCGGCGACCTGTGCCTCGGTCATGTCCGCGAAGTACCTGAGGACCAGCACCTCGCGCTGCCGGCGCTGGAGGCCCTTCATCGCCTTGATGAGGGAGTCCCGCTCCAGCTGGTCGTACGCGCCCTCCTCCGCGCTCGCCATGTCGGGCATCGGCTTGGACAGCAGCTTCAGGCCGAGTATGCGGCGGCGCAGGGCGGAGCGGGAGAGATTGACGACGGTCTGGCGGAGGTACGCCAGCGTCTTCTCCGGGTCCCGGACGCGCTTGCGCGCGGAGTGGACCCGGATGAACGCCTCCTGGACGACGTCCTCGCAGGAGGCGGTGTCGTCGAGGAGGAGCGCCGCGAGACCCAGCAGCGAGCGGTAGTGGGCCCGGTAGGTCTCGGTGAGGTGGTCGACGGTCGTGCCGGCCGCCGCGGCGTCTTCGGCCTCGGCACCGTCACGCTGACTGGGTATGCGGGCGGGCCGCGCTGCGGGCATGGGCGCGATCACCGGCATGCCGCCGGGCGCGCCGGGCATGCGGGATCGGACGGGCCGGCGGGGCGGCCGTAGGGCCGTGCCGCGGGCTGCCGATGGGGGTCCCCCCGCTCGGGCGGAGCCGAGAGCGGGGGAGAAGTCGAGTACCTCTGCCACGCCTGTTGGACACGCGTCCACCCGTGAGGGTTGTACATGCCGGACGTCACTTTTGCGTCAGTCCTGACAGCAACAGCCGGCCCTCCGGCCACCGCGACCGAGACTCTCGCGCCAGGCAGCACAGCTGACCGTGCGTCAAACGCCCACATGCCTACCCGCTCTTCCCTTATGTCCCATATGGTCAGAGCGTCCCCACGCCCCGCCCATTCGGCGTCCCCACGCCAGAAAAACGCGTCCTCACGTCCCCTGAAGGCGACCGCAAAGACGCTCCCCGCCCTGCAAGCGGTTGCAGAGCGGGGAGAAAAATCTTCGACCGCCGACAGTGTCCGGTTCAAGTGGTCCGGACCATCGATCGGCTCACACTTCTCACACAGATCCTACAAAGCAATCCGTCGGGGCCCAGGAGATTTCCGGCGCCACCCGGTGCTTCACCGGAACTCCGCCGCCACCAGCTCCGCGATCTGCGCGGTGTTGAGGGCCGCGCCCTTGCGCAGATTATCGCCGCAGACGAAGAGTTCGAGCGCCGTCGGATCGTCGAGCGCGCGCCGCACCCGGCCGACCCAGGTCGGATCCGTGCCCACGACGTCGGAGGGTGTCGGGAACTCCCCGGCCTCCGGGTTGTCGTACAGCACGACCCCCGGTGCGGTGGCGAGGATCTCGCGCGCCTTGGCGACCGTGACCTCGCCCTCGAAGCGGGCGTGCACGGTCAGCGAGTGCCCGGTCAGCACCGGCACCCGCACACAGGTCACCGCGACCGGCAGCTGCGGCAGCCCGAGGATCTTGCGGGACTCGTCCCGCACCTTCATCTCCTCCGACGACCAGCCGTCCTCGCGCAGCGACCCGGCCCACGGCACCACGTTCAGCGCGACCGGCTCCGGGAACGGCCCGGTGTCGTCGCCGACGGCACGCCGTACGTCACCGGGGCTGGTGCCCAGTTCCGTACCGGCGACCAGGGACATCTGCCGGCGCAGCGTCTCCACGCCGGCCCGCCCGGCCCCGCTCACCGCCTGGTACGAGGAGACCACCAGGGAGCGCAGCCCGAACTCGGCGTGCAGCGCGCCCAGCGCCACGATCATCGACAGGGTGGTGCAGTTCGGGTTGGCGACGATCCCGCGCGGCCGCATCCGCACGGCGTGCGGATTGACCTCGGGGACGACGAGGGGCACCTCCCGGTCCATACGGAAGGCGCCCGAGTTGTCCACCACCACCGCACCCTTGGCGGCGGCGATCGGTGCCCAACGGGCGGCCACCTCGTCCGGCACGTCGAACATCGCGACGTCGACCCCGGCGAAGGCCTCCTCGGTGAGCGCCAGTACCTCGACCTCCTCCCCGCGCACGGCCAGCTTGCGGCCGGCCGAGCGCGGCGAGGCGATCAGACGGATCTCACCCCAGATGTCCGCGCGCTGGGACAGGATCTGGAGCATGACCGAGCCGACGGCTCCGGTCGCACCCACGACCGCGAGCGTCGGGCGACGGGTCATCGCCCGGTGCCTCCGTAGACCACGGCCTCGTCACTGTCGGAGTCGAGTCCGAAGGCGGAGTGCACGGCGCGGACGGCCTCGTTGACGTCGTCGGCGCGGGTGACGACCGAGATGCGGATCTCGGAGGTCGAGATCAGCTCGATGTTCACGCCCGCGTCGGAGAGCGCCTTGAAGAAGTCGGCCGTGACGCCCGGGTTGGTCTTCATACCGGCGCCGACCAGGGAGATCTTGCCGATCTGGTCGTCGTAGCGCAGCGAGTCGAAGCCGATGCCGCCCTTGTTCTTCTCCAGCGCGTCGATGGCCTTGCGACCCTCGGACTTCGGCAGCGTGAAGGAGATGTCCGTCAGACCGGTCGAGGCGGCGGACACGTTCTGCACGATCATGTCGATGTTGATCTCGGCGTCGGAGATCGCGCGGAAGATCGCGGCGGCCTCGCCCGGCTTGTCCGGCACACCGACGACCGTGACCTTGGCCTCGGAGGTGTCGTGCGCGACACCGGAGATGATGGCCTGCTCCACCTGCTTGTCCCCTTGCTCGATCGGCTCGCTGCTGACCCAGGTGCCCTGCAGCCCGCTGAAGCTGGACCGGACGTGGATCGGGATGTTGTAACGACGGGCGTACTCCACACAGCGGTGGAGCAGCACCTTCGAGCCGGACGCGGCCAGCTCCAGCATGTCCTCGAAGGCGATCCAGTCGATCTTCTTCGCCTTCTTGACCACGCGCGGGTCGGCGGTGAACACGCCGTCGACGTCGGTGTAGATCTCGCACACCTCGGCGTCGAGTGCGGCGGCCAGCGCCACCGCCGTGGTGTCCGACCCGCCACGCCCCAGGGTGGTGATGTCCTTGGAGTCCTGGCTCACGCCCTGGAACCCGGCGACGATGGCGATGTTGCCCTCGTCGACGGAGGTGCGGATCCGGCCCGGCGTGACATCGATGATCCGGGCTTTGTTGTGGACCGAGTCGGTGATGACACCTGCCTGGCTGCCGGTGAACGACTGGGCCGAGTGGCCCAGGTTTTTGATCGCCATGGCCAGCAGGGCCATGGAGATCCGCTCTCCCGCGGTCAGCAGCATGTCGAGCTCGCGTCCGGCAGGCATCGGGGAAACCTGCTCGGCGAGATCGATCAGCTCGTCCGTCGTGTCGCCCATCGCGGAAACCACGGCGACCACCTGGTGGCCGTTCTTCTTGGCTTCCACGATCCGCTTGGCGACGCGCTTGATGCCCTCGGCATCGGCTACGGAGGAGCCTCCGTACTTCTGCACGACAAGGCCCACGTGCGCTCCTCGCTCAGTCCGTGTGTGTCGGCTCAGTTTACCGAGCGTCCGAAAACGACCTTGGGGTTCCCAGATGGTGAGATTCGGGCGCTCGGGGTGGTGTCTGCCCGGTCGGGGGTGGGGCAATCGGTTTAGTGGTGCAGGTCACTAGGTGCGACGCGAACGCGCACCCGTTCCGACGCGGGCGCGCACCCGCCCCGACGCGGGCCGCGTGTCCCACAGCGCGAAATCGGCCATTGACGCTCTCCGTAGTCGAACGCTAACTTCGCGTCGTCGTCGCCACACCAGGAGCACAAGGCTCCATCGGGACTCGCGACGCGAAGGATTCTCCTCCTTTGACGACTGTGACCGCTTCAGAGATCCAGCACGTCACGCAAGCCGATACGGATTCCCCGGCCGGCCTTTTCAAGATCCAGCCCTTCACGCCCCACTGCGAGGTCATCCGCGTCGCCGGCGACCACGCCGTCATCGGCGTCTCACCCGGCAACAGCTACTTCTCCGCACCCCGCGTCCACGACCTCGCACGCTGGGGCCTCGCCCGCTTCGAGCGGGTCGACTTCGTCTACACGGACCTGTACGTGGCCGAGATGTACGCGGCGTCCGGCTATCCGCCCGACGACGCGCGCCGCAAGGCGGTGAAGAACCTGCGCGGGGTACGGGCCAAGGTGCTCGGCGCCGTCCAGGCCGTCGACCCGGCCGGCACCCGCCTCCGTGCCCACGCCATGTCCGACTTCCGCGGCAACCCGGCCTACCGGGAGATCCACGACCGTCTCCAGGCCCGCCTCGCCACCGACGACGAGTTCCGCACGACCTGCGAGAAGCTCGTCGACTCCTTCCTCGCCGGCAAGGCAGGACGCGCGAGCGCCGCCCAGCGCGAGGTGTGCCTCGCCTACGTCTGCGCCGAGGCCCCCCTCTTCCTGGACACCCCCGCCATCCTCGGCGTCCCGTCCTCCCTCAACTGCTACCACCAGCTCCTGCCGATGGCCGAGCTGCTCTACTCCCGCGGCGCCGGTCTGCGCGCCTCCCGAAACCAGGGTCACGCAATCGTGACGCCGGCCGAGGGAACCGACACGGAGGGACCGGACACCGATGTCCACTGACACACTCACGCCGATCGACTTCCCGTTCTCCTGGCGCGGCGACCAACTCCCGGACGAGGTCGAGGAGTTGCGCACCGGCGCCCCCGTGCGCAGGGTCCGCACCATCGCCGGCGACGAGGCCTGGCTCGTGTCGTCGTACGAACTGTGCAAACAGGTCCTGGAGGACCCGCGCTTCAGCCTGAAGGACACCTCGGCCCCGGGTGTGCCCCGCCAGTACGCGCTGACGATCCCGCCCGAGGTCGTCAACAACATGGGGAACATCACCGGCGCCGGACTGCGCAAGGCCGTCCTGAAGGCGCTGAACCCGAAGAGCCCGGGCCTCGCGGAGTGGATGCGCTCCTACGCCGCCGAACTCGTCGGCGGACTGCTGCGCGAGGGCGCCCCGGCGGACCTGCGCGGCGGCTTCGCCGACCCGTACTCGGCGGGCATGCACTGCCGGATCCTCGGCATCCCGCAGCAGGACGCGCCCCGCCTGATGCGGAGCCTGGACATCGCGTTCATGAACTCCGCCTGCCCCGTCGCGGGCGCCCGGCTCAACTGGGACCGGGACATCGCGTACATGGCCGAGCGGCTCGACGACCCGGCGACGACGGGCCTGATGGCCGAGCTGGCCGCCCTGCGCGCGGACCCCGAGTACGGCCACCTCACCGACGAGATGCTCGCAACGGTCGGGGTGACGATGTTCGGCGCGGGCGTCATCTCCACCGCGGGCTTCCTGACCATGGCGCTGGTCTCCCTCATCCAGCACCCCGACCTGCACGCCCGCCTCCTCGCCGACCGCACCCTGGTCCCCGCGGCCGTGGACGAGCTGCTGCGCATCAACCTGTCCATCGGTGACGGACTGCCGAGGCTGGCGACGCAGGACGTACTCCTCGGAGAGGTGGAGGTGAAGGCGGGCGACCTGGTCCTGGTCCTCGTCGAGGGCGCCAACTTCGATCCGGCCGCCTTCCCCGACCCGCACACGGTCGACCTCGCCCGCGAGAACGCCACCGCCCACCTCTCCTTCGGCGGCGGCCGTCACTACTGCCCCGCCACCGCCCTCGGCCGCAAGCACGCCGAGATCGCCCTGGAGACCCTGCTGGAGCGGATGCCCGGGCTGCGGCTCGCGGTGCCGATCGAGCAGCTGGTGTGGCGGACGGGCTTCATGAAGCGGATCCCGGAGCGGCTTCCGGTCATGTGGTAGCAACCGGGTAAGCAGTCGAGCAGCGGTTGATTTCGCCGCATATCGCCTGTTCACAGGCTCGGCGGCCAGTCGTCTTCAAAGTTCAAGCACTATGGTTCGCCTGTGCGCGTACTTCTGGTGGAAGACGACGAACCGGTCGCCGAGTCGCTCCGGCGTGGACTGCTGCGCTACGGCTTCGAGGTGGCCTGGGTCACCACGGGCGCCGCGGCGCTCAGCCACGCCGAGCCCTACGACGTCGTACTGCTCGATCTCGGCCTGCCCGACACCGACGGTCTCGACGTCTGCAAAGCGCTGCGCGAACGCGGCGACGTGCCGATCATCGTGATCAGCGCGCGCAGCGACGAGACGGACCGGGTGGTCGGGCTGGAGCTCGGCGCCGACGACTACGTCTCCAAGCCGTTCGGGGTGCGCGAGGTCATCGCGCGGATACGAGCGGTCATGCGCCGGATGCAGCCGCGCACCCCCGCCGCTGCCGCCGAGGCCGGCCCCGACCGCTACGGCGGCCGCCTCACCATCGACCGCAAGGCGGCCCGGGTCCGCCTGGACGGCGCGGAGGTCGCCCTCGCGCCCAAGGAGTACGACCTGCTGGCCTTCCTCACCGAGGAGCCCGGGGCGCTGATGTCGCGCGAGCAGATCATGGAGGCGGTCTGGGACGCCAACTGGTTCGGCCCGACGAAGACGCTGGACGTCCATGTGGCGGCACTGCGGCGCAAGCTCGCCGGGGCGATCACCATCGAGGCGGTGCGCGGGGTCGGGTTCCGGCTGGAGATCGTCAAGGGTGACCCGGCCCGCACGGGCGACAGCCGTGGCGGCACGTCATGATCCGTCAACTCACCCGCAGTTACGTCGCGCTCGTCGCCGGTGCCATCGCCGTGTTCACCGTGCCCGTGGCCTTCTCGCTCACCCACCAGCTGCGGGGCGACACCGCGGCGTCCGTCGAGCGTGAGGCCGAGACCATGGCCCTGCTGCTCGGCAACGGGAACCCTCCGTCGTGCGCGGCGCTGCTGGAGATGGCCGACGCGTTCGAGGGCGAGACACCCGGCGAGGTCGAGGTGACCGAACGCTGCGACACGGACCTGCGGAGCCCGCAGCAGGACGCCGCCCTGACCAGGACCCTGGAGACGGGCGAGCCCACGACCGACTGGGGCTCGTCCTTCATCTGGGGCCCGGAGCTGACGATCACGGTGGCCGCCCGCGAGAGCAGGACGGACCTCGACGGCCGCAACAGGGGCCCGGTCGTCGGCGCCGTACGCATCGTGTACCAGACCAACGAGCTGACCAACCGGCTGTGGACGATCTGGGGCTTTCGCGCGGGTCTCGCGGTGATCGTCCTCGCCGTGGCCGCCGTCGTCGGCGCGGGTGTGGCCCGTCGGCTCACCCGTCCGCTGCGCCAGCTCAACGAAACGGCGAGCAAGTTCAGCGACGGCGACCTGACGGCCCGCTCCCCCGTGACGGGCCCGCGGGAGACACAGACCCTCGCCCGCACGCTCAACCAGGCGGGCGAGCGGCTGGACACACTGATCGCCGCGCAGCGCATCTTCGTGGCCGACGCCTCGCATCAACTCCGTACCCCTCTCACCGCGTTGCGGCTGTCGCTGGACAACATCGCCGACGGCGTGGACGACGAATTCGTCAAGGAGGACGTGGAGCAGGCGACGGCCGAGGTGGTCCGGATGAGCCGCCTGGTCAACGGCCTGCTGGTATTGGCGCGGGCGGAGGCGAAGGTGACCGTGGCGGAGCCGCTGCCCCTGCTGGACATCGTGCGGGAGAGGCTGGACGTGTGGAGGCCGGCCGCCGACGAGCGCGGAGTCACCATCACGCTCAGGGGGAGTGCCGACGGCCGGCTGCTTGTACTGACCAGTCCCGGTCAGTTGGAGCAGGTGCTGGACAACGTGCTCTCGAACGCCCTGGAGGTGTCACCGGACGGCGGCACGATCACCGTCCGGGTCGAGTCGAGGGGCGACGAGGTGACCCTGTCGGTGAACGACCAGGGGCCCGGTATGTCGGACGCGGAGAAGTCCCGCGCCTTCGACCGCTTCTGGCGCGGCCAGGGCCTGACCGGGAAGGCCGGCTCCGGCCTCGGTCTCGCCGTCGTCAAGCAACTGGTGACCGACGACGGCGGGACCGTGTCCCTGGGCGACGCTCCAGAGGGCGGACTGTCCGTACGGATCAGCCTTCGGGCATCAACGAGGAGTGGTGGTTGACGATCTTCCACTCGCCGTCCCGCTTCTCCCACTCGTAGGTGTAACGGGCCTTGGCGACGCTCTTCTCGCCGGTGTCGTGGTCGGTGAGCGCGAACTCGTAGAGACCCGCGTCCAGCACCGAGTTCGAGTCGAGGACGTTGATGTGCGTCTCGATCTTCTTGCCGACCGGCTTGTTCGCGAGGAAGTGCTCGAAGTAGTCGACACGGCTCTCGCGGTCGGCCCGGACCTGGTTGGAGAGGGTGGGCAGCAGGACCGCGTCGTCCCAGTAGAGATCGGCGACCTTCTCCGCGTCCCGGGTCTTCAGCGCGGCGTTCCACTCGTCGAACAGGGCGGCCACCTGCTTCTTGGTGGGCTTCTTCGCCGACTTCTCCGGCCCGGCGACGGCGCCACCCGCGGCGATGGTGCCGACGGCGACGAGAGCGGCGGCGGTGACGACGGCCACGCGCTTGCGTATGGAACGACGGGTCATCGCGAACTCCCAGTGCTGTGCGATCGGGTGGGTCTCCCTCCGCTTTCCGTGTTCTCTGCGGTGGAGGTGACTCCAGATTCGCGTGGCACCGGTTAGGGCCCGTACAAGGCAGATCCAGGGTCGGGCCAGCACGTACCCAATTCACGCCGGGCGACCGGAGGGTTACGCCACGTTCGCCTCGGCTTGGCGTAGCAGGGCCGACCCGTCCGACCCGTCCGGCCCGTCCGACCCATCCTGCTCCCCGGCCGCGCTCGCCAAGGGATCCGCGGCGTCGACATTCAGCACACCGCCGCCGATCAGCCCCACGGCCCCTGCGACGCAGAGCCCGACTCCCGTCCCCGCCAACGTCTTCGACCGAGTCGCCATGGCCCCGTCATGGAGCAGTTCAGACGTGACGGATGAGGGGCTCCCCGGACACCGCACATCACACCCGCCCGCCGAACAACGCCGCGAGCCCGTGGTCCAGTTCGGCCCCCACGGTCTCCTCGCCGGGCGCGATGACGGTGTAGGTACGGGCCAGGAAGCGGAACAGGTCCGAGGTGGCGAACCGCAGCACGGCCGGCCCGACCGGCGAGCGGTACTCGACGTACGTGTGCGCCGCCCCGCACGGCCGCACCCGCACCGTCCCGAGCCCGGCCGGCCCCCGCAGCCCCTCGCCCAGCAGCACCCGGGCGAACGTCCAGGTCGTGCCCTCGCCGTCGAGCGTGACATGGGGCGGGAAGTCGATGTGCACGGCCAGCGGGTCGGCCGAGGTGTAGCGGAGGGTGGCCGGTATCGCGATGTCCTTGTCCGCGGCGGTGATCAGACGGGCGCCGGTCGGCTGCTCCAGGGTGACGTGCATGGGCGGGCTCCGATTCGAGGGGCGGGGGGGCACCGGCCAGGGGCGGGGGGGCGGCCCCGGGGGCCGGTCGTGGGGGGGCCCCCTTTGGGGGGGGGGGGGGGCCCCCGGCCCGGGGCGGCCGGGGTGCGGGTGCGCCTGTGAGACCGGCCGAGGGGCCCGCGCATTACGCCACTTCAGAAGCCTTTTCCTGTAACCCGCGTCACCTTCTGCCCCTCCCGCACTCCCCGAGCGGCCCGCACGGCTACGGTCCCGGGATGGAGATCTTGCGATACGTGGCCTTCAGCAGTGACCCCGCCGGAGGCAACCCGGCAGGCGTGGTGCTCGACGCGACCGGGGTCGACGACGCCACGATGCTCGCGACGGCCGCCGACCTCGGCTACTCGGAGTCGGCGTTCGTCGTCCCGGCCGGCGATGACGGCACCCTGGGCATCCGGTACTTCAGCCCGCTCGCCGAGGTGCCGTTCTGCGGCCACGCGACGATCGCCACGGCCGTCGCCTACGCGGAACGGCACGGGACAGGCCGGCTGCTGCTGCGCACCCAGGCGGGCCCGGTCACCGTCACCACCGACCGGACGGCGGACGGCGCCGTGGTGGCGACTCTGGTGAGCGTCGCACCGAGTACGGCGCCGGTCGGCGAGGCCGACCTGGCCGAGCTGCTGGCGATCCTGGGCTGGTCGGCCGCGGACCTGGACCCGGCGCTGCCGCCGCGGGTCGCCTTCGCCGGGGCCCGGCACCCGGTCCTCGCCGCCTCGACGCGGGAGCGGCTGGCCGACCTGGAGTACGACATGGCCGCGCTCGGCGCGCTCATGGCCCGCGAGGACTGGACCACCGTCGACCTGGTCTGGCGGGAGTCCGCCACGGTGTTCCACGCCCGTAACCCGTTCCCGCCCGGCGGCGTGGTCGAGGACCCGGCCACGGGCGCGGCGGCGGCCGCGTTCGGCGGCTATCTGCGTGAGCTGCAACTCATCGCCCCGCCCGCCACCCTGACGATCCATCAGGGCGTGGACATGGGCAGGCCGAGCACGATCACGGTGACGGTACCGGCCGAGCCGGACACGGGCATCGGCGTGACCGGCACGGCCGTACGAATCTGACGGGCCGACGCTTCTGACGGGCCTGACGGGTCCGAGCCCGACGGGTCCGACCGTCTGACGGATCCGCGCTAGCGCCGCTGGGCGGGCCGCATGCCCAGCGGTCCGCCGATCTCCTCCGCCATGACCTTGCCCGCCTCGAACTCCAGCGTCTCGTCGCCCATCATGCCCTGGTCCGTGTCCAGGCCGTCCAGCTCCTCCAGGGGCTGGTTCAGGCGGACGTGGGCCAGGACCGAGTGCAGGGCGCGCAGGGTCGCGGAGGCCGTCGTGCCCCAGTTGGAGAAGTACGAGAACTGCCACCACCACAGGGCCTCGGTGGTGCGGCCGGCCCGGTAGTGGGCCATGCCGTGGCGCAGATCGGTGATGACGTCGGCGAGGTCGTCGGAGATCCGGGCCGGAACGGGGGCCTTGCGGGGCTCGTAGGGGTCGAAGACCTCCGAGTAGACGTCCACCGGGTCCAGCAGGCGGGCGAGGTTCTCGCGGAGTTCGTCGACGTCCGGCTCCGGGCCGAGGTCGGGCTCGTAGCGCTCGTCGGGAACGATGTCCTCGTGCGCGCCCAGCCTGCCACCGGCCAGGAGGAGTTGGGAGACCTCCAGGAGGAGGAAGGGCACGGTCGAGCCCGGCTCGTCGCCCTTCGCGACCTCCGTGACGGCGACCAGGAAGCTCTCGATCTGGTCCGAGATCTGGACCGCGAAGTCGTCCGGGTCCGGCTCGGTCGCGTGCAGCGTGGCGTCAGACATCTAGGAGTCGTCTCCCCTCGAAGGCGCGGCCGAGGGTGACCTCGTCCGCGTATTCCAGGTCGCCACCCACCGGGAGGCCGCTGGCCAGGCGGGTGACCTTCAGGCCCATGGGCTTGATCATGCGGGCGAGGTACGTGGCCGTGGCCTCGCCCTCCAGATTCGGGTCCGTGGCCAGGATCAGTTCCGTGACCGCCCCGTCGGCCAACCGCGCGAGAAGTTCCCGTATCCGCAGGTCGTCCGGGCCGACACCCTCGATGGGGCTGATCGCGCCGCCGAGGACGTGGTAACGGCCGCGGAACTCACGGGTCCGCTCGATCGCCACGACGTCCTTCGGCTCCTCGACCACGCAGATCACCGCCGGGTCGCGGCGCGTGTCCCGGCAGATGTTGCACAGCTCCTCCTGCGCGACGTTGCCGCACGTCGCGCAGAAGCGGACCTTCGCCTTGACCTCCATCAGGGCCTGGGCGAGACGCCGTACGTCCGTCGGTTCCGCCTGGAGGATGTGGAAGGCGATCCGCTGCGCGCTCTTGGGACCGACGCCGGGCAGCCGCCCCAGCTCGTCGATGAGGTCCTGGACCACGCCTTCGTACAACGGACTGCCGTCCCTTCCTGGGGTTCCTTACGGTACGTACGGTAGTTGGCGGCGGCCCCTCTTAGAAAGACAAGCGGGGAACGCCCGGACGCCGGGACGTCAGAACGGCAGACCGGGGATGCCGCTGCCGCCGCCCAGGCCCTGGGCCAGCGGGCCCAGCTTCTGCTGCTGGAGCGTCTGCGCGTTCTCGTTGGCCGCCTGTACGGCCGCGATGACCAGGTCGGCGAGGGTCTCGGTGTCCTCCGGGTCCACCGCCTTCGGGTCGATCTTGAGCGCCCTGAGTTCGCCGGAGCCCGTCACGGTGGCCTTCACCAGGCCGCCGCCCGCCTGGCCCTCGACCTCCGTCTGAGCCAGTTCCTCCTGCGCCCGCGCCAGGTCCTGCTGCATCTTCTGGGCCTGCTGGAGCAGCTGCTGCATGTTGGGCTGGCCACCACCGGGGATCACGATCAGCTCCTTGCGTATGACGGGTTCTGCGCGGGGTTTCCGCTCGGCTTCGCCGTTCAGCACGAGCCTACGTGGTCGGCGTGGCCGTCGCCCCAGCACTTCTTTCGAGTGAGAGGAACTGGCGTCCTATATCTGACCAAGACCTGATCAAGACCCTCTTCTGGGCGGAAAAGAGGCGAAAGGCATCTCTTCGCCACCCATTGGGCGGTAGGAAGGGTGCGGCGCGTCAGCCTCAGGTGTGGCGGGACGTTCCGTGCGCCGCGGGGGTCGTACCCGGGTCGCACGCGAGGTCACGCACCGTGATCAGTAGGGAGTGCCGGGTGGGTCAACCGGAGATGCAGCCCGACAGGTCGCCGCAGGACAGGCGGGGCGGTGAAGGGACGGCCGGGCTGGGGCCGGGCGATCTGCGGGGGCGGGCGTTTCCGCTCGGGGACTGGGGGGAGCCCGCGGTACGGCTGCACGAGCTGTACCGGTGGGTGGAGCGGGGGGCGCTGGACACGGCGGCGTGGTATCTCGCGGATCGGGTGTGGAAGCGGCGGGGGGCCTGGGCGTTGCGGGGTGGGGCGGCGGCCGGGGCGGTCGTCGGGGCCGCGTTGCCGCTGCTGGATCTGACGGGGGTCGCGCGCGGGGCGGCGCCGTGGGGGTATCTGGCGTTGCTGCTGGCGGTGGCGTGTGTGGCGGCCGATCGGTTCTTCGGGGTGACGTCCGGGTGGATAAGGGACGTCGCCACGGCTCAGGCGGTGCAGCGGCGGCTGCAGACGCTGCAGTTCGACTGGGCGACGGAGAGTGTGCGGGAGGTGTTGGGGCCGGCGGAGGGGACGGCGAGTGAGGCGGCTGAGCGGTGTCTCGGGGTGTTGCGGCGGTTCTCGGAGGACGTGGCCGAGTTGGTGCGGGCGGAGACGGCGGACTGGATGGTGGAGTTCCGGACTGGGGCCGCGCCCATGGGGATTCAGTCGGCTGTGGCCGGGGCGGCTCGGCAGGATGTCGGGGTGGGTTCGGGACGGTTCGGTGTGGCGCCGGGTAACGGGGCGCGGCCGAACATGCCTCGGCAGCGGCCGCCGGAGCCCCGCTGAGGGGTTCTCGCCCCCGCCGCCCCTACCCGTCCCATCCCCAGGGGCTCCGCCCCTTCGACCCCGCCAAGGGGCTGCCGCCCCCTGGACCCCCGCTATCGGCCCTCCGGGCCTCGTCCTCAAACGCCGGACGGGCTGGGGGGGGACGGCCCTGTCCTCGGACGCCGGACCGGGTGGAGGTTCCGGTGTCACTGTCTGGTGTACGTCAGCTTCTCGCCGCTGCTGGTGTTCACCCGCTCCAGCCGTCCGTCCGGCAGCAGCGTGATCTCGGTGGCCTCACCGGGTGAGCAGGAGGTGGCGGGCTCGCCTGCGGTCACGGAGGACGGGCCGATCTCCAACGGGCCGTCCGCGCTGGGCGCTTCGGCGAGGGAAGCCGTGAACTCGCAGTGGTAGGTGCCGGTGCCGGCTGGACCGTCGGCGACGAGTGTGAGCACCTTGTCGCCGACCTCGCCCTGCCGGATGGTCAGTCGGCGGGAGTTCCTGCCGGTGGCGTTGTCGATGGAGGCGGTCCAGGTGCCCAGGTAGCGGGGCGGGATCGCGCCGTCGGTGGGCGGGGAGTCGGTCGGGTCCGGGGGCGGGGAGGTGGCCGGGTCGGTCGGGCCGGAGGTCGTGGAGTGGGTCGCGGTACCGGGACCACCCGTCGGACCGCCCTGCGCACCGTCGTCCCCGCCGCCGTTCATGAGGGCGTACACCGAACCACCGGCCGCGAGCGCGACGACCAGCGCGACGAGGACGAGCGCCACCGTGGAGCGGCCGCTGCGCTGGGGGGCTTCCGGCCGGGGCGCGGGGAGGTACGGCAGAGGCGGGCCGTAGGGCGGGGTGGGGTTGTACGGCGGGGTC
>CBFGZZ010000130.1:0-21480 GCA_965653385.1 uncultured Streptomyces sp. | reverse complement strand
GCCCCCCCCCCCCCCCCCCGGCCCGTCGCGCAGTCGGTTCTGCTTCTTCTGGGGGGGCGACGGAAGTTCAGGCGCCGATCTTTCGCATACCGGCCCCGGCCCCTCCGCCGGTGGTGCCGTCCTGCCCGAGCGCGTCGACGGCGGCGAAGCCGGTGGGGGACGCCTCCACGTGTGACGACGACCTCATGCGGTTCCTCCCGGGGCGGCGGGGCGAGGACGAGGGGCGGATCTTGTTCGATCGTGCGAAAGTCGCGCGAAAAGCGGGGACCGGCAAGGCAGTTGAACCGGGCTCGGGGAAAGCGCTTTCCCGGGCCTCCGGAGATTAATGACCCGCCTCGGGCATGTCAATGAACACGGCGAACCCTCATGCGAGGACCCAACGCGTCCGCCACCTTGACGAGTTCGTTACCGTCCCCCAGCATTCCCTGAGCGCGATTCCTTCTGTTTGGTTCTGTTCATCTCTGTGTTGTGGAAGGGAGTGCCGTGCCTCATCGGCATCGCATAGTCCGGGCCCTGGCGCCGACGGTTCCCCTCGCGCTCGGCGCGAGTCTCATGGCCCCGCCCGTGGCGAGCGCGGCGGACCCGGCTCCGCGGAGCGCGGTCACCGTCCGGATCGACCCCTCGTACCAGCAGCAGCAGTTCGAGGGGTGGGGCACGAGCCTCGTCTGGTTCGCCAACGCCACCGGCGGCTATCCGGACCCGATCCGAAGACGCCTCGTCGACATGCTGTTCGGCGCGGACGGCCTTCGCCTGAACATCGCCCGCTACAACATCGGCGGCGGCAACGCACCCGATGTCCGCAAGGACTACATGAAGCCCGGCGCCACCATGGAGGGCTTCTGGAAGGCCCCCGAGGGCACCACCCAGAAGGACATGGACTGGTGGGACCCGAACGACCCGGACCACTGGGACTGGGACGCCGACGCCGGGCAGCGCTGGTGGGTGGACCAGGTCAAGGACAAGGTCAGCAGGTGGGAGGCGTTCAGCAACTCGCCGCCCTGGTTCCAGACCGTCAGCGGCTATGTCTCCGGCGGCTTCGACGCGAGCACCGACCAGATCCGCGCGGACCGCGTCGACGACTTCGCCACCTACCTCACCCGGGTCACCGAGCGCATCGAGCAGGCGCACGGCATCGAGTTCGACACCATCGATCCGCTCAACGAACCCAACACGCCCTACTGGGGCACCCAGATCGGCCCGGACGGACAGCCCACGGGCGGGCGGCAGGAGGGCGCGCACGCGGGCCCCGAACTCCAGCAGAAGGTGATCCTCGCCCTTGAGAAGGCGCTCAAGGGAGCGCACACCGACGCCGAGATCTCCGCGATGGACGAGACCAACCCCGGCATCTTCACCCAGAACTGGAACGCCTACGCCGCCCCCGCGCGAGCCGCCGTGGACCAGCTCAACGTGCACACCTACGGCACCGGCCAGCGCACCAGCGCCCGGGACATCGCCAAGGGCGCCGACAAGAAGCTGTGGATGAGCGAGGTCGAGGGCACCTGGGGCACCGGCACCGACTTCACCAGCATGGAACCGGGGCTGGGCATCGCCACCCGGATGGTCGACGACATGCGGGAACTGGAGCCCTCGGCCTGGGTGTTCTGGCAGCCGATCGAGGACGCCATCCCGCAGGCCGCGGCCGGCAAGAACTGGGGCAGCATCCATGTGCCGTTCAACTGCACGGCCGAGGACACCCTGGAGACCTGCCCGATCCGGGCGAACTCCAAGTTCCACACCATCCGGAACTTCACCCACTACATCCGCCCCGGCGACCACTTCGTGAAGGTCGACGACCCGTCCAGCGTGGCCGCGGTGCGGCGGAACGGCCGTGCGGCGACTGTGGTGCACGTCAACGGCGGCACCGCCGCACGCACGGTGACCCTCGACCTCTCCCGCTTCGGCAACGTCGCTCCGCGAGCCACCGTCACTCCCGTGGTCACCAGCGGCGACGGCGCCCTGGTGCGCGGCACACCGGTCCGAGTGGCCGACCGGTCCGCCACCCTCACCGTCCCCGCCAAGTCGGTCACCACCTTCCTGGTCGACGGCGTCGGCGGCGTGGCACGGGACGCCGCGCTTGTGCAGCCCGGGCATGTCTATCGGCTCCAGGGCGCGCAGAGCGGCAAGTCGTTGACGCCGGCGGACGACGGCAGCGGCGTCGTCATCCGTACGACCGACCCGGCCAGTGCCCAACAGCTCTGGTCGGTGCGCAAGCTGACGCACGGCACCGACAACCGCGAGCGCTACGCCCTCACCCACGCCGAGACCGGCAAGCAGCTCGCCGTACGGGACAACCAGGCCGTACTGGAGGAACCGGCCGGCTACGGCGGGCAGGTCGCCGAAGCCGCGCAGTGGGTGATGTCGACGACCGGTGACGGCACGTGGACGTTCGTCAACGCCGCCACCGGCCGCCTTGTCGACGTCACCGGACAGTCGACGGCGGACGGCGCCAAGGTCTCCACGTACACCCCGACCTCGGCCGCGAACCAGCGCTGGACCGTGACCGACGAGACCGTGCTGCGGACCGAACCGGCCGAGGTGTTCACCGTCCCCGGGCTGCGGCCCGAGCTGCCGACGACGGTGACGCCGGTGTTCCGGGACGGCGCGCGAGGGGCCCTCCCCGTCGTGTGGAACCTCCCGTCGGACCGGAGGTGGCGCGACCCGGGGACGGTACGGGTCAGGGGCGAGGCGACCGATCCGCTCGGGCGGAGGATCACCGCGCAGGCGGTCGTCACCGTCGACACCATCGCCTCGACCCTCCCGGGCCGCGCCAAGACCTACCGGGGCGGCACGCCCGACCTTCCGGCTTCGGTCGTCGGCGTCGGCCGGAACGGCGGCCGGGCCGACCTCCCGGTGACCTGGGCCCCGGCCCCCGAGGGCGCGTACGACGAGACCGGTGTCGTGACGGTGCGCGGCGTCGCCCGGATCGTCGGCGGCGACACCGTCGACGCGGCCGTCCGCGTGCAGGTGACGGAACCCGCGCAGACCAACATCGCGGCGGACCCGGGCGTCTCGGTCGCCGCCACCTTCACCGAGAGCGGGTACTCCGCCGAACGCCTGCGCAACGGCGACCTGACCGAGAAGGCCTGGTCCAACTGGAAGCCGGGGAACACCAAGAACCCCTCCGACACGGTCACCTTCACCCTGCCGAAGGCCCGAGACCTGAGCCGCGTCGTCGCGCACTTCTACCGGGACGGGAGCAGCGCCTCCTTCCCGGAGAGCCTGAAGGTGCAGGTGCGCGAGGTCGGCACCGGAGCCTGGGTCGACGCGAGCGACCCCGTACCGGTCGGCACCGACGGCACCCCGGTGGTCGACGTCCCGTTGAAGGCGGGACCGGCGTCCGAGGTGCGTGTCGTCATGACCGCGCGTCAGGGCGGCTATCTCACCATGAGCGAGATCGAGGTCTACGCCAAGGCCCCCGGAGTCTCTTCCGACGCCGCCGCCCGGTCCATCGAGGTGTCCGGGAAGCCCATCGCGTCGTTCGATCCGGACACGACCACCTACCGCGTCGTCACCGACACCCCGAGCCGCAGCCGGGTCACGGCGACGGCACGCGATCCCTACGCGACCGTTGCCGTCGACCGTCTCGACGAGCCGGGCGGGGCGGTGTCCGTCGTCACCGTGACCAGTGAGGACGGGTCGGAGTCTCGGACGTACCGGGTCCGGCTCGTGCGACGCTGACCCCGTCGTCACGCTGCGGAAGCGACCGCGACACTGCTCTGCTGCGGCGACTGGACACAACACCCCTGACATAAGGCGGATAAACAGGACGAGGAGGACGTACGGATCCGTTGCTGGGGCCGCGAACCGCCGCTCGACGGCGGTCCGGCCCCCTCAATGTGACTTTCCCCATTGCGCCGCTCGACGGGCCCCATGAGTCTCTCGTGGAACATGCGTCCGAAGAACTGTTATCCCGAGCCCACCGATCGATCTCCCAGGTATCGGACAGCATCGTTCGGCGTCGAGGACAGGGAAGTTTTGATGAGTGGCACAGAGCGCACGAGGGAGTCGGCGGCACTGGTGACCGCTGCCCGCAGCGGCGATCCGGAGGCTCAGGACGCCCTGGTCAGCGCCTATCTCCCGCTGGTCTACAACATCGTGGGTCGGGCGCTGAACGGCTCGGTCGACGTCGACGACGTCGTGCAGGACACCATGCTCCGGGCCCTCGACGCGCTGGCCAAGCTGCGTTCCCCCGAGAACTTCCGCTCCTGGCTCGTCGCCATCGCGATGAACCAGGTCCGGGCGCACTGGCGCGACCGGCAGTCCGCGCCGGGCGCGGTCGAGGAGGCCGGGGACCTCGCCGACCCGGGCGCCGACTTCGTGGACCTGACCCTGGTGCAGCTCCAGCTGTCCGGTCAGAGACAGGAGACCGCACGCGCGACGCGCTGGCTGGAGCCGGACGACCGGGGTCTGCTGTCGCTCTGGTGGCTGGAGTGCGCCGGTGAGCTGACGAGGTCCGAGGTGGCCGCGGCCATGGAGCTGTCGCCGCAGCACACGGCGGTCCGGGTGCAGCGGATGAAGGCACAGCTGGAGGCGGCCCGCGTGGTGGTGCGTGCGCTCGACGCGCGGCCGCGCTGCCAGGAATTGCAGGGTGCGCTGGCCTCCTGGGACGGTCGGCCGTCGGCGCTGTGGCGCAAGCGAATAGCCCGGCATGCACGTGGTTGCGGACATTGCTCCGGTTTGTGGAGCGGGTTGGTGCCTGCCGAAGGGCTGCTGGCCGGTCTGGCGCTGGTCGCCGCGACGCCCGCCCTGCTGGACAACGTGCTGTCCGCCTCCGGCGGGATGGCCCTGGCCGGCTCCGCGTCCCGGCTGCCCTCGGCCGCGGGCCCCGGCGGATCGGCCCCCGGGTCCGGACACCGCGGCGGGCGCGGGCGTGCGACCTCCCGCACCGAGGCCCGCCGACGTCGGCGCGTCCGCCGGCGCGTAGTCGGCGGTGCCGTGGTCGCGGCCTGCGTGGCGGGCGGTGGCCTCTGGTACTTCGACACGGAGCCCGGGACCGGCGGCACCGAGGAGGCCGCCGCCTCGCGGACCGCCGGCGCCCCTGCCGTGGACATGTCGGAACCGCAGCCCATCGAGACCTCTGCGTCCACCTCGAAGTCCCCGTCGCCGTCCGCGTCGCCCTCGAAGAAAGCCAAGCCCTCCAAGTCCCCAAGCCCGACCAAGAAGAGCGTGACGACGCCCCGGCCGTCACCCCGCCCCACCCGGCCCCCGGCCAGTACGCCCCAGACACAGGCGGCCCCCGTGAGTGAGGTCGCGCAGGTCGTCGCCCTGGTGAACAAGGAGCGGTCGGCTGCCGGCTGCGGTCCGCTCTCGGAGGACCCGCTGCTCAACAAGGCCGCGCTGGGTCACTCCGAGGACATGGACGCCCGCGACTTCTTCGACCACACCAACCCGGACGGCGCCGACCCCGGGCAGCGCATCACCGCCGCGGGCTACACCTGGTCCACGTACGGGGAGAACATCGCCCAGGGCCAGCAGACCCCGGAGGCCGTGATGGACTCCTGGATGAACAGCCCCGGCCACCGCGCCAATATCCTCAACTGCGCGTTCAAGGACATCGGCGTCGGCATCCACAAGGGCACCGGCGGCCCGTGGTGGACCCAGAACTTCGGTGCCAAGCAGTGAAACCCGGCGCGCGCCTCGGTGGCCTCGAACGCCACGGCATGACGTGCGTGACCTGCGTGTAGTCGAGCAGTCCGGTGAGGGAGAGGTCGCCGCCGTAGCCGGAGTGGCGTACGCCGACACGCTCGCGGCGAGATTCGTGGGTGACCCCGTCGGCCGGCCGGAAGGCCTCGGACTCGTCGCCGAACGGCTGGACGGTGACGACCGGACCGAACACCTCGCTCCGTACGATCTCGTCCTCCTGCCGCAGCCCGGTGACCACCGTGGCCTGGTGGACGTATCCGGCGCGGTCCAGGGCCGCACCACCGGCGACGACCTCGGCGTCATCCGGAAGCCGCTCCAACAGCCCACGTACGTCGGCGAGTTGACCGGCGTTGGCGAGCGGATCGAAATCGGTGCGATCGTCGGTTTCAGGGATCCGGGTTCCGGGCGGCCCCCGCGAAGTACCGCAGCACATACGCGATCACGGGTAGTCCGTCGCCCAGGAACAGGGCACGCGGCTTCCCCGTGTCGCCCACCTCGGCGTCCGCCACCGCGCCGGCCTCACGCTCCAGGGCGCCGGCGATGCGCAGCAGCGCGGCCTGCCGCTGCGCCGCCGGCGAGTTCACGCCGACCGACGTGGACGACCTCGCCACCCTCGTCCTGTCCCTGAGCGACGGCTACGGCATCCGCCTCATGCGGCGCGACCCGACGGTCACCCTCGACAAGGCGCTCACCTCCATCCGGCGCCATGTGTCCGCCGCCCTCGGCCTGTCGGAGACGCTGCCGACGGACTGATTCCACGACCTCGCCGCCCGAACCCGAGCCCGCTCCCGGCTTCCACCCGCACATCCACCGGCACCCCCACCCACGCTCCCTTGCCCGAATGGCCCAGTGACGCTGCGCCGGAGGAGGCGAGCGTGGGTGAGTGATGTGAGCGTGGTGGAAGGGATGCGCGTGCACAGGGCGACGAGGAGGTACGAATGTCGGTGGGACGGGCAGAGGGCGGCACAGCATGCGCTGACCCCGGGGGCGGATTCGAGCAGGTGAGCGCCGTCGCCGACGCCGTCCTCTACGAGGGCTACCTCCTCTATCCCTACCGCCGCTCCTCGGCCAAGAACCGCGTGCGATGGCAGTTCGGGGTGCTCTTCCCCCGGGGCTGGGTCGAGGCGGACGGCCCCGTCGTCCCCGGTGTGTCCGGCTCCGCCGACTCCTGGTACCAGCGCACCGAGTGCCTGGTGCGGGTGCGGCGGCCCGGGGCGACCGTACGACTGCGGGTGCGCTGTCTGCAGATGCAGCGCAAGCAGGTGGAGGAAGCCGCCCCGGACGGCGAGCTGCGGCCCGCCGCGTCGCTGCGGACCGACGACGGCACGACGCATCTGACCTTCGACGAGGCGGTACCGCGCGAGTTCGACGCCGAGTTCGCGCTGGAGGACCTGCTTCAGGGCGAGCGGACCGTGGCGGTGCGAGCGCCGGCCGGTGTGGACGTCGAGCCCTTGCCGGCCGGCGCCGGCCGGGTGGTGCGGAGCCGTGAGGAGGTGCGCGCGAGCGTCACCGTCGTCGCCGAGCCGCTCGCGCCGGACCTCTGCCGCCTCCGGGTGCGCACCACGAACACCGGCCCGGCACCGGATCCCCGCACCGCACGCGACGAGGCGCTGCGCCGTGCGCTCATCGCCACGCACACCCTCGTCGGCGGCGACGGCGTGCGGTTCGTGTCGCTGACCGACCCGCCGTCGGAGCTACGGGCCCATGCGGCCGCCTGCCGCAACGAGTTCACCTTTCCCGTCCTCGGCGGCGAGCCGGGCGAACCCGGGGAGCACGAGGACTCGACCGGACACATCCTGCTGTCCGCCCCGATCATCCTCCCCGACCACCCTCAGGTGGCGCCGGAGAGCCCCGGCGACCTCCACGACGCGGCGGAGATCGACGAGATCCTCACGCTGCGCACGATGCTGCTGACCGACGAGGAGAAGCGGGAGGCCCGGGCCACCGATCCGCGCGCCGCCGCGATCCTCGACCGGGTCGACACCATGCCCCAGGAGGTCCTCGAACGGCTGCACGGCGCCGTCCGCTCCCTGGCCCCGGTCACCGCCCCGGCGACATCGGCTCCCGTCGAACGCCCGGCCTGGTGGCAGGAGGGCGCCGACGACGGGCTCTCCCCGTCCACCGACACGGTGCTCGTCGACGGCGTTCCCCTCGGCGGCGGCAGCCGCGTACGGCTCCGGCCGCGGGGGCGCGGCGCCGACGCCCAGGACATGTTCCTGGCCGGACGGACCGCCGAGGTGGCGGCCGTCTTCCACGACGTGGACGGCAGCGTGCACCTCGCCGTCACCCTCGACGACGATCCCGCGGCCGAACTGCACTCCTGGTACGGCCGCTTCCACTACTTCCGGCCCGACGAACTCGAGCCACTCGACCCACCGCAGCGGAGGCCGACGACATGACAACGCACAGCAGCACCGCCGAGGTCAGCGAAGAGCCCGCTCGCGCCGAGGAACGGGAGGGCTTCGACGAGATCACCATCCTCTGGATCTCCGAGGGCATGAGCTGCGACGGCGACACCGTCTCCCTCACCGCCGCCGACCAGCCCTCCATCGAGGACCTGGTGCTCGGACTCATCCCGGGCCTGCCGAAGGTGAACCTGGTCAACAAGGTGCTCTCGCCCAGCCTGGGCGGGGAGGACTTCCTCGCCCCCTACCGGGCGGCCGTACGCGGCGAACTGGCCCCGTTCATCCTCGTGATCGAGGGTTCGATCCCGAACCAGAACATCATCGAGGGCGACGGCTACTGGACGTCCTTCGGCAACGACCCGGAGACCGGTGAGCCACAGACCCTGAACTGGTGGATCGACCAACTGGCCCCCAAGGCCTGGGCGGTGGTCGCCGCCGGCACCTGCGCCACCTTCGGCGGCATCCATGCCATGTCCGGCAACCCGACCGGCTGCATGGGCCTCGCCGACTACCTCGGCTGGGACTACCGCTCCCAGGGCGAACTGCCCGTCGTCAACGTGCCCGGTTGCCCGATCCAGCCCGAGAACTTCATGGAGACCCTGGTCTGGGTCCTCTACCACGCGGCCGGCTCCGCGCCGCCGCCCCCGCTGGACCACATGCTGCGCCCGCAGTGGCTGTTCGGGAAGACGGTCCACGAGGGCTGCGACCGCGGCTCGTACTACGAGCAGGCCAGCTTCGCCAAGGACTACAACTCGCCCAAGTGCCTGGTGAAGACGGGCTGTTGGGGGCCGGTCGTCAACTGCAACGTGCCCAAGCGGGGCTGGATGGCCGGCATCGGCGGCTGCCCGAACGTCGGCGGCATCTGCATCGGCTGCACGATGCCCGGCTTCCCCGACGCGTTCATGCCGTTCATGGACGAGCCCCCGGGCGGCACCCTGTCGTCCCTGGCCATCAAGCCGTACGGCGCCGTCATCCGCCGACTGCGCGGCATGACGAACGAACTCGTCAACCACGAGCCCAGGTGGCGCCACAACAAGCGCAAGCTGACCAGCGGTTACGACCCGCGCTGGCGTCCCTGATGAAGACCGCCACCCCACACACCACCGACCACGAGGGGCAGTACCGCAGATGACCACCACCGAGGCCCGGCCCACCGAGCGCAAACCGCCACAGCTCGTGGACATGTCCTGGGATCCGATCACCCGGATCATCGGGAACCTGGGCATCTACACGAAGATCGACTTCGCCAACCGGGAAGTCGTGGAATGCCACAGCACCTCGTCGCTCTTCCGCGGCTACTCGGTGTTCATGAAGGGCAAGGACCCGCGCGACGCGGGCTTCATCACGTCCCGGATCTGCGGCATCTGCGGCGACAACCACACCACCTGCTCCGACTACGCCCAGCAGATGGCGTACGGCGTCAAACCGCCCCCGCTGGCCGAGCACATCGTCAACCTCGGCGAAGCCGCCGAGTACATGTTCGACCACACGATCTTCCAGGACAACCTGGTGTTCGTGGACTTCTGCGAGGCGATGGTCAAGGCCACCAACCCCGGCCTGCTGGCCCGCGCCGAACGCACCGAGGCGCCCCGCGGCGAGATCCACGGCTACCGGACGATCGCCGACATCATGAGGGCCTTCAACCCCTTCGAGGGCGAGGTCTACAAGGAGGCCCTGAAGGTCAGCCGGGTCACCCGCGAGATGTTCTGCCTGATGGAGGGGCGGCACGTCCACCCGTCCACGCTGTACCCGGGCGGCGTCGGCACGATGCCCCAGCCGACCGCCTTCACCGACTACCTCGCCCGTCTGATGCGGGTCATCGACTTCGTGAAGAAGGCCGTCGCCATGAACGACGACGTCTTCGACTTCTTCTACGAGGCGCTGCCCGGCTACGAGGAGGTCGGCCGCCGCCGCGTGCTGCTGGGCTGCTGGGGCGCCTTCCAGGACCCCAAGGTCGTCGACTACCGCTACGAGACGATGAACACCTGGGGCAAGGCGATGTACGTCACCCCCGGCATCATCGTCGACGGTGAGCTCGTCACCAACAACCTCGTCGACATCAACCTCGGCCTGCGCATCATGCTCGGCAGTTCCTACTACGAGGACTGGGTGGGCGAACAGCCCTTCGTCACCCATGACCCGCTCGGCAACCCCGTCGACATGCGCCACCCCTGGAACCAGACCACCGTCCCGGTGCCGCAGAAGCGCGACTTCGACGACAAGTACAGCTGGGTGATGAGCCCGCGCTGGTACGACAAGCGCACCGATCAGCACCTCGCCCTCGACACCGGCGGCGGCCCGCTCGCGCGTCTGTGGTCGACCGCGCTGAGCGGCATCGTCGACACCCCGTACATCAAGTCCACCGGCCACAGCGTGCGTATCTCCCTGCCCAAGGGCGAGACCCTGCCGGAGACCACCCTGGAGTGGCGCATCCCGCAGTGGAGCAACACCATCGAACGCGACCGCGCCCGGCCGTACTTCGTCGCCTACGCCGCCGCCATGGCCCTGCAGTTCCTGGAAGAGGCCATGGGGATGGTGCGCGCGGGCGAGACCAAGGTCTTCGAGAACTACGAGGTGCCCGACGAGGCGATCGGCTGCGGCTTCCACGAGGCGGTGCGCGGCGTCCTCTCCCACCACCTGGTGATCAAGGACAAGAAGATCGCCAACTACCACCCCTACCCGCCCACCCCGTGGAACGCCAGCCCCCGTGACATGTACGGCACCCCGGGCCCGTACGAGGACGCCGTCCAGGGCCAGCCCATCTTCGAGGAGAACGGCCCGGACGACTTCAAGGGCGTCGACATCATGCGCACGGTCCGCAGCTTCGACCCCTGCCTGCCGTGCGGAGTCCACATGTACATGGGCAAGGGCAAGACGCTCACCACCCTGCACTCGCCGACGTACGGGGCGAACCATGGCTGAGGCCGCCACCACGCGGCTGGCCGACCCGGACGTCGAGGCCCGGCTCGCCCGCCTCGACGACCTCCTGGAAGGCATGGAGTCCGCGCCCGGCCCCACCACGCGCTCCGCCACCGAGGCCGTCGGACTGCTCACCGAGGTCTACGGCGAGGCGCTGGCCCGCGTCATGGACCACGCCGACGGCCGGCTGGCCGAGCTGCTCGCCGACGACGAGCTGCTGGGCCACCTGCTGGTCCTGCACGACATCCACCCCGAGCCCGCCGAACTCCGGGCGGCCCGGGCGGTCGAGCGGCTGCGACCGGCCGTACGGGAACGCGGCGGCGACGTGGAGTGGGCCGGAGTGGAGGGGCAGGTGGCCCGGGTGCGGCTGACGTCGGGCGGCGGCGGATGCGGATCGGGATGCGGCTCCAAGGCGACGGACGTGACCGAAGCGGTCCGTGCGGCGGTGCTCGCCGCGGCACCCGAACTGACGGCGGTGGAACCGCTGGCCGCCGCGGCCCCGGCCCCCGCCCCCGCGTTCGTACCCCTGACCACGCTCACCCACCGAGGCGCAGCACGGTGACCACCGACGGAGCGCTGGCCCGCCTCATCCGCTCCTCGGCCTACCGTGCCGCGGCGGCCGAGAAGTGCGACCTGTGCGCCGCGCCGGTGCCCGACGGGCACGCCCACCTGTACGACACCGGGCAGCAGGAGGTGCGGTGCGTCTGCGGCCCCTGCTCGGTGCTGTTCGCGGAGGCCGGAGCGGGCGACGGGCACTACCGCCTCGTGCCCCGGCGCCGGATCCGGCTGCCCGAGGTGGACACGGCGGCCCTCGGCGTACCCGTCGGCCTGGTCTTCTTCGTGCCCCGGTCGGACGGCACCGTCACCGCGGAGGGCCCGAGCCCGGCCGGGGCCATGCGGTGGGAGGTGGACGCGGCGGCCTGGCAGCGGCTGGCCCGGACGTGTCCACCGCTCGCGGCCATGGAACCCGAGGTGGAGGCTTTGATGGTGAACACCGTCCACGGCCTCGACCACCACTGGATCGTGCCGATCGACGACTGCTACCGGATGGTCGCCGTCGTACGCCGGGAATGGCGCGGCCTGTCCGGGGGCGGCCGGGTCTGGCCGGCCGTCGAGCGGTTCTTCGAGGACCTCACCGAGCGGTCCTGAGCATGTACTCCGCAGGTCGGAGCCGAGGAAGGAGATCACCCCATGGGCAACATCAGAGTGGGCCGGGCCCAGGCGAAGCCCGATACGCCGGCACACGTGGCCGGTCTGCACCAGGGCAACCAGGGGCGGTACAAGGACCAGAAGGGCCACCACGAGGACGGCACCGCCGACGCGCGCCGCTCCACCGGGATCCATTGGAAACGGCATGACGCGCTCGCGGAGACCATGCCGAACATCCCGCCGGGATGACAGACAGCAGGGAGTCACCGCAATGAATGTCCTACGAGCACGACGGCCGGCCGCGCGCCGGCGAGCCGGGACGAGCGGGCAGCGGGTGCTGATGGCCGAGGCCGCCCTGGTGGGCGCCCTGGGCCTGGCCCTGCTGCTCCGGGAATGGCCGAGTCTGCGGCGCGAGGCGCGGATCTGGCGGATGGCCGGCGGGTTCCGCGCCGGTCGCCGCTACCCGTGAGCCGGCCGTGCACGAGTTGTCGATCGCGACCGCGATCATCGAACGAGCCGGCGAGCTGGCCCGGGCCGACGGGGCGGAAGCGGTCTCGGCGGTGACCGTCCGGGTCGGCGAACTGGCGGGCGTCGTCCCCGACGCCCTCGACTTCGCCTTCGAGGTGGCCCGCGACGGCACCGCCCTCGCCGCCGCCCGGCTCGTCGTCGAGCAGATCCCCGCCCAGGCCTGGTGCGGCCCGTGCGCCGAGGAGTTCGCGGTGGGCACGCCCCCGTTCTTCTGGTGCCCGCGCTGCGACCAGCCCTCCACCGACCTGCGCAGCGGCCGGGAACTGGAGATCACCGGGATCGAGCCGTCACCGGCCCCGGCATAGCGCGCGGCGCATCACGTGCCGTGGGCCCCGCCGAACACCTCGGCGGGGCCCACGGCACGTCCGGACCGGATCACACGTGCGGACCCGATCAGCAGATACGCGGCAACTGCTCGCCCAGCGGCAGATCCACCACCCGCGTCCCGCCCAGCCCGGTGGTGACCACGACCATGCCGGGATGGTCGGCGACGCACTCGCCGATCAGCGTGGCCCCGGCGCCCTGCGGATGGGCGCGCATCGCAGCTAGGACCTCCTCCGCCGCCGACGGAGGCACGAAGGCGACCAGCCGGCCCTCGTTGGCGACGTAGAGGGGGTCGAGTCCCAGAAAACCGCAGGCGTTCGCGACCGCGTCCGGCACCGGAACGGCCCGCTCCCGCAGCCGGACCCCGGTTCCGGACGCGCGGGCGATCTCGTTGAGGGACGCCGCCAGACCGCCCCGGGTGGGGTCGCGCAGCACATGGAGGTCCGGGGTGACCGCCAGCATGGCCGCCACGAGATCCGCCAGCGGTGCGGTGTCGCTGGCCACCTCCACCCCGAACTCCAGGCCCTCCCGCACGCTCATGACCGCCACCCCGTGCAGCCCGATCGGACCGCTGACGATGACCGCGTCCCCGGGTCGCGCCCGCTGGGGCCGGATGTCCACCCCGTCGGGCACCAGCCCCACGCCCGCCGTGGTGACGTACACACCGTCGCCGTGCCCGGACTCCACCACCTTGGTGTCACCCGTGGCGACGGCGACCCCGGCCGCCTCGGCCGCCGCGCCCATCGCACGCGCGACCCGCTCGACCACGGTCAGCTCCACACCCTCCTCCAGCACGAAGGCGGCGGAGAGATACGCCGGCCTGGCACCGCTCATCGCCAGGTCGTTGACCGTGCCGTTGACCGCGAGGTCACCCAGGCAACCCCCCGGAAAGAACAGCGGCCTGACCACGTAGGAGTCGGTGGAGAACGCCAGCCGCGCACCGCCCAGCTCGAGAACGGCGGAGTCGGCGAGCCCGGCGAGGACGGCGTTGCCGTAGGCAGGCGCGAAGACCTGCTCCATCAGCTCCGCCGACAGCGCACCGCCTCCGCCGTGCCCCATCACCACCACGCCCTGGTCGCGCAGCGGGGCCGGGCAGGTCCAGTCGGCCGGGTCGACCATCTCGGCGACTTGCTCAGGCAACGGTAGTCACCTCCTGCTGGGGGGCCCCGCCCGCGCGCGGCGTCGGGGCGTTCATGCGTCGGTACAGGTAGTAGGCCGCGCAGGCCCCCTCGCTGGAGACCATCGTGGCGCCCAGCGGGGTGCGCGGAGTGCACGTCGTGCCGAACGCGGCGCACTTGGTCGGCTTGATCAGCCCCTGGAGCACTTCACCACTGCGACACTCGGCGGGTTCCTCGGTCCGGATGCCCGTGACGTCGAAGCGGTGCTCCGCGTCGTACACCCGGAAGGCGTCGGTCAGCCGCCAGCCACTGGACGGGATCCGCCCGATACCGCGCCAGGACCGGTCGGTGACCTCGAACACCTCCTCGATCATGCGCACCGCGGCCGGATTGCCCTCCGCCCGTACGGCGCGCGGGTAGGCGTTCTCCACCCGATGCTCGCCGCGCTCCAGCTGGCGAACCGCCCGGCGGATGCCCTCCAGGATGTCCAGCGGCTCGAAGCCGGTCACCACCATCGGCACCCGGAACCGCTCGGCGAGCTCGGGGTACTCGGCCATGCCCATCACGCTGCACACGTGCCCGGCGGCCAGGAAGCCCTGCACCCGGCACTCGGGCGCCGTCATGATCGCCTCGACGGCCGGGGGGACCCGCACATGCGACACCAGCAGGCTGAAGTTGGACAGGCCCAGGCGCCGCGCCTGGTGCACGGCCATCGCGTTGGCGGGGGCCGTGGTCTCGAAGCCGATCGCGAAGAACACCACCTCCCGGTCCGGGTTGCGGCGGGCCAGCTGCAGAGCGTCGAGCGGCGAGTAGACGACGCGTACGTCCCCGCCCTCGCCCTTGACCCGGAACAGGTCGCGGTCGGTGCCCGGCACCCGCAGCATGTCGCCGAAGGAGCAGAAGATCACGCCCGGCCGTGCGGCGATCTCCAGCGCCTTGTCGATGACCTCCAGCGGCGTGACACAGACCGGGCAGCCGGGCCCGTGGATCAACTCGACCTGCTCGGGCAGCAGTTGGTCGATGCCGTGCCGGATGATGGAGTGGGTCTGGCCGCCGCACACCTCCATCAGCGCCCAGGGCCGGGTGGCGGTCGCCCGGATCTCGTCCAGCAGCCGCCGGGCCAGCTCGGGGTCGTTGAACTCGTCGATGTACTTCACGGGGTTCCCGCCTCCTTCGCCGCCTGCTCCCAGGCGTCGCCGAACTCCTCCTCCAGCAGCCCCAGTTCCTCGAAGAGCTTCAGGGAGGCCAGAGCCGATTCCTCGTCCAGGCGCTGGAGCGCGAACCCGACGTGCACGATGACGTACTCACCGACCCGCACATCGGACACGTACTCCAGACACGCCTGTTTCTGCACTCCGCCGAAGTCGATCAGCCCGGTGAGCGGATCCGCGGTGTCGTCGATGGCCACGACCTTGCCGGGCACTGCCAAGCACATGGGTCACTCCTCCTGTCGTTCGTGCGCCGCGACCACCAGCTGGCCGAGGGCCAACCCGCCGTCGTTCGGCGGTACTTCGCGATGCCGGAGCACCGCGAAGCCGTCCCCGGTCAGCAGCCGCGCGCACTCCTCCTCCAGCAGCGCGTTGGCGAAGACCCCGCCGCTCAGGGCGACGATCGTCAGACCGGTGCCCCGACGCGCGCTGCGGCAGACCTCAGCGACGGCCCGCGCCACGCCCCGGTGGAACCGGGCGGCCAGCACCGGGACCGGGGTGCCGCGCCGCAGATCGGCGATGAGCGCGGCGAGCACGGGCGCCGGATCGTAGACGCCGGCGGCGAAGCCGAAGGCGTACGCCGAGGTGTCGGCGTGCCAGGCCGTGGCGGCGGCGGCCTCCAGCTCCAGGGCCGCCTGCGCCTCGTACCGCGCGCGATGGCACACACCGGCGAGGGACGACACGGCGTCGAAGAGACGGCCCATGCTGGAGGTCGCCACGCAGGCCAGGTCGCGGGTCAACTGCCGTTCCAGCATGATGAGTTCATCCGCGGCGCAGGCAGCCACGCTGGGCAGGTCCGGGTCCCAGTGCAGGCCCGCCGACCACAGCCGGGCCAGCGCCAGGCGGCACGGGTTGGCCACGCCCGCGTCGCCGCCGGGCAGCGGAGCGGGGGCGAGGTGGGCGAAACGTCGGTAGCCGGAGTAGTCGGCGAGCAGGATCTCGCCGCCCCAGACGGTGCCGTCGTCGCCGTAGCCCGTGCCGTCGAAGGCGACGCCGATCACGGGTGTGGTGCCGTCGAGGCCGTGCTCGGCCATGGTCGAGGCGATGTGCGCGTGGTGATGCTGGACGAACACGGGTGCCTTGCACGGCAGTTGGGTGGCCCGCCGACGTGCCCACCGGGCCGAGTGGTACCCCGGGTGCCGGTCGGCGGCGACCAGTTCGGGGCTGACGCCGGTCAGGCGCCGCAGCTGCGCCTCCGCCCGCACGGCCGCCTCCAGAGTGGTCAGCTCGCCCATGTCACCGATGTGCGGGCCGAACCAGACCTGGTCGCCCTCGCCGACGCACAGGGCGTTCTTCAGGTCCCCGCCCACGGCGAGCGCGGGCCGCACCGCGACCGGCAGTCGCAGCGGCCGGGGCACATACCCCCGCGACCGGCGCAGCACCTGCTCGGTGCCGTCTGGGCGCACACGCATCAGGGAGTCGTCGCAGGGCGACGCGATCGGCCGGTCGTGCGCGAGCCAGGCGTCGGCCAGTCCGGCAAGCCGGGTCAGCGCCTCGTCGTCGTCCGTGACGATCGGCTCCCCGGAGCGATTGCCGCTCGTCATGACCAGGGCGCGCGGACCCGGGGGGTCGCCGGGCAGGCCGAACAGCAGGGTGTGTACCGGCGTGTACGGCAGCATCACGCCCAGGTGCGGGCTGCCGGGGCAGACGCCGGGCGCGAGGATGCGCTGGTCCGCGCGGCGGCGCAGCAGGACGATGGGGCGCCGGGGGCCGGTGAGGGCGGCGAGCTCGGATGCGGACGGCTCGGCGATCCGCCGTACGGCGTCGAGGTCCGCGCACATCACGGCGAACGGTTTCCCGCCGCGTGCCTTGCGGGCGCGCAGGGTGTCCACGGCCGGTGCGTCGGTGGCGTCGCAGGCGAGGTGGTAGCCGCCGAGGCCCTTGACGGCGACGATCCGCCCGGCGGCCAGCAGAGCCCGTGCCGTCGCCAGGGCGTCACCGTCCCGCGCGGGGCGCACCCCGCTCCCGGTGGCGGGCACCAGGCGCAGCCGAGGCCCGCAGTCCGGGCAGGCCACGGGCTGGGCGTGGAAGCGGCGGTCGCCGGGATCGCCGTACTCCCGGGCGCAGTCGGCACACATCGGGAAGCCGGTCATGGTCGTGACCGCGCGGTCGTACGGCATTCCCGTGGCGATGGTGAAGCGGGGCCCGCAGTGGGTGCAGGTGACGAACGGGTGCCGGTGCCGGCGGTCGGCCGGGTCGGCCAGCTCACGCAGACAGTCGCCGCAGGTCGCCGTGTCGGGCGGGAGTTGAGTGCGGCCGGGGGAGCGGTCGGTGGAGCGGATGGTGAAGGCGTCGTCGGCGCCGGTGACGGGCAGGTCCTCGAAGCCGACGCCGGTGACGGACGCCAGCGGCGGGGGCTGCGTGGCCAGCCGGTCGCAGAAGTCGGCGACACCGACCGGCGGGCCCTCCACCTCGATGAGCACGCCGCTGGCTGTGTTGCTGACGAACCCCGCCAGCGCGAGGTCGGAGGCCAGACGGTGCACGTACGGTCGGAACCCCACGCCCTGCACCGTGCCGCGCACGAGGACGCGGCGGCGTACGGCTTGTGCGGCGGGCGCCGTCACGAGTGGCTGTGGCTGTGGGGGCGGGGCGCCAGGGGCGGCCGGTGGACGGCGGCCCCGTCCCGCACGGCGAGCACCCGCCGCAGCAGGGTGTCCACACCGTCGCCGGTCCGCGCACAGGAGTGGAGGATCTCCACGCCGGGGTTGACCCGCCGCACATGGGCGGCGAAGGCGGCCTCGTCGAAGCAGGCCGGACCGGCCAGGTCGGTCTTGGTGAGCACCACCAGATGGGCGGAGCCGAAGGCGGTGGGGTACTTCAGCGGTTTGTCCTCGCCCTCCGTCACCGCCATCAGCACGACCCGCAGGCTCTCACCGAGGTCGTAGGACGCCGGGCAGACGAGATTGCCGACGTTCTCCACGAACAGCAGCGAGGTGTCCTCGGGCAGCCAGCTCTCCACATGCCGGCCCAGCTGCCGGGCCTCCAGATGGCACAAGCCGTCGGTCAGGAGCTGCTTGACGGGCGCTCCGGAGCGGGCGAGCCGGTCGGCGTCGTTCTCGGTGGCCAGGTCGGCGGTGAGCGCGGCGACGCGGACGCCCCGCTCCATCGCACGGGCCAGGACGCGCCCCAGCAGTTCCGTCTTGCCGCTGCCCGGGCTGGACAGCAGGTTGACCACGCTCACACCGCGCCGGGACAGTTCGTCCCGCAGGCTCGCGGCCAGACCGTCGTTCTTCGCCAGGACGGCCTGGGTGACCTCGTCCACGGAATCGCACATGGGCGCTGCTCCCAGCGGGGATCGGGTGTCGGACCGCTACCGATCCTCGGCGCCCTCGGCCACGAGGTGCGGAAGACCGGCCGCGGAAGTGTCCCGGGATTCCTCGGACGGGTTCGTCGATTCCTCCGGGCGGCTCAACAGGGGCGTGGCCGTCGGGTCGGCGAGCAGGACGGCAACCATCGTGTGCAGGGCCGCGACGGCCCGCTCGACCGCGTCCCGCACGGTCGCGCTGACTCCCGGGGCGATGTCCTCGTCGCCGCGGGGCCGCAGCTCGGGCTCGCAGGCCAGGACCAGCACACGCGGGAGCGGCTCGTCGCCCAGGTGGGTGGCGAGGGCCAGCACCTTCGCCGGGTCCATGCCGTGCGCCTCCGGCGGGGCGGCGCCCGCGGCGCCGTCGGGGAGGTCCGGCTCGATCAGCGACAGGGTGCCGGGACGCCGGCCCCGCGCCGCCGCGTCGACCAGGACGACCGTGTCGTAGCCGTCCAGCAGTTCGTACGCGAGGTCCATCCCGCGGATGCCGAAATCCCGGACCCGCACCTCGGGCGGCAGCGGGCGGCGGTCCAGGGCACGGATCACCTCGGGGCCGAAGGCGTCGTCCGCGAGGAAGATGTTGCCGACGCCGGCCACCAGCAGCCGGGCACTCAACACGCACCCCCGGTGGCCAGCGGGTTCGACGAACCGCTCGGCTGCTTGCGGACGAAGGCGGAGCGCAGGGCGTGGTACGGGGCGCGCGGGTCGAAGAAGACGGCGCGCATCCGGGCGAGTTCGTCCCGTCGGTATTCGGCGAGGGGCCGCTGGAGCTCGTCCGCGTGCCGAGCCGTGGCCTTGGTCGTGATACGGCGTGTGAGCTGCGGATCCTTGGCCACATCGGCGATCAGTCGCTCGACCTCGGTGGCGAACCTCTGGGCCGGGACCGGCACCAGACGGTCCACCAGTCCGAGCCGCTGGGCGCTAGCCGCGCTCATCGGCAGGGCCTCGGTCGTCAGCCGCTCGGCCGTCTCGGCTCCCACGCGGCGCGGCAGCGAGTAGGTCCAGTACTCGGACCCGAACAGGCCCATGCGCCGATAGTGCGGGTTGAGGACGGCGCCCGTGCGGCACCAGACCTCGTCGGCGGCCAGGGCCAGCATGACGCCGCCGGCCGCCGCGTTGCCGCCGAGGGCCGCGACCACCAGCCGGTCCGTGGTCCGCAGCACCGCCTCGACCAGGTCGTTCATGGCGTTGAGGTTGGACCAGGACTCACCCGCCGGGTCGCTCGACGCCTCGATGACGTTGAGGTGGATGCCGTTGGAGAAGAAGTCGCGGGCGCCGCCGAGCACCAGCACCGAGGTGGGGCGGGTGAGCGCGTACCGGTAGGCGGCGAGCATCCTGCGGCAGTGGTTGGTGCCCATCGCCCCGCCGGGGAACGAGAAGGTCAGGAAACCGACGTCACCGTGCTGCCGGTAACGGATGTCGGTCCAGGTGGTACGGCCCGGGGACAGGCTCAGCGGGGCGGCGATCTCCGGCAGCCAGTGCGGGCGGTCGCTCGAACTCGGAATGCCCCGGGTGCCGGGCGGAGCAGGGAAGCCGGCGAGGACGGAGGCGGCCGGTCGGCGGAACGGGGCCGGGTCGCCGGAGTTCTTCCGGGGGCGCAGTTCCGGGATCCACACGGCGCCGTCCCGGGTGGCCCGGCACACCGCGCCGGACCGTGTCGCGAGGAACTCGCCCGGCTGCCCGCGCAGCATGTCCTCGGGATGCCCGCCGTGCAGGAACACCTCCCGGCCGCAGACCTCGTCCAGCACGCCCGGCTGCGAGTCGGCGCCGCGGAGCTTGCGCAGCACCGTGGCCGTGCTGTCGGTCTCCCAGTCGATCCGGCGCTGTTCCTGGCGTACGACGTCGCGCCACACCACCTGGACCGCCGGGTCGCTCTGCGGCTTCGGCTTGAACGAGCCCTCCGCGAACCGCCGCACGGCCAGCAGGACGGCGGCCGTGGCGGCGTCGGAGACCTCGCCCCGGTACAGGTCGCTCTTGCCGACCGGGGCCACCGGGAAGGACGCCTCGGCCCACACGTCGCCCGCGTCCATCGCGGCCTCGGCCTGAAGCACCGTCACGCCCCAGTCCGGCGCCTCCTCGGTGATCGCCCAGTCCAGGGAGGACGGGCCGCGGTCACCGGGTGGCCCGGGGTGCACGATCAGACAGGGGCGCTCCCGCCACACGTCCTCCGGCAACGCAGTCTTCAGCATCGGAGCGACGACCAGTTCCGGACGCACCTCGCGTACGGCGGCCCGGATCGCGTCGGGGCCGGGCGAGGCGAGGACGACGTCCACCCGGTGCCCCAGGTCCGACAGTTCGGCGTACAGACGCTGGGACAGGCTGTTGAACGCGCTGGCGACGAGCAAGATGTCCATGACATCGCATGTTCGCTGGTCGGGGGAGGGCCGAGAAGGACCACGGGCGGCGTTTCGCGGGCTGTCGTCGTGCCCCTTGCGCCCACCGGGTGACACTTGATCAGGAAACGGGCGTGTCCTCGGCGTCGTATCCGTAGATCCAGCCGTTGGCCACCAAGGGGTCGGCCCCGGCCAGTGCCGCGTCACGGGCCCGCTGCTCGGGCCCGTCCGGCAGGTGGTTGACGTCCCGTCGGGCGTGAGTGACCGCTCCACCGACAGCACGCTCCCGTCCGCCCAGCGACGGAACTCCCACGCCCGCTCCAGCGGCACGGCCCGCCGCAGAAACCGCTCCATGACGCCGAGCCGCCGCAGCAGCCGTACGGCGTTCGGGGCGGCGACGAGCCCGGCGCCGACCTCGGTGAGGGCGGGCGCCTGCTCGTGGACGGTGGCGGTGAGCCCGGCGCGGTGCAGGAAGGCGGCGGCGGCCAGGCCACCGATGCCGCCCCCGACGACGGCGATCCGTGGCCCGTGCACCAGGCCGGGCGGCAC
>CBFGZZ010000129.1:0-21533 GCA_965653385.1 uncultured Streptomyces sp. | reverse complement strand
GGCCCAGGCGGCGGGCGGCGGGCAGCAGTTCGCGGCCCGCCGGGGTGAGCGTGACGCGTCCTGGTGCTCGGTGGAACAGGGCGTGGCCGACCTTGTCCTCCAGGCGTCGGATCTGCTGGCTCAGCGGTGGCTGGGCGATGCCCAGGCGGGCGGCGGCGTGGCCGAAGTGGAGTTCCTCGGCGAGCACGACGAAGGCGTGCAGCTGTGGCAGGGGCAGTTCCGGGCGGTCCATACGCCTAGGGATATCAGGCCATGCCTCCTGCCGTATTAGACGTATCAGCGCTGGTCGACTTAGCGTGCGGCGCATGACAGAGCGACGTGCGATCCTCAGCGGCTCGACCTTCGAGGAGCAGATCGGCTATGCCCGTGCCGTGGTCGACGGCGACTGGGTGCATGTGTCCGGGACGACCGGGTTCGACTACACCACGATGACGATCTCCGACGACGTGGTGGAGCAGGCGGAGCAGTGCCTGCGCAATATCGAGGCGGCGCTGGACGAGGCGGGGTGCACCTTCGCCGATGTGGTGCGGGTGCGGTACCTGCTGCCCGACCGCGAGGACTTCGAGCCCTGCTGGCCGGTCCTGCGCCGCCGCTTCGGTGATGTCCGGCCGGCCGCCACGATGCTCATGTGCGGTCTCGCCGACCCTCGTATGAAGATCGAGATAGAGGCGTACGCGCGTCGGCCCCTCGCGTAGCGCCCCTTTCGCGCCCCCTGGGCGCGCTTGTCAGCCACCCTGTCCGGGCACTACTGTCACCAAGCCTTGGTGAACGGGAAACCCGGTGTGATGCCGGTGCGGCCCTCGCCACTGTGAATCGGGAAGTCCGGCTCCAGCCCTCACGGGCAGCCACTGGGTCCTTCGGGACCCGGGAAGGCGGAGCACGGGCGGTGGTACCCGTAAGCCAGGAGACCGACCAAGGCGCGTCAACCATCCACGAGGTGCTGGAGAGGGTCTGCTGAGCCATGCACATAGCCGAGGGTTTCCTGCCTCCGGCGCACGCGGTCGCCTGGGGCGTCGCGTCCGCGCCCTTCGTCGTCCACGGCGTCCGTTCACTCACCCGTGAGGTCAAGGAGCACCCGGAGAGCACGCTGCTCCTCGGCGCCTCCGGAGCCTTCACGTTCGTCCTGTCCGCGCTGAAGCTGCCCTCGGTGACCGGCAGTTGCTCGCATCCCACGGGCACCGGTCTGGGTGCCATCCTGTTCCGGCCGCCGATCATGGCGGTACTGGGCACCATCACCTTGCTCTTCCAGGCGCTGCTGCTCGCGCACGGCGGTCTGACGACGCTCGGCGCCAACGTCTTCTCGATGGCGATCGTCGGCCCCTGGGCCGGGTACGCGATCTACAGGCTGCTGCGGCGCTACGACGTGCCGCTCATGGTCGCCGTGTTCTTCGGCGCCTTCCTAGCCGACCTGTCCACCTACTGCGTGACCAGCGTCCAGCTGGCCCTCGCCTTCCCCGACCCGAGCAGCGGATTCCTGGGCGCGCTCGGCAAGTTCGGCTCCATCTTCGCCGTCACCCAGATCCCCCTCGCGGTGAGCGAGGGACTGCTCACGGTGCTCGTGATGCGGCTGCTGGTGCAGTCCAGCAAGGGCGAACTGACCCGGCTGGGCGTGCTCCTGGCGAAGAAGCAGTCCCGGACCGAGACCGAGGCGGTGGCCCGATGAGCAGGAACACGAAGATCAACATTCTGCTGCTGGTCGTCGTGGCCGCCCTCGCGGTGCTGCCGCTGGCCCTCGGCCTGGGCGACCACAAGGAGGAGCCGTTCGCGGGCGCCGACGGTGAGGCGGAGTCGGCGATCACCGAGATCGAGCCGGACTACGAGCCGTGGTTCTCGCCGCTCTACGAGCCGCCGTCCGGCGAGATCGAGTCGGCCCTGTTCTCCCTCCAGGCGGCCCTCGGGGCCGGCGTCCTCGCCTACTACTTCGGTCTGCGCCGGGGACGGCGGCAGGGCGAGGAGCGGGCGCTGGAGCGGGCCGGCGGCGCGGAGAGCACGGCCGGCGCGACCGCCGCCGAGGAGTCCCCGGCCGAGAGGTCCTGACCCCTCGTGCTGCCGATCGACGCGGCGGCGCACAGCAGTCGCTGGCGCCGCCGTCACCCCGTGGACAAGGCCGTGCTCGGGCTCGGCCTCACCGTGCTCGCGATCTCCTTGCCGCCCTGGCCGGGCGCCGCGCTGGTCCTGGTCACCGCACTCGCGGTACTGCTGGGTCCGGCGGGCGTGCCCGCGCGGCGGCTGTGGCGGGCCTACCGTGTGCCGCTCGGCTTCTGTGTGACCGGCGCGCTCACCCTGCTCGTCCAGGTCGGCGGGCCGGACGGCTTCGTGTCCCTGGCCGGCGAGGGCCCGCTGCGTGCCGGGGAGTTGCTGCTGCGCACCTCGGCCGCCTCGCTGGGCGTGCTGCTGTTCGCCTTCACCACGCCGATGTCCGACCTGCTGCCCCGCCTGGTGAAGGCCGGGGTGCCCGCGCCCGTCGTCGACGTCGCCCTGGTGACGTACCGGATGAGCTTCCTGCTCCTGGACTCCGTGCGCCGTATCCGGGAGGCCCAGGCCGCGCGGCTCGGGCACACCGGCAGGGCCGCGGAGTGGCGGTCCCTGGCCGGGCTCGGGGCCACCGCCTTCGTGCGGGCCTTCGACCGGGCCGCCCGGCTCCAGGCCGGGCTCGCCGGGCGCGGCTACGACGGCACACTGCGCGTCCTGGTGCCCGAGGCCCGGGTCTCCGTCCGCTTCACGGCCGCGAGTTGCGGGCTCCTCGCAGCGCTGGCCGCCCTCACCCTCGTACTGGAAAGGGCCCTGCCATGAGCGAGCCCACCGCCCTGGTCGCCCTGCGGGGCGCGTCCTACGCCTACGAGGACGGGCCCGTCGTCCTCAGCGGCCTCGACTTCGACGTCCGCGAGGGGCGCGCGCTCGCGCTGCTCGGCCGCAACGGCAGTGGCAAGACCACGCTGATGCGGTTGCTCAGCGGTGGACTGCGCCCGCACGACGGCCGGTTGACGGTGGAGGGTGCGCCGGTCGGTTACGACCGCAAGGGCCTGACCCGGCTGCGGACGACCGTGCAGCTGGTGGTGCAGGACCCCGACGACCAGTTGTTCGCCGCGTCCGTCGCCCAGGACGTCTCCTTCGGCCCGCTGAACCTGGGCCTGCCCGACGCCGAGGTACGCGCGCGGGTCGACGAGGCGCTCACCGCCCTGGACATCACCGCGCTCGCCGACCGGCCCACGCATCTGCTGTCGTACGGGCAGCGCAAGCGCACGGCCATCGCGGGCGCCGTCGCGATGCGGCCCCGTGTGCTGATCCTCGACGAACCGACCGCCGGGCTCGACCCGGACGGTCAGGAGCGTCTCCTGGCCACCCTGGACGGCCTCCGCGCGAGCGGCACGACGGTGGTGATGGCCACGCACGACGTCGACCTGGCCCTGCGCTGGGCGGACGACGCGGCGCTGCTGACCCCGTCCGGCGTGCGCACCGGACCGGCGCCCGCCATGCTGGCCCGCACCGACCTCCTCCAGCAGGCCGGGTTGCGGCTGCCCTGGGGCATCGCGGCGGCCCAGTTCCTGCGCGCGCACGGTCTGCTGGACGACGCGTCGCCGGGCCCGCGCGACGCGGAGGCACTGGCGGCCCTGGCCACGGCACCGAGCCCGGCCGAAGGCTGACCTGTGCGCGCGTTGGGCACACGGGTGATACATCCCGCGAGCGCACACCAAAGGCGCGGCGGGCCCCACGGTTCGCTGTTTCATGAGGTCACGTACGACCGAAGTGAGGCAGTATGGCCGACGCCACGGAGGACACCCGCCCGCCCGGAGGGTTGAAGGCCAACGCGATCGGGTTCGTCGACGCCCTCGTCATCGGGCTCAACTCCACCTCGCCCGCGTACTCGCTGGCCGCGGCGATCGGCCCGGTGGTGGCGCTCGTCGGTGTGTACGCCCCGGGCGTCATGCTCGCCTCGTTCGTCCCGATGCTGCTGATCGCGTCGGCGTTCTACTACCTCAACCGGGTCGACCAGGACTGCGGGACGACGTTCTCTTGGGTCACCCGGGCCATGGGCCCATGGGCCGGCTGGCTCGGCGGCTGGGCCATCACGATGACCGGGGTGCTGGTGGTCGGCTCACTCGCGGACGTCGCGGTGACGTTCGCGCTGCTCGCGTTCGGTCTCGACGGCTGGGTCGACGACGAGTTCGTGCGCGAGACGCTGACGGTGCTGCTCATCCTGGTGATGACGGCCGTGTGCGTCGTCGGCACGGAGGTGTCGGCCAAAGTGCAGAACACCCTGATCCTCGCGCAGGTCGCCTGTCTGCTCGCGTTCGCCGTGGTGGCGATCTACCGGGTCCACGCCGACACCGGTTCGCTCGACTCCGCCGATCCGGCGTTCGGCTGGCTGGATCCCTTCGGGGCCGGCGGCGCCGAACTGACGGCGGGTCTGCTGTTGGGCGTGTTCGTCTACTGGGGCTGGGAGTCGGCGGTGAACCTCACCGAGGAGGTCGAGAACTCCGCCACCGCCCCCGGCGAGGCGGCGGTGTGGTCGACGGTGATCCTGCTGGTGACGTACGTGTCGGTCGCCTACGCGGTCGTCGCCTACGCCGGACCGGCGTATCTGGCCGAGAACGCCGAGGAGGAGGAGTTCATCTTCGCGCTGCTCGCCGACGAGGCCATGGGCGCCTGGGACTGGGTCGTCCTGCTGGCGGTCTCGACCTCCGGGCTCGCGTCGACGCAGACGACGATCATCCCCGCCTCGCGCACCGCGCTGTCCATGGCGCGCCGCCGCGCGCTGCCGGGGCACTTCGGGCACATCCACGCCCGGTTCCGCACCCCTGACGTGAGTACCTGGTGGGTCGCGGCCATCGCCATCGCCTGGTACCTCGTGGTGCGCCGGATCAGCGAGAACGCCCTGTTCGACTCGCTGACCGCGCTGTCGCTGCTGATCGCGTTCTACTACGCGCTCACGGGCGTGGCCTGCGCGGTGTACTACCGCCGTCATCTCACCGAGAGTGTGCACAACTTCCTGCTCATCGGCCTCGGCCCGCTGGTCGGCGCCGGGCTGCTGATCTGGCTGCTGGCCGAGTCGATCGGCGACATGTCCGACCCCGCGAACTCCTACAGCGGTGTCTCCTGGTTCGGACTCGGCCCGCCCCTGGTCATCGGCATCGGCATCACCCTCACCGGCGTGGTCCTCATGGTCGTGTGGCGCCTGATGGCACCGGCCTTCTGGGCGGCGCGCCCGGAGGTGGCCGACCCCGCCCTCGTACCCGGCCACAAGGAGTCCTGAGATGACGGTCGTTCTCGGCTACGACGAGTCCCCGGGCGCGGTCCGCGCCCTGCAGAAGCCGGCTCAGGCCCTGATCGAGGCCGCGACCCGCCACTCGGCGAGACGCATCGTGGTCGGAAGCTGGAGTGAGAGCCCGTTGCGCGGGGCCCTGCTGGGCTCCACACCCCACAAGCTGCTGCATCTGGCGCGCACGCCGGTGCTGTGCGTGCCGACCGGACCGTGAGACCTCGCTCTCAGGTGGCCATGGCCGCCGGTGCCCACGTGACGTGGAAGCGCGGCACCGAATTGCCGTGCCCGTCCGCGAGTCCGCCGCAGCGCTCGGCCCTCGGCCCACTTGCAGGCCCAGTGGTCCTGTCCCTCGGGGTCGTCGATCCCCCGGTCGAAGCCGGCCGTGCCCAGCCAGTCCTGCCAGGCCAGGTCACCGGAGTCCTTGACGCCCATCAGCCTCCGGTTTTCACCCAGGGCAGCCCAGAGGGCTGAGGGGCCACCAGATGCGGCAACTGTGAACTTTCCTCATGTCCGGTGGAGGCGGTCCACCAGGATGTCGATCACCAGCGGCGTACGCGGCCCGTATCCGAGCAGCACCCCGTCCTCCATGTCGACCACCCGGCGGTCCATCCCGGCCGGCGTCTCTCCGATCCCGGGGATCTTCACGAGGCCGTCGACACCGCCGACCGACTCCAGCCCTTTGGTCATCATCAGGATCACGTCCGGCCGGGCCCGCACCAGGGCCTCGCTGGTGATCGGCGTGAACGGCTTGTCCAGGCCTGCCTCCTCGCCCGCGTCCACGGCCCCCGCGGCCTCGATGAGCGAGTCGGCGCCCGAACCCTTGCCGCCGATCAGGTAGACGGCCGCGCTGCCGCGCATGTACAGGAAGGCGACCTTGGGCTTGCTGCCCTCGGGCACGGCGGCGCGGGCCGCGGCGAGCTCGTCGCCCATGCGCCGGTTCAGGGCCTTGCCGGCCGCGGGGACACCGAGGGCCTCGGCGACGCGGGTGGTGCGCGTGGTGACGTCGGCGAGTTCGGTGGCCGGGTCGAGGACGACGACGGGGACGCCGGCGTCGCGGATCTGGTCGATGGCCTCCGGAGGACCGGTGTCGGTGTCGGCCAGCACGACCGTGGGCCGCAGCGACAGCACGCTCTCCGCGCTCACGTCGTGCGCCTTGGTGACCTGCGGAAGCTTCTTCGCCTCCGCGAAGGTGGCGGTGATGTCCCGGCCGACGACCCGGTCACCGAGGCCCAGCGTGAACACGATCTCCGCGACACCGCCGTTGAGCGGCAGGATGCGCGAGGCGTCCTTCACCGTCACCTTCCGGCCGTCGGATGAGTCGACGGTGACCGGCAACCTCGGGGCGGGCGGGGCGCCTTCGAGCGGGACCAGGGTGTTCCGGGCGAGTTGCTTCTCGGCCGCCGCGGCGCGCGCACTCGCGGACGCGGGCGACGCGTCGGCCGTCGAGGCCCCGTCACCCCCGCCGCCACAGGCGCCCGTGAGCAGCGCGAGCGCCAACCCGAGGACGGCGAGGGGCCGCCGGGACATCCGCACGGGTCTCCGGGATACGCGCATGGGTTTCCTGTCCTCTCTCCTGACACACAACTGAGCGATAGTTTAGGTTAGGCTTCCCTTAGTTTTCACTGTTGGGGGTGTTCCATGGCGTGGGCAAGTGGCCTGCACCGTAAGAGAGTTGCGCCGTTCCTCGGGATCGCGGGCGCTGCCGCCCTCCTGCTGTCGGGCGCCGTACCGGCCTCCGCGGCGAGCGGCTCGGCGACGGGTCCCGAGGGCCAGAGACTCACCGTCTCCAAGTCCTCGGGACTGGCCGCGGACGGCGAGACGATCACCGTGACCGGCTCCGGCTACAACACCGCCAAGGGCATCTACGTCGCCTTCTGCGTGGACAACGGAGCCGGGAAGACCCCGACGCCCTGCGTGGGCGGCGTGGACATGTCCGGTGAGTCCGGGGCGTCCTCCTGGATCTCCTCCAACCCGCCCTCGTACGGCGAGGGCCTGGCGAAACCGTACGAAGGCAGCGGCCACAAGGGCTCGTTCAGCGTGCGGCTCAAGGTCCGCGCCAAGGACGCGAACACCGACTGCACCAAGTCCGGCGTGAAATGCGCGGTCATCACGCGCAACGACCACACGCGGGGCGGCGACCAGAGCCAGACCGTCCGGGTCCCGGTGACCTTCGGCGGCGGGAGCGCGGCCACGGGCGGCGACTTTGGGGCGACGCCGACCGCGACGGCCGGTGCGAGCGCGACCGGTGGTGGCGGTGCGGCCGACACCGGCGAGCAGGCGTCCGACGGCCCGCTCGCGAGCACCGGTTCCGTCGCCGTGACGGCCGGGATCACGGCGGTGGTCCTGGTCGCGGCCGGCACCGGGACGTGGCTGTGGGCACGCAGGCGCCGCACGGCAGCCACCGGCTGATCCGCACCGCCCTCAGACTCCTCAAGGAGACGCGAAGATGACGAAGAGACCCGGTGCCGCCGCCGTGACAGGCGCCGCCCTGCTCGCGTTGCTGTGCCCGGCCGCGGGGTCGGCGGTCGCGCAGGACACGGAGGCGTTCGAGCGCACGGTGTCCGACGGGCACGCGGCCTGGACCACCACGGTCGGCCACGACCTGTCGATCGACGTCACCGAACCCGCCCAACGAGGATCCGGTGACCGCACCTCGTTCCCGGCCACCGGCGGCAGCAGCGACCCCGAAACCGGCGCCGTAGACGTCGAGTTGGGAGGCGCCGCCCGCCTCGTCAGGGCCGCCGGCCCGGCCCAGCCGTTGACGCTCGCCGGCCTGCGACTGCGGCTGGACGGCGCCGAGGGCATTTTGCGCGCCCGTACGGCCGTTGACGGCAGGGCACGGGAACTGGCGCTGGCGGACGTCACGGCGGGCGGCGACGGTCCCGTCGTACGGACGGGCGGGGTCACGTGGACCGGGCTGCGGGCGTCACTCACGGACGCGGGCGCGAAGCTGCTGACGCGGTGGAGCGGGGAAGCCTTCGCGCGCGGCGACGCCCTCGGCCTGCTCGACCTGACGGTCGGAACGGACACCCCGCCCTCCCCCGGCCCCACCGCCCCCGGGAAACCCCCCGCCGAAACAGCGCCACCTTCGCCGGCGCCGGACGCCGGAGCCCCGAAAGCGACGCCCGGCCCCGCAGCCGCCGTGACGGTCGACGAACTGACCGCGGGCGGCGAACAGACCGTCAACGGCACGGGGTTCGACCCCGGCGAGGTCGTACTCGTCGCGATCGACGACGACACCCGGTACCAGGCGGTGGCCGACGAGACGGGGCGGCTCTCCCGGACCTTCCCGGTGTACGCAACCGCCACCGAGGGTGTGCACACGGTCGAACTCGCCACGGTGACCGGGGAACGCGGGGCCGTCGCGGACTTCGACGTACGGGCGTCGGACTAGCGCATGCATCACCGAGTAGCGGGCGACACGGCCCGCCACTCGGCATGCCCAACTCCCAATAGATACAGGGCAGTTGAACCCGATTGCCATCCGTTGACAAACACCCGCGCCCCATACTTAGGTTTGCCTTACCTAACATCCGATGAGAAAGGCCCGAAGCCGACCATGAGATCCATCCCCTCCCCCCGCACCGCCGCCCGCGCCGCGCTCGCCGTGGCCGCCTCCGCCGCCCTGACCCTGGGCCTGGCCACCTCGGCCTCCGCCGCCACCTCGACCCGCACGGTCACCGACGGCGGCACGACGTACAACCTGTCGCTCACCTCGCCCGGCACGGCCGCCGCCGCGGGCCAGGTCATCACCGTCTCCGGGTCGGGCTACAACACGAGCCAGGGCGTCTACGTCAGCCTGTGCGTGGTCGACGGGGCGCAGGGCGCCAACAAGCCCACCCCGTGTCTGGGCGGCCAGGACGAGGACGGCTCCACCGGTGCCTCGCACTGGGTCAACAACACCTTCGGCGGCTTGTTCGCCAACAGCTCCAAGTTCGGCACGGGCGGCACCTTCAGCGTGCAGATCTACGTCAAGGCCACCCTCGACGACGGCAGCGTCTGCGGCCAGGACGTCGAGTGCGCCGTCGTGACGCGCGCGGACCACTTCGACAGCGAGGACCGCAAGTACGACGTCCACGTCCCGATCACCTTCCAGTGACGGTGTGACGGGAGGAAACCCCATGCAGCACAGACGACCGGCGGCGCTCCTCGGCGCCGCCGCGCTCGTGGCCGCCTCCACGGCCCTCGGTACGGCAGCGCAGGCCTCCGACACGCCGAGGACCGCCCTCGGCAAGGACGGCCAGAAACTCACCGTCTCCGCCTCCGCGGGCCTCGACCCGGCCGGTGAGGAGCTCCGCGTCACCGGTTCCGGCTACGACGCGGCCAAGGCCGTCTACGTCGCCCTGTGCAAGGACAACGGCGACAACCGCGTCCCCACCCCGTGCCTCGGCGGCGCCGACGAGAGCGGCACGGGCAGCTCGTCGCAGTGGATCGTCCCCGAGGGCGACGAGTACGCGGGCGACCTGGCCGTGCACTGGGGCCAGGACGGCACCTTCGACGTCCGGATCGACGTCAAGGCCAGGGACAACAGCCTCGACTGCACCAAGGTCACCTGCTCGGTCGTCACCCGCGTCGACCACCGCAACCCCGGCGACCGCTCCCAGGACGTCCGCATCCCCGTCACCTTCGAGGGCCAGGATCCCGGCGACGGGGGCGACGGCGGAGACGGCGTGGACGTGCCGCCGGGCACGGTCGGCTATGCCAAGGGCGCCGAGTTCACCACCGCGGGCCGCCCGCTGGACCTGTTGCTGCACCCTGACTCCGGGAAACTGTACGTCGGTTCGGACAACATCCCCGACACCGCGGACGTCTCCGAGCAGGGCCTCTACGCCCTGGACCCGAAGGACGGCAGGCTCCTCAGCCACATCCAGCAGGCCCCGGGCGCCAACGGCGCGCTCGCCAACCGCGTCGTCCGCTGGATCGCCGCCCCGCTGACCGGCGACGGCGTCGCCTTCCATTACCCCCTGCGCGGTCTGGGCACCGCGAAGGACGGGGACACGGCCGCGAAGGGCGTGTGGCTGGGCGGCGGCTCGGTCACCGGCGTCCGCCCCGGCAGCGACGCGTCCACCACGCTGGTCGCCCAGGGCGCCGTACTCTCCGAGGTCGAGACCGCCACGGGCACGGTCAAAAGGACCGCCGCTCTGGAGGGCGGAGGCGTCCTCGGCGTGGACGCCGCGCGCGGCACCGCCTGGTCGGCGGACCCCGCGGGCGGCAAGCTGTACCGCGTCGACACCGCCTCCCTCACCGTCACCGCCGCCGTCGAACTCCCGGCGTCGGCCGTCTACTTCGTGGAGCCGGACCCGGCCACCGGCAACGTGTGGGTGGGCAGCTCCTACGACGTGCTCGTCCTCGACAAGGACGGCAAGCAGCTGGCCGAGCTGACCGGCAAGGACCGGGCCACGGCGATGGCCTTCGACAGGGCCACCGGCGAGGCGTTCGTCCTGCGCGAGGACTGGGGCACCGCCGACGACGGCGCGGACAACGTCGGCGCCCTGGAGGTCTACGACAGCGCCACGGCCGAGCGTGCGGCCGAGCCCGTCGCGCTGCCCGGCAACCGCGCCGGCGCCTACGCGGGCGTCGCCGTGGCCCCCGGCGCCGGCTCCGTCTACGTCACCAACCAGGCCGAGAGCAAGGTCGTCAAGCTCGACCGCCGGGTCTCCCCGAAGATCGTCCAGTCCCCCACCGACCAGTCCGCCGCGCCCGGCGACAAGGTCACCCTCGTCGCCTCCGCCGAGGGCTCACCCGAGCCCACCGTGCGCTGGCAGGTCAGCCCCGACGACGGCCAGACCTGGACCGCGGTCGAGGGCGCGACGCAGAACGCCTACTCCTTCACCGTGAAGGCGGCGCAGGACGGCTACCGCTACCGCGCCGAGTTCACCAACTCGGCCGGCACGACCCGCACTTCGCCGATCACCCTCACCGTGCCGGACTCCGGGGACGGCGACGACGGCGGCAGCGACGGAGGCGACGACGGCCAGGACGCCGAGCCGTCCGGCAGCAAGACCGTCACGGGCCCCGACGGCCAGAAGCTCACTGTCACCCCGGTCAACCACCTGGCCACCGAGAACCAGATCCTCAAGGTCACCGGCTCCGGCTACGACACGAAGAAGGGCATCTACGTCGCCCTGTGCGTCGACAACGGCGCCGGCGAACTGCCCACGCCCTGCGTCGGCGGCGTCGACATGACCGGCGGCTCCCACTCCTCGGCGTGGATCTCCTCCGACCCACCCGACTACCGCGAGGATTTGGCGGTCCCTTACGGCACGGGCGGCACCTTCGAGGTCGAGCTGACCGTGGACGCCAAGGACGACTACACGGACTGCTTCAAGGCCACCTGCGTCCTGGCCACCCGCAACGACCACACCCTCTCCGGCGACCGCTCCCAGGACGTCAAGGTCCCGGTCAGCTTCGTCGGGCAGGACCCCGTGGACACCGACGACGACAGCGGCACCGGTGGCACGGCCGGCACCGGCGGCACCGGCACGGGCTCGACCGACGGCGGCACCGGCGACGGCGGCACGGCTTCCTCCACGGGCGGCACCGGCACCTCAACCGCGGGCGGCAGCCTCGCCTCCACCGGCGTCACGGTGCTCTCCGTCGCCGCCGTCTCGGCCCTGCTGCTCGCCGCGGGCTGGGCGGCGTACCGAAAGGGGCGTACGGTCAACTGATCCGCCCAGGCGGCCGGTTGACCGCCCGGCCGGCCACCACCCACTTCGACGGCAGTTCGATCCGCGTGCCGTCGGGCCCGTACTCCGTGGTGATCAGCGGTAGTTCGCCGCTCGCGAGGACGGTGAGCCCGGCGGCGCGCAGATACTCGGGCACCGACTCGTCGGCCACCTCGCCCGGGGCGATGCCGTGCCGGAAGATGGGGGCGAGCTTGGGTGGCGGACCCGACGGGCTCTGCGCCAGGCCCATGAGGACGGGCTTGGCGGCCTCGGAGAGTTCGACGAGGAAGGCCCGGCCGCGCTCGCCGACCAGCGTGGCGATCCCGTCCACCATCGACTGCCGGTCGTCGGGCTCGGCCTGGTGCAGGACGCCCCGCATATAGACGTTGGCGTCGCCGAGTTCGGCGTGCAGCGTCTCGGCCTCGGTCTTCTCCACGGCGTCGAACAGCCGGTACGTGGCCTGTCCCGCGGGGTCGGCCCGGCGGGCGTGGTCGAGCGCCGCGGCGGACAGGTCGGCGCCGACCAGGCGGGGGAAGCGTTCGGCGAGGAAACGGGTCTGGGTGCCGTTGCCGCAGCCCAGGTCCACCATCGCGAGGCCCGGATCGGTGAGGTGTGCCTCGAAGAGGGCCACATGGCGGCCCGCGGTCAGCGCCGGCTCCGCGTCCCAGAACACCGCCCCCCGCTCCTCGGGGGCTTCACGCCAGAAGCCCTCCCAGGCCTCCCGGTATCGACTCGTCACGCTCATGTCCGACTCCCCAGGTTGCGATGCCGACCCGCCGTGAAGTGACGGGCGAGTACGGTTTATCGCGGCCTGGTTTCGGCCACAAGCGCACGGCGCATACCTTCACTCCGCATTCGAGACCCCTTACGCCGTCGTACGCCCTCAGGGGCGTCGTCTCAGCGGCGCGGGAGCGTGAGTTCGAACCAGACGGCCTTGCCGGTGCTCGTACGGCTCGTGCCCCACTCGCGGGCGAGCACGCTCACGACGCGCAGCCCGCGCCCGGACTCGTCGGCGGGTCCGGCGTTGAGCAGGGTCGGCAGGTCGTGGTCGTCGTCGTCCACCTCGCACAGCAGCGTGTCACCGCGGACGAGGCGCAGTTCGACGGGGCGGCTGTGGGAGTGCCGCAGGGCGTTGGTGACGAGTTCGCTGACCATCAGCTCGGCACTGTCTGCCAGCCTCTCCAGGCCCCAGTCGTGCAGCTGTTCCCGGACGACGGCGCGGGCCCGGCCGACCTCCACCGGGTCGAGGGCGAGCCGCCACTCGGCGACGTCCTGCGGTGCGATGCCGTTGAGCCGGGCCATGAGCAGGGCGACGTCGTCCTTGCGGCCACCGCGAGTGTTGAGGGCGCGGATGATGGTGTCGCAGGCGTCGTCCATGGAGGCGGCCGGGTGGGCCGCGGACTCGCAGAGGGTCGCGAGGCCGACACCGATGTCCTCGCCGCGCACCTCGACCAGTCCGTCGGTGCACATCACGAGCCGGTCGCCGGGCTCCACGCGCACGCGTACCGCCTCGAACGGCACTCCGCCGACGCCGATCGGCGCTCCCGTGGGCAGGTCGAGCAGCTCGCTGTGCCCGCCGTCGGCGCGGACCAGGACGGGCGGGATATGACCGGCGTTGGCGATGTGGAGTTCGCCGGCGATGGGGTCGTAGACGGCGTAGAGGCAGGTCGCCAGGTAGGTGTCGCCGAGGCGCTGGGCGAGGTCGTCGAGGTTGCGCAGCAGCCGGGCGGGCGGCAGGTCCAGGGCGGCCATGGTCTGCACGGCCGTACGCAACTGGCCCATCATGGCGGCCGAGTTCAGGCCGTGGCCCATGACGTCGCCGACGACGAGGGCGGTGCGGGCGCCGGGCAGTTTGACGGAGTCGAACCAGTCGCCGCCGACGCGGCCGAGGAGAGTGCCGGGCAGATAGCGGGTGGCGATGTCGCAGCCCGCCATGCGCGGCGGGATGTGCGGCAGCATGCTGTCCTGGAGGGTCTCGGCGACGCTCTCCTGGTACGTGTACATGCGCGCGTTGTCGAGCACGAGGCCCGCGCGGGCGGCGAGTTCGGCGCCGGTCACACGGTCCATGTCGTTGAAGACGGGCCGTTCGGGGTGGCGCAGCAGGATCATGAAACCGAGGACGACGTCACGGGCCTTGAGCGGCACGACCAGCATGGAACGGCCGGTGATGAGCGGCCGGATGTCACGCTTCTCGAACTGGGAGGCGATGGCATGGCCCATCTCCTCGCTGATGCGTGGCACGAGCACGGGATCGCCGGTGGTCATGCACTGGAAGAACGGCGTGTGCGCCGGAAAGGGCATGGCCTCGCCGACCGGCACGACGTCGTCCCAGCGGCCGGGTTCGTCGGTGTGCTCGACGGCGACCCGGTGCCACATGGTGGTCGTGTCCGGCACGCCCTCGGGGAACCCCTCACCGGCGACGACCTGTTCGCGCAGATAGGTGCCTGCGACGTCGGTGAAGCGGGGCACGACGGCCTTGCTGACCTCGATGATGGTCCGCGACAGATCGAGGGAGGTGCCGATGCGGCCGCTGACCTCGTTGAGGAACTCCAGCCGTTCGCGTACGGCCGCGTATTCGAGGTCCTCTGCTTCGTCGGGGTCGTCCGGCGCCGACGGAAGGCCCTGCGCGGCGGCTCTGGCGGCCCGCTCCCGGCGTGCCCTGCGCTCCACGCGCCGGGGCACGCCCCAGTCGGGCGTGACGGGCACCCGGTCGTACTGGCTGAACTCCAGGACCGGATAGCCGAGTTCGAGGATCTGGCCGACGATGCGGGCGCTTTCGTCGACGCTCATGCTGGGCAGGATCTCGGGGAGCCTGCGGGCGAGTTCCTCGGCGCCGGGGAAGTCGGTGTGCAGGGCGAACCCGGGGGCGACGCGCTCGTAGCCGGTGTCCCCGTGGCGGTCCTCCCCGTGCCGCTCCCGGTCGTCCTGCTGCAGCCGGCCGACGTCGGCGCCGAGCACGAGCAGCCGCTCCGGGCCGGGCCCCACCAGCGGGTAGGCCCACCACAGCACGTCGACGCGATCCCTCTCGGGCACGGTGAGCCGGGCGCGGCCGGCCGCCGGGTAGTACAGCCGCCCGTCGAGGGACGATTCGAGATCGTGGCCGAGACCGTCGTAGGCCGCGTAGGCGCCGTACGGCGAGACGTCGTCGTCCTCGGGCAGGGCTCCGGAGACGGGCAGCAGGTCGACGGCCGGGTGTCCGATCGCCTCTTCCTTGGCGGCGCCGAACAGACGGCGTGCGCCGGAGCTCCAGTGCGAGACGAGGCCTTGGCGGTCGACCACGACCACGGCCAGCGGGATGCGTCCGGACGCGGCTTGTTCCGCCACCGTGCCGTCCGTCTCGGTGCCACGGTTCATGGCCAAGGCCCTCTCTCCCCAAGGCTCCGCAAGATCTGCGCGCCCACACCACCGTACGGCTCCCGGTCGAGGCGATGTGCCGCAATACGGGAATTGATGAGACGGGTTCACGTCGGTCCGCGCCTCGTGCGACGGGCCTGTCCGCGCGGCATCCGTGCAGGACAGGCCCGGGTCCCGGTCGTCGGCTCAGTCCTCGTGCCCGAGCTGAAGATCACGTTCCGTACGGCCCCCTCCGGCGACCTGGAGGACGGTGGCGACCGGCGGGTAACCCGTGGCGATGACCGTGTACTCGCCGGTGGCCAGGTCGACGAACCGGAAGGTGCCGTCCGGTCCGGTGGTGAGGGTGTCCATGACGTTGCCGGCGGCGTCGAGGAGGGTCACGCGCGCGTCCTCGACGGGGCGCCCGCCGCCCGCCCGCACGGTGCCGCGCAGCAGGGCGCCGCCGGCGAGTTCGATGTCCTGTCGGGTCTCCCGTGCCGCCTTGACGGTGACGGGGACGGCTGCCGGGCGGAACGCGGACGCGCTCGCGGCGAGGGTGTACTCGCCGGCGACGAGTTCGGTGATGACGTAGCCGCCCTCGCTCCCGCTGCGGGTGGTGGCGACGACCTCGCCGTGCACGTTGGTGAGGGTGACGGTGGCGTCCACGGGAGTGCCGTCCGGGGTGAGCACCCGGCCGGCGAGGCGCCCCGCGCCGCCGAGGACGATGTCCAGTTCGACGGGGCCGTCCCCGACGGTCACGGAGACGGCCTGCGGCTGGTGGCCGCCCGCCGCCGCGATCATGACGTACGACCCCGGACCCGGCGTCGCCAGCGCGTACCGCCCGTCCTCGCCGCTCGCGCCGCGCCCGACCTGCTGCCCGGTGATGTCGATGAGGGTGAGCGCCGCGTGGCGGACGAACGTCCCGTCGGGGTGCTGCACCGTGCCACGGACGGGGACTTCGGCGGCGTACTGCGAACGGGCCTGCGGAATCGAGGGGTTCACCGGCGCCGCGTCCGTCTCCGGGGCCGGGGCGTTGTGGGACACCAGGGGTTTCTCCTTGAGGAAGAAGGCGATGAGCAGACCGAGGACGAGTACCGGCACGAGGTAGAGGAAGATCCTCGGCATGGCGTCGGCGTAGGCCTGGATGTAGTCGTCGCGCAGCGCGGAGGGCAAGGTGTGGACGAGCTGCGGGGTGATGGACTCGGGGTCGGGCAGCTCGGCGCCCGCGCGCGTGGGCAGCCGTTCGGCCAGTGCCTGGGCGAGCCGGTCGGCGAAGAGGGTGCCGAAGATCGCGGCGCCGACGCTGCCGCCGATCTGCCGGAAGTAGTTGTTGGCGCTGGTGGCGGTGCCGAGGTCGGTGGGGCGCACGGAGTTCTGCACGGCGAGGATCAGGACCGGCATCACCATGCCGATGCCGGCGCCGAGTACGGCCATCCAGAGGCTGTAGTGCAGCCGGGGCGTGTCCACTTCGAGGCGGGACAGCAGCCACATGCCCACGGCCGAGAGCGCGCTGCCGAGCACGGTGTAGATCTTGTAGCGGCCGGTGAGGCTGATGAGTTGGCCGCAGACGATGGAGGCGCCGACGATGCCGCCCATCATGGGCAGCATCAGCAGGCCCGACTCGGTGGCCGTGGCGCCGTCGACCATCTGGAGGTAGGTCGGCAGATAGCTGGCGGCGCCGAACAGGGCGACGCCGATCACCAGGCCGACGAGTCCGGTGACGTTGAAGACGGAGTCCCTGAACAGCCTGAGCGGGATGAGGGGTTCGGCGGCGTGGTGCTCGGCGACGAGGAAGAGGACGGCGGCGAGGGCCGCTCCGGCGCCGAGGCCGAGGATGACGCGGGAGTCCCAGGCGTACTCGGTGCCGCCCCAACTGGTCAGCAGGACCAGGCAGGTGGAGGCGGCGGCGAGCAGCAGGGCGCCGACGACGTCGAGCCTGGCCTTCGCCTTCGGCTTGGGCAGCTTCAGTACGACGGCGACGACGGCCAGGGTGACCAGGCCGAAGGGGACGTTGATGTAGAAGCACCAGCGCCAGGAGAGGTGGTCCGTGAAGTAGCCGCCCAGCAGGGGCCCGGCGACCGAGGCGAGGCCGAACGCGGCGCCGATCAGCCCCATGAAGCGGCCGCGCTCCCGGGCCGGCACGATGTCCGCGATGATCGCCTGGACGCCGATCATGAGCCCGCCGGCGCCGACGCCCTGGACCGCGCGGTAGGCGATCAGCTGGTCCATGGTCTCGGCCCGGCCGGCGAGCGCGGAGCCGATGACGAACACGACGATCGCGAACTGGAAGACGCCCTTGCGGCCGAGGAGGTCGCCGAGCTTGCCGTAGACCGGCAGTCCGACGGTGGCGGTGAGCAGGTAGGCGGTGATCGCCCAGGACATCCTGTCCAGGCCGTGCAGCTCGCCGACGATCTTCGGCAGCGCGGTGGCGACGATCATCTGCTCCAGCGCGGCCAGCAGCAGCGCGAGCATCAGCCCGCAGAAGACCAGACGCACCCGGCGCGGGCTCAGTCGGGGCTCGGCGTCCTGGGGCGGAGCCGGTGGAGGAGGTGCGGTGACGGTCTCGTCCTGCACCAAAGTCGCGCCGCCCACGGACCGCTCCCCTCGCCGTACCTGCTCACATTTCCCGCATTAGGCGACAACTACGAGCAAGCACGGCGAGTTACGGTGCCGTCCCGGACACGACCGAGATCCACCCGAACCGGTGAGAAGGCCAAGAGCCCCCGCACACGGGGGACTTACTTCTCGACCTCGGCGGCGAGGTTGGCGAGCAGCGCGTCGTAGATACGGCCGAGGCCCTTGGGGGCGAAAGTCTTCTCGAAGAAGCCGCCGATGCCGCCGGCGCCCTGCCAGGTGGAGGTGACGACGACCCGGGACTTGCCCTCGCCGGCCGGGGTGACCCGCCAGGTGGTGACCATGGAGGAGTTGCGGTCCTTCTCGACGAGCTCGCCGTCGGTGGGCTCGCTGACCTCCAGGAGGCAGTCGCGCACGCGCTTGCTGGTGGCCTGGAGCTTCCAGTGCACGAGGGTGCCCTCGCCGTCGCCGCCCTCGCGCACCTCGTACTCGCTGAAGTGCTCGGGCAGGACCTTCTGCCGCGTGCCGCTGTAGTCGGCGAGGGCGTCGAACACCTTCTCCGCGTCCGCCGCGACGACCCGCTCCGTAGTGGCCTCGACCTGCGCCATTGACTTCCTCCAGGACCTGATTTCTCGGGGGTTGGAGCAAGCCAACCACCCCGCCGCCACAGCGCCCAAATCGGGGTCCCGATCAGCTCACGGAAGCGGTCGCACAGTGATCGAAAACGAAGCGGGGAGATAGGTCGCACGATCAAGGGAACATGTGTTCTATTCTGAGGCTCAGTGCTACCGAGGAGGCACCATGCGCTGGGAGAACCTCACCCTGGAGTCCGATCACAGCCGGGCCGACTCCGCGCTGTTCGGCGCGGACGCCGTGGTCACCCGCACCTTCGACACGCCCGAGTTCGCCGGGATCAAGTTCCATGAGATCCGGGCCCGCTCGATCGTCAACCGGGTGCCGGGCGCCTCGCGCATGCCCTTCGAGTGGACCGTCAACCCCTACCGGGGCTGCTCGCACGCGTGCGTGTACTGCTTCGCCCGCAAGACCCACAGCTATCTGGACCTGGACACGGGCCTCGGCTTCGACTCCCAGATCGTGGTCAAGGTGAACGCGCCGGAGCTGCTGCGCCGCCAGCTCTCCTCCCGGCGCTGGCAGGGCGAGCACATAGCGATGGGCACGAACGTCGACTGCTACCAACGGGCCGAGGGCCGCTACCGCCTGATGCCGGGCATCCTCGCCGCCCTGCGCGACCACGCCAACCCGTACTCGATCCTGACCAAGGGCACGCTGATCCTGCGCGACCTGGAGCTGCTGAAGCAGTCCGCCGAGGTGACCGACGTCGGCGTCTCCGTCTCGGTCGGCTTCGTCGACCCCGAGCTGTGGCGCACCGTGGAGCCGGGCACGCCCGCGCCCGAACGGCGCCTGGACGTCGTACGGACGCTGGCCGAGCACGGGCTCGGGTGCGGGGTGCTGATGGCGCCGGTGATCCCGTTCCTGAGCGACCAGCCGGCTCAGCTGCGGGCCACCGTGCGGGCGATAGCCGCCTCCGGGGCGACCTCGGTCACGCCGCTGGTGCTGCATCTGCGGCCCGGGGCGCGCGAGTGGTTCATGGCCTGGCTCGGCCGCGAACACCCGCATCTGGTGCGTCGTTACGAGCGGCTGTACGCGGACGGCGCCTACGCCCCCAAGTGGTACCAGCGCCGGATCACCCGTCAGGTCCACGAACTGGCGCAGGAGTACGGCATCGGCCCCACGCGAGCGGGCATGCCGCGCCGGATCCGCGAGCCCGAACCGGCGCCGGAGCCGGCCGGGCACACGCGGCCCGAACCGACTCAGCTCTCCCTGCTGTGAGGGCGCGGGAGGCCTGGAGGCGCGTGGGAGGCCTGAGGACGCATTTGAGGGCATCTGCGATCCAATAGGGTCAAGTCTGAGCAGAAACAGTTCTTCCAGAGGCCCGTTCCGGGATGAATGCGGCCAGGACCGTGGCCTTCGCGGTCCGGAACGCTCCGTCCTGGGAGGACCCCATGGGAAAACGCGCAGCCCTGCTGTGCGGCGCCGCCGTCGCCCTGGCCGGCAGCGTGACGGCCGCCCCCGCCGCCGAGGCGAGCGCCCCGCCCCCCGCGGAGAGCGCCCAGGCCGCCCCCCTCGCCTGGAAGAAGTGCGGCACCACCAAGTACCCGACGCTCCAGTGCGCGTCCCTCGACGTCCCCCTCGACCACGCCGACCCGCACGGCCGGCGGATCACCCTCGCGCTGTCCCGCGTCCCGCACACCGCGAAGAAGTACCAGGGCCCGCTGCTGGTCAACCCCGGCGGCCCCGGCGGCAGCGGTCTCACGCTCGCCGGGTTCGTCGCCGCCGCACTGCCCAAGGAGGTGGCGGCGCAGTACGACGTCATCGGCTTCGACCCACGCGGAGTCGGCAGGAGCAAGCCCGCCCTCAACTGCGACCCCGGCTACTTCGCCCCCGTCCGTCCGGACTCCGTGCCCCGCACACTTCAGATCGAGCGGGCCAACCTCCAGCGGGCCAAGTCCTTCGCGCGGGCCTGCGGTGAGAAGTACGCGGACGTGCTGCCGTACATCAACACCGTCAGCGCCGTGCGCGACATGGACCGGATCCGCGCGGCACTCGGCGCACGGCAGATCAACTACTTCGGCTACTCGTACGGCACCTACCTCGGCACGGTCTACGCCAAGCTCTTCCCGGAGCGGGTGCGGCGCGCGGCCCTGGACTCGGTCGTCGACCCCACCGGTGTCTGGTACGACGCCAACCTCGCGCAGGACGTCGCCTTCGACGACCGGCACCGCGCGTTCCTGGCGTGGGTCGCCCGGCACGACAGGACGTACGGGCTCGGCACCGACCCCGCCAGGGTCGAGGCCAAGTGGTACGCGATGCGGACGGCCCTGGCCAACGCGCCTGCCGGCGGCAAGGTCGGCGCCTCCGAGCTGGAGGACACCTTCCTTCCCGGCGGCTACTTCAACGGCTACTGGCCCTATCTCGCCGAGGCGTTCGCGGCGTACGCGAACGACAGGGACGCCGACCCGTTGATCGAGGCGTACGAGAAGTTCGGCGCCTCGGACGCGTCCGACGAGAACGGCTACAGCATCTACGCCTCCGTGCAGTGCCGGGACGCCGCATGGTCCCGCGACTGGCATCGGTGGCGGGCGGACAACTGGGCCGTGTACGCGAAGGCGCCCTTCATGACCTGGAACAACGCCTGGTACAACGCGCCGTGCGCGTTCTGGCCGAAGACCTCGCTGCCCTCGATGAGCATCGCCAACAGCAAGGTGGCGCCGGTGCTGCTGTTCCAGTCGACCGGCGACGCGGCCACCCCGTACCAGGGTGCCGTCACGGTGCACCGGCAGCTGGCCCGCTCCAGCCTCGTGGTCGAGCGGGGTGGCGGCAACCACGGCATCACCCTGGGCGGGAATCCCTGTCTGGACAGGCATCTCGCGGCCTACCTGACCGACGGCACCGTGCCGCGCGGCGCGGGCGCGGTCGACGCGGTGTGCGAGGCCCGGCCCGACCCGAAGCCGCTGAACTCCAAGGTGGCGTCGACGTCGGCCCGCGGCGCGGAACTGCACCGGCTGATCGGTTTCCGGCACTGAGCCACGGGGCCGCCCCCGACCGCCTGACGGTCCGTCGGGGGCGTTGAAGCTCCTATAGATCGTCAAGCCCGTGGGTGGGGTCCATAGGATGCG
>CBFGZZ010000128.1:0-21698 GCA_965653385.1 uncultured Streptomyces sp. | reverse complement strand
GGTGGTCGTGCCGGGGCTGGAGGGCGGTGCGGTGGCGGTGGGGGCGGTCGGCGGGGCGGGGCTGTCGGAAAGGGATGCGCTGGGGGAGGGGGTCGGGCTCTGGGACGGTGATGCGGAGGCCGTAGCCGCTGACTGTCCCTCGGGTGACGTGCCGTCCTCGGTGGCGGCGTCCGGGACGGGTGCCCGTACGTCGTCGGAGGCCGCCCGGTCCCGCGAGGGGCCGTCGTAGCGGAACACCCCGCCCAGGAAGGCGCCCGTCAGCACGACGGCCAGGGTGGCTCCCGCGCCGGTGATGAGGAGAGCGCGGCGCCTGTGCCGGGGTTCCTCATGGGCGCCGTCCGGGTCGGGGGCGGGGGTCGGCTCTGCCGCCGCCGGGGGTGTGGGGGCGTCGTCCGTGTCCGCCAAGTCCCTTGGCTCCTGCGGGACTTCATCCCCGGGCGGCCGGATCGCACCGACGTCGTCACCGAGCTCCACGAACGGTCGTATCCGTACCGGATCGAAATCGTCCGCGGCCGCGGCCTCCGCCGTGCGTGCGTCGCGACGGGCCTCGGACGCACGGCGGGCGCAGGAGCAGGCGGGAGTCCCGTCCGCGGCCCGGGGCGTACCGCACTCCGGGCAGACGGGGCCGTTCGGTCGACTCACTTAAGGTCCCTCTCCGTGCCGGATCCAGAGTGTAGGCATATGCTCCACACATAATCTCCATGCCCCTCGATGTTGGTGGAAGCGGGGCCTGCGGACCGTGCGGAACAAGCCGCCTCACGCCGACCGGCGCGGTGGCGTACCCGGAGTTCCCGTGGTGGTCGGGCGCTCGACGTGGGCGGTGAACCAGTCGCGGGCCAGTTCGGCGACCGTGGTCAGGGTCCCGGGCTCCTCGAAGAGGTGGGTGGCGCCGGGGACGACGGCGATGCGGTGCTCGCAGTGCATCCGGTCGGCGGCGAGCCGGTTGAGGCTGAGGACCTGGGTGTCCCGGCTGCCGACGATGAGCAGCGTCGGTGCCCGAAGCCGGGTCAGCGCGGCCGGAGTCGCCAGGTCCGGTCGGCCGCCGCGGGAGACGACCGAGCGGATCTCGGAGCCGGACAGCGCGGCCGCCTCCAGCGCGGCGGCGGCTCCCGTACTGGCACCGAAGTAGGCGACGGGCAGCCCGGTTTCACGGCGCAGCCACAGCGACGCGGCGTGCAGCCGGCGGGCCAGCAGGAAGATGTCGAAGACGTTGTGCCGGTCGTGCGCCTCGTCGTCGGTGAGCAGGTCGAGCAGCAGGGTGGCGAGGCCTGCGCGGTTGAGGGCGGACGCGACGTACCGGTTGCGCGGGCTGTGCCGGCCGCTGCCACTGCCGTGCGCGAACGCCACTGCGGCCGGCGCCCCGTCCGGCACGACCAGACGCGCCCCCAACCGGGCTCCGGCGGCCGGGATCTGCACCTCGCGATTCGGGGCCTCGGCCGCGCCGGGGGAGTGGGACAGAGGCCGGGCGCCCGTCGCGAGCAGGGATGTCACCTCCTCGTCCGAGACCTGGGCGAAGTGCCGGTACCAGGCCCCCACCGAGCCGAGCACCTCCGGCGTCCGCGGGCACACCACCTCGTCGGCCACCCGCGCCAGCCGGGCCACGCTGTGAGCCGGTCCGACGGGCACGGCCAGCACGATCCGGGCCGCGCCCTGACCTCGTACGACCCGACAGGCCGCCTCGGCCGTTGCGCCGGTGGCGATCCCGTCGTCCACCACGACCACCGTGCGCCCGGCGACCGGCGACGCCGGCCGCCCCTGCCGGTAGCTCCGCACCCGCCGGTCCAGCTCGGCCCGCTCGGCCGCCTCGACGGCCTCCTGCTCCGCCGCTTCCAGCCCGGCCTCCGCGACCACGTCCCGGTTGAGAACGCGGACCCCGCCCTCGCCGATCGCCCCGAATCCCCACTCCGGCTGCCGCGGCACCCCCAGCTTGCGCACCACCAGCACATCCAGCGGGGCTGCCAGCCACCGCGCCACCTCGGCCGCCACCGGCACCCCGCCCCGGGGCAGCCCCAGCACCACCACATCCTGGCCGCGCAGCTGCGCCAGCCCCTCGGCCAGCAGCCGACCCGCGGCCCTGCGGTCGTCGTAACGCATACACGCCTCCCGCGCCCACGAGGACGGGAGCCTGTCCCTTCCCCTTCAGGCTACGACTGTTCGCCGCGGCCCCGGCACTTGGCGATATCCGGTCGGTACCCCACCCATGGTTGCCGTGTTCAATCACTCGTGACGCGTCACGCAGCACGGCACCAACGGACGGCCCCACACGTCAGGAGGCAACGTGATCGCCGCTCCCGAGCCCGGACTGACCGAAACCGGCATCGTCGAACGCGCCGTGAACCTGCGGCCCGCGCTGCTCGAACGCCAGCCGGAGACCGAACGGCTGACGCACTACCCCAAGGACACCCACGACGACTTCCTGCGGGCCGGCTTCTACCGGATCCTCCAGCCGCGCCGGTACGGCGGCTACGAGTTCGGCCTGCCCACCTTCTACCGGGTCGTCACCGAGATCGCTCGCGGCTGCCCCTCCACCGGCTGGGCCCTGTCGCTCACCGCCGCCCACGTCCTCCAGGTCGCCACGCTCTTCGGCGAGAAGGCACAGGACGAGATCTTCGGGGCCGACGGCGACTTCCGCGCCGCGTCCACGGTCGCGCCCATCGGTGTCGCACAGCCCGACGGCGACGGCCATGTCGTCCTCGACGGCACCTGGCCGTACTCCTCGGGCGCCCCCTACTCCACCCACTACGTCGGCCAGACCCTGCGCGCCCCCGACCACCCCGGCGCCCCGCCCGGACCGCCGGTGCTCTTCGTGGCCCCGCGCTCGGTGTGGACGGTGCTCGACGACTGGCACGGCGTCCTCGGCCTGCGCGGCAGCGGCTCCAACAGCATCCACCTGGAACAGGCCCGCATCCCCGCGTACCTCACCTGCGAGGCGAGCCTGCTCGACCTGCCCGTCGAGGGCGGCAGCGTCGGCTCCGCGCTGCACGGCAACCCGCTGTACGCCGGGCGGGCACCGAGCTTCTTCCACGGCGAGCTGGCCGCCATCATGATCGGCACCGCGTACGCCGCCGCCGACGAGTACGCCAGGGTCGTCGCCGACCGCCCGCTCCTCCTCGAACCCGACCGCACCCGCGGCGACCTCCACGACTACCAGCGGCACCTGGGGGAGGCCCTCGGCGTGATCCACACGGCCGAGGCGGCACTGCGCGGCACCGCCGAGGAATGGATGGAGACCTGCCGTCGCAACGTCACCGGCGTCGCCCCCTTCACCCTCGCCGAGGACAACCGCCTCGCCCTGACGTTCCTGAACGCCGGCCGCATGACCTGGGACGTCCTCCAGGGCACCCTCTTCCGCACCGCCGGTTCCCGGCACGCCCGCGACGGCGAGCGGATGCAGCGCTACTTCCGGGACGCGGCCACGTACTGGACGCACGTCGGCCCCAGCATGGCCGAGCCCCTGGCCCGCCGGGTCGGCTGCGACCGCATGGGGCTGCCGTCCGAGCACATTCCGTTGATCCCCTGAGCCGCGCAGAGCCCCCCAGAGCCGCTGAGATCCCCTGGACCGCCACAGGAATGCCCCGCTCCGGATCGGGTACGCGAGCAGGACCGCACGAACGCCGCTACCAGGGGATCTGCCATGGAGACACCAGCGAACGACAACACCGCCACGCCGGCCCGGCGTGCGCTGGACGCGCTGGCCGGGAACAGCGAGGACATGGCGGCGATGGACACGCTCGCCAGCAGCGACGTCCTCGTCCCCGTGCCCGACGACGTCACCGAACAGGACGCCACCGACCCCGGCGCCGTGGCGCTGCCGGTCATCGAACGCCCGGGCGGGGAGCCCGTCGTCCCCGTCTTCACCTCCGAGCCCGCGATGGCCGAGCTGCTGCCCTTCGTCTCCCGCTACCGCCTGGTCCCGCTGGGCGCCCTCGCCTCGCAGTGGCCGGCCGACGATCTGGCGCTGACCATAGACGCCGGCTCCTCGCACCCGCTGACCCTGACGTCGGAGGGGGTACGGACGCTGCTGGCCCGGCCTTAGACCACCCGCACGCCCGTCGGATCCACACCCGCCTGGCCGACACGAACCCCTGCTCGACCCCGCCTCGACGGCTTGCGCACGGGCGGCCGAGGCGGGTGTCGAAGTGCTGCCGGACGGGGCCGAGTTCGTGCTCGGGACGCCCGGCGTCAGCCGTTGAGCATCCGGGCCAGCACGGCGCGCTGGAGCGGCAGGACCTCGGCGTGCAGATCACGGCCCTTGCGGGTGAGGGCGACGTAGACACCGCGCCGGTCCTCCGCGCAGACCGAGCGCTCCACCAGGCCGTCCTTCTCCAGCCGCCCGATGAGCCGGGACAGCGCGCTCTGGCTGAGATGGACCCGTCCGACCAGGTTCTGCACCCGGCACTGCGCGCCCTCCTCCGGCGTCGCCGAGGCGAGGATGTCGAGCACCTCGAAGTCGCTCGCGCCGAGTCCGTGCGGGTGCAGTACGCGGTCGATCTCCGTCATCGTGCGCGCGTGTACGGAGAGGATGTCCCGCCAGCGGTCCTCGAGTCCGGCATCGGCCGTCTTCACTGCCATACCGGCACGGTAGCACCGATTCAGCCATTTATTGACTGTGCAACTAGTGCCTGTGCAACAGACTCGGCGCGGGTTCTCAGCCGGTCGGGTCCTGGAGCAGCCCCACGAGGTTGCCGTCCCCGTCCTTCACCGAGGCGATGAGCCTGCCGCCACCGACGTCGTGCACGTCCTGGAGCGTCTCGGCGCCCGCTTCCAGCAGGGCCGCGAGGGTCGTCCTGATGTCGTCGACGTGCCAGTAGGGGACCGGGCCGGTCATGCCCTTCGCGTGGCCGTTGGGGTCGAGGCCGACGTCCTGTCCGGCGTCCTTGAAGCCGACGTAGTACGGCTCGTCCGCATACGGCTCCGTGCCCAGCAGGGCCCTGAACAGGGCCTTCGTCCGGTCGAGGTCCTTGACGGGGTAGATGATCGTGTTGACTCCGGCGGTCATGACGTACTCCTGACGTGAAGTGTGTGACGGTTGTCGTCGGTGGTTTCACGCTAGGGCGGGGGAGCGGTGGCGGGCTTCTCGATTCCTGACCGGTCGCACGCCAAGGGCGCGCCCACGGCCGGATCGCCGTGGAGCGCGCCCTCGCGGCACGTACGCGCCGCTACGTCGAATCCCGCTTCACCAGCTCCGTCGGCAGGATCACCGCCGCCGGGTCCTCACCGCCGATCTGCGCGAGCAGCAACCGCACCATCTCGGCGCTGATGCGGTCGTAGGGCTGGCGAACGGTGGTGAGGGCCGGGGTGGCCTCCGTCGCCGCGCTGGAGTCGTCGAAGCCGCCCACGGACACGTCCTCGGGCACCCGGCGGCCCGCACGGTGCAGCGCGGTCAGGGCGCCCTGCGCCATCAGGTCGGAGGCCACGAACAGGGCGTCCACGTCCGGGGCCTGCGCCAGCAGCCGCTCGGTGCCCGCCTCACCGCTGGCGCGGCTGTAGTCGCCGGAGACGATGAGCCGCTCGTCGATCCCGACGCCCGCTTCCGTGAGGACCTCCTTGTAGCCGGCGAGGCGGTCGACGCCGCCCGGAGTGTCCAGCGGGCCGCTCACCACGCCGATCCGGCGGCGGCCCAGGGACAGCAGGTGGCGCACCATGTCACGGGCGCCGTCCCGGTCGTCCGCCGCCACGTAACTCACCTTGGAGCCGAGCCCCATCGGCTTGCCGCACTGGACGAGGGGCACCCCCGCCGCGCGCAGTTCGTCGGCCACCGGGTCCCCGGAGTGACTGGACACCAGCAGCACCCCGTCGACGTGACCCGCCGTGATGTACCGCGTGATGCGCCGTCGTTCGTCCCGCGTGCCCGCCAGCATCAGCAGCAGCGGGATGTCGTGCGCCGCGAGCGCCTGTGTGCACCCGCTCAGCAGGACATTGAAGTTGGGGTCCTCGAAGAACCGCTCCTGCGGCTCGGTCAGCAGAAAGCCGATCGAGTCCGAGCGCCCCGTGATCAGCGAGCGGGCATGCCGGTTGACGACGTAACCCGTCTTGCGGATCGCCGCGTTGACCGCCTCCTGGGCGGTCGGGCTGACGTAGTGCCCGCCGTTGAGCACCCGTGAGACCGTGCCCCGTGAGACTCCGGCCTCGCGCGCCACGTCGTGGATCGTCGGCGGCCTGCGTCGGCCCCCCGTGTTGCTCATGGTCATGACTTTACGGCCCCGGAGAGCAGATCCAGGCTCCAGAACCGCTGGATGACCAGGAAGAGCGCGACCAGCGGAATGACCGCGAGGAAGGCACCGGTGATCACCAGGGTGTACAGCGCGGGCGTGTTGGCGCCCTGTTCGAGGAGCGTGAACAGGCCCAGCGTGATCGGGAACTTCTCGTCGTCGCTGAGCATGATGTACGGCAGCAGGAAGTTGTTCCAGATCGCCACGAACTGGAACAGGAACACCGTCACCATGCCGGGCACCATCATCGGCAGCGCGACCCGCGAGAAGATCCGCCACTCGCTCGCCCCGTCCATGCGCCCGGCCTCCACCACGTCGGCGGGGACGGCGGCGGCCGCGTAGATCCGCGAGAGGTAGACGCCGTACGGCGAGAGGAGCTGCGGCAGCAGCACGCCCAGGTACGAGTCCGTCAGGTCCACCTTCGCCAGCAGCAGGTACTGGGGGATGGCGAGGATGACCGGCGGCATCAGCACACCCGCCAGCAGCACGTTGAAGAGCGTCTCGCGGCCGGGGAAGCGGTAGATCGCCAGCGCGTAGCCGCTGAACGCCGAGACGACCGTCGACAGCAGCGCGCCGAGACCGGCGTACAGGGCGGAGTTGCCCATCCACTGCCAGTACACGCCGTCGCGGTAGGCGCTCAGGTCCGAGAGGTTGTCGGCGAAGCCCGTGCCCGGCAGGAAGGTGAAGGTGGAGAACAGCTCGCTGCCGGACTTGGTCGCCGCGATCACCACCCAGGCCACGGGGAGCAGGCAGTAGAGCGCGCCCAGCAGCAGCGTGATCGTCGGGACCAGTGCGATCCGGCGGCGCAGCGGAGGGCGGCTCCGCGCGGTGCCGGGTGTGGTGCCGGCGGCCGTGTCGGCCTTGCCGACGGCAAGGGAGCTCATCGCGCTGCCTCCTGCTTGTTGCGACGGTTCGCGGCCCGCAGGAAGCCGAAGGACAGCAGCAGCGTCGCCAGGGCGATGATCGTGGCCTGGGCGGCCGCCGCGTAGATGTCGCCCTTGCCGAAGGCGTCCTGGTACACCTTCATCAGCGGACTCCAGGTCGTGGACACGGAGTTGGTGAGCGGCTTCAGCGTGGTCGGCTCGCTGAACACCTGGAGCGTGGCGATGATCGAGAAGAAGAAGGTCAGCACCAGCGAGGGCGCCACCATCGGGATCTTGATCCGCAGCGCGATCTGCAGTGGCGTGGCGCCGTCCAGCTTGGCCGCCTCGTACACCTCGGCCGGTATCGCCTGGAGCGAGGTGTAGATGACGATCATGTTGAAGCCGGTGCCGCCCCAGACCGCGATGTTGGAGAGGGCGAGATACAGCGGCCCCCCGTCCAGCAGGTCCGGCTGCGGCAGACTCAGCCTCTCCAGCACGTAGTAGAAGGGGCTGACGTCCGGCAGGTACAGGAAGCCCCACAGCAGCGCGGCCACCACCCCGGGTATGGCGTACGGCAGGAAGATCGCGAGCCGGGTGAAGGGCGCGAGCCGCACCTTGTCGGAGTCGAGCATCAGGGCGAAGAGAAGGGCGAGCCCGAGCATCACCGGCACCACGATGCAGCCGTAGCCGAGGACGCGCAGCGCGCCGCCGACCAGTTCACTGTCGGTGAGGGCGTCGGTGTAGTTCTCCAGACCGGCCCAGACCTCCTTGCGGGCACCCGAACCGAGCCCGAGCCCGGAGACCTTCACCTTGTGGAAGCTGAGCCAGACCGCGTAGCCGATGGGCAGTGCGAAGAAGAGCAGGAACAGGAGCGTCGCGGGGAGGAGGAAAAAATAGGGGGCGCTTCGCGCTCGTTTGAGGGTGGTGGCGGGAGACGGGTGGGCGTACGGGGCCCCCTTCACCCCGTACGCCTTCCGGCTGGTGCTGGTCACTCGGAGACCTCGAAGCCCTGCTTCTCGAGGTCGGCGACCGTGTCGTCCTGCATGGTCCTCAGGGCGGCGACGAAGTCCGACTTGTCCTTTGCGGCCTTGCCGAAGGCGTCCTTGAAGGTCGTGTAGGCGACGTTCACGTTCGGGCCCCAGGCCGACGCAGCCGTGGTCTCGGCGATCTCGGCGGCCTGCTTGTAGAAGTCGGGCTGGTTGGAGAAGTAGTCCGGCGGCGTGGTGAAGGCGCCGCTGAGCTGGGCCGACGTGGAGGCCGGGTAGATGCCGCCCTCCTTGGCCAGCGCGTTGAGGGCGTCGCCGTCGGTGTTCAGCCAGGCGGCGAACTTGGCGGCGGCCGCCTTGTTCTTGGAGTCCGTCGTCACGGCGGTGGAGGAACCGCCCCAGCTGCCGGTGACGTTCTCCGACTGCGACCACTGCGGCAGCGGGGCCATGGCCCACTTGCCCTTGGTGTCGGGCGCGGCCGTGGTCAGCGTGCCCGGCGCCCACACGGCGCTGACCCACGCGATCTGCTTGCCCGTGTTGAGCGCCTTGTTCCAAGCCGGCGTGTACATCGGCTGGTCGTCGATGGCGCCCTCCTTGACGAGGTCGCCCCAGAACCCCGCCACCTTCTGCGAGGCGGCGTCGTCGATGCCGACCTTCCACCTGTCACCGGAGGTCGTCCACCACTTCGCGCCGGCCTGCTGGGCCAGACCCGCGAAGAGGCCGGAGTCGTTGGCGGAGAACGTGGTCAGGTCCGTGTCGGGTGACTTCTTCTTCAGCGCACGGGCGGTCTCGGCGAACTGCTCCCAGGTGCTCGGGACCTTCAGGTCGTACTTCTTGAAGAGGTCCTGGCGGTAGTAGAACATCATCGGCCCGATGTCCTGCGGGACCGCGTAGACCGAGTCCGTGCCCAGCGTGGTCTGCTGCCAGACCCCCTCGGCGAACTTGCCCTTCGCGTCGCCGACCTGGTCGGCTATGTCCGCGACCGCGTCATTGCTGACCAGCGTCGGCAGCGCCTGGTACTCGGCCTGGACCAGGTCCGGGGCCTTGCCGGCCTTGTGCGCGGTGAGGATCTTGGTGACCAGTGTGTCGCCGGACGCCTGCTTCTTCACCGTGACCGTGATCTGGTCCTTCTTGCCCGGGCCCTTGTTCCACAGGTCGACGACCTTGTCCATGCCCGGCGTCCAGGTCCAGTACGTCAGCGAGACCGGACCCGACGAGTCCTCCCCGGCGTCGTCGGAGCCGCAGGCGGCGAGGGCGGTGGCGCCGAGGGCGGCGGCGACACAGGTGGCCGCGGTTCTGAAAACGAGTCGCCGACGCTTCGTGATGGGCATGGATCTCTCCCCTGACCTGGGGCCTCCGCCTGCTGCGAGGGCCCGCCATGCTTCTGTGAGCGTTCACAGTAGAGAAACATCCCGGCCACTTGTCAATGGTTGTTGCTGTGCGGTTATGTTGGGCTCGCACCGCCGATCCGATGTGTGCACGTTCCCAAATGATCGAAACCAAACGGGAGAGATCCATGCCGGAGACCACGCCCAGGGGCCTCACCAGGCTCGCCTTCGGCGGGGACTACAACCCCGAGCAGTGGCCGGAAAGCGTCTGGCAGGAGGACGTCCGGCTGATGCGGGAGGCCGGCGTCACGATGGTGAGTGTCGGGATCTTCTCCTGGGCCCTGCTGGAGCCCTCACCCGGCGTATACGACTTCGGCTGGCTGGACCGCCTGTTCGACCTGCTGCACGAGAACGGCGTCCGCGTCGACCTGGGCACGCCCACCGTCTGCCCGCCGGTCTGGTTCTACCGCGCCCACCCCGAGGCGCTGCCCGTGACGGCGGAGGGCGTGCGCCACGAGTTCGGCTCCCGTGCCGCCATCTGTCACAGCAACACGGACTACCGCGCGGCCGCCGCGAGCATCACCACCCGGCTCGCCGAACGCTACGGCGACCACCCGGCGCTCGCGATGTGGCACGTGCACAACGAGTACGGCGTCCCCGTCTCCGCCTGCTACTGCGACTCCTGCGCCGCGCACTTCCGCCGCTGGCTCTCGGACACCCACGGCACCGTCGACGCGCTCAACGAGGCCTGGGGCACCGCCTTCTGGGGCCAGCGATACGCCGACTTCGAGCAGATCAACCCGCCGCGCGCGACCCCGACGGCCGTCAACCCGTCCCAGGCGCTGGACTACAAGCGGTTCGCCGACGCCACCATGCGCGAGAACTTCCGTATGGAGCGGGACATCCTGCACCGCCTCTCGCCCGGCGTCCCGGTCACGACCAACTTCATGACGGCCCTCAGCCAGTGCGACTCCGTCGACTACTGGGCCTGGGGCCGCGAGGTCGACATCGTCACCAACGACCACTACCTGATCACCGACGGCCGCCGCACCCACGTCAACCTCGCGATGGCCGCCGACCTCACCCGCTCGGTCGCCGGGGGAGCGCCCTGGATCCTCCTGGAGCACTCCACCTCCGGCGTCAACTGGCAGGCCCGCAACCCCGCCAAGGCGCCCGGCCAGATGGCCCGCAACTCCCTCGCCCATGTGGCGCGCGGCTCCGAGGGCGCCATGTTCTTCCAGTGGAGGCAGTCCCGGCGCGGCGCCGAGAAGTTCCACTCCGCGATGGTCCCGCACGGCGGCACCGACACCCGCGTGTGGCGCGAGGTCGTCGAACTCGGCGCCACCCTCGACTCGTTGAGCACGGTGCGCGGCACCCGCACGCAGGCCGACGTGGCGATGCTGTGGGACTGGCACTCCTGGTGGGCGCAGAACCTCGACTGGCGGCCCAGCGAGGACCACGACCCGCGCGAGCGCGCCGACGCCTTCTACGAGGTGCTCTACGACCGCCACCTCACCGTCGACTTCGCTCACCCGGAAGCCGACTTGTCGGCCTATCCCCTTGTCGTCGTGCCCGCGCTGTACCTGATGACGGAGGCGGCCGGCCGCAACCTGCGCCGGTACGTCGAGAACGGCGGCACCCTCGTCGTGTCGTACTTCTCCGGCATCGTCGACGAGCACGACGCCGTGCACGAGGGCGCCTACCCCGGCCCGCTGCGGGACGTCCTCGGCCTGACGGTCGAGGAGTTCGCGCCGCTGCTCCAGGACCAGTTGGTGCGCATCACCGGCCCGGACGGCTCCGAGCTCGGCGGCGACGTGTGGACCGAGTTCGTAGTCCCGCGCGGCGCCGAGACCGTCTGGACGTACGCCGACGGCCTGACCGCCGGCCACCCGGCCGTCACCCGGCACCGCCTCGGCGAGGGCACCGCCTGGTACGTCTCCACCCGGCTCGGCGCCGAGGGCCTCGACGCGCTGCTGGGCTGGGCGATCGAGGACGCGCAGGTCGCCCCGCGTGCCGACCTGCCTCGCGACGTCGAGGTCGTGCGCCGCGCCGGCGAGTCGGGCAGCTACCTGTTCGCCCTCAACCACACCGCGTCGGACGTCAAGGTGCCGCTGGACTCGCCCGGCACCGAGTTGCTGACCGGTGAACGTGCCGCGGGCCGTATCGAGGTTCCCGCGGGAGCCGTCCGGGTCGTCCGACTCGACGGCTGAGCCGACTCCCCTCCGCCCGCGCGTGCCACGAGCCGCGGGCGGAGGGGCTTCTCACCGCCCCAGGTGAGGTCACTCCCCAACCCCACTCACGTCGAAGGGACGACGGACGACGATGTTCCATCCCAGACGCACCCTCCGAGCCCTGCTGCTGCCGCTCGCAGCCGGACTCGCCCTGACCGCCCTGCCCGCGCAGACCGCCTCGGCGGCGAGCACGCTGACCAACGGCGGTTTCGAGTCCGACGGCACCGGCACCGCGACCCCGGCCGGCTGGTCCACGTACTCGGCGGCCGGGCAGAACTCCGCCTCCTTCACCGAGGCCGGCGGCCACGGCGGGAGTTACCGCCTGACCCACTGGGCGTCCTCCGCCTACAAGGTGGAGACGTACCAGTACCTGTCCGGGCTCACCAACGGCAACTACAAGCTCACCGCCTGGGTCCGTTCCGGCGGTGGCCAGAACGCGGCGTACATAGCCCTGAAGAACTGCGGTGGCGCGGAGCAGCGCACCGACCTGCCGGTCTCGGCGAGCGGCTGGATCCGTATCGTCGTGCCGGTCAACGTGACCAACAACCAGTGCACGATCAGCGTCAACAGTGACGCCAACGCCGGCAACTGGATCAACGTCGACGACCTGACCTTCGCGTCCGGCACGGGCGGCACGTCGATCCACGGCGCCGACATCTCCTCTCTCGCCAAGAGCGAGGCCAAGGGCGGCGTCTACCGGACCGCATCCGGTACCAGCGGCGACGCGGTCACCATCCTGAAGAACGCCGGCATGAACTACGCGCGCCTGAAGGTCTGGGTCGACCCGGCCGACGGCTACAACAACAAGCCGCGCGTCCTCGCCATGGCCAAGCGGATCAAGGCGGCCGGCATGAAGCTGCTGGTCGACTTCCACTACTCGGACATCTGGGCCGACCCGGGCGCCCAGAGCAAGCCGGCCGCCTGGGCGGGGCACTCGTACGGTCAACTCAGGACCGACGTGTACAACCACACGTACGACGTGTTGAACGCGTTGAAGGCCCAGGGCACCACCGCCGACATGGTCCAGGTGGGCAATGAGATCAATGGCGGCATGCTCTGGAACGAGGGCTCCACGAGCAACTGGTCGCAGCTCGCCGGCCTGCTCAACTCGGGCTACGACGCCGTCAAGGCCGTCAACTCCGCCACCACGGTCGCCCTGCACCTCGCCAAGGGCGGTGACCTGTCCGGCACCCGCTGGTGGTTCGACAGCGCGGTCGCGGGCGGCGTGAAGTTCGACGCGATCGGCCTGTCCTACTACGGCTACTGGCACGGCTCGCTCTACGACTTCCAGACCACCCTGGACGACGCGGCCTCCCGCTATGGCAAGCCGGTCTTCGTCGCCGAGACGGCCTACCCGTTCCGGCTGGACAGCGAGGACTCGCACGAGGAGATCATCAACACCACGGGCGAGCTGGTCTCGGGCTACCCGGCGAACACGGCCGGGCAGCGCCGCTGGATGAACGACGTGACGAGCATCGTGGAGGCCGTCCCGAACGGCCGTGGCCTCGGCGTCTTCTACTGGGAGGCGACCTGGACCGCCGTCTCCGGCAACGGCTGGGACCCGACCGACGCCGCCTCCGGCAACGGCTGGGAGAACCAGGCGCTGTTCGGCTACGACGACAAGGCGCTCTCGTCGATGGCGTGGTTCAGCCACCGGTGAGTCCGCCGAGTCCGCCGAGCCGGTGACAAAGGGCCCGGTCGCGCGCTTGCGACCGGGCATCGCCGCGTCCTGGCCCAACCGCCTTTTCCGTACGGCCGTTCGGTACCGGACAAGGCTCGAAGAGTCCCGGACAGGGCGGCTTCGGCTGCGGGACAGTGGGAGGACGTGACGACGCGACCCGATGCAGGGGGCGGCATGCTGAGGACTCCCGCCGGCGCAGCGCGCCTGGACATCCTGGAATGGCTGAAGGACCCGGGCACGCACTTCCCGAAGCAGCGGCGCGGCGACCCGGCCGAGGACGGCGTCACGGCGTCCGCCGTGGCCGCGAAGCTCGGCGTGCCGCACAAGGTCGCCGAGACCCACCTCCGCCTCCTCGTGAACATCGGCCTGCTGCGCACCAAGCGGATCCGGCGGCGCCTGTACTACCGCCGCGACGACATGCGGATCGCCGAGGCCGCCCGCATGTTCGAGAAGGGCTGGTAGCGGCGCTGCCCGGGCCGTGTGTCGCAGGCGCCGGACGGACTCGGTTTCCCCCTGATGCCCCGCCCGGCCGTACGTCTACGCGGACACATCCCCGAACCGCTCGCACAGCAGCCGGCCCACCAGCGCACCGCCGTAGACCACGAACCCCACCCCGACCAGCCAGGACTCCACCACCAGGACGGTCCCGACCGGACCGTAGCTGATCGCGTTCGTGACGAGCAGCGGGGTGAACACCAGGTACGAGAACCAGCGCAGCCCGACCAGTCCCGCCATGGTGGCGATCGCGCCGGGCAGCAGATACCGCCAGCGCACCTCACAGAGCAGGAAGTGCGGCCCCCACCAGAAGAACAGCACGCCCACCGCCGTGCTCAGCAGGATGCGGGGCGTTCCGTGCAGCAGAGTCCGGGTCTGCACCTGCGCGTACACGTATGTCATGAGCATGATCAGCCAGACCGTCTGTCGCCACACCCGGTGCCAGGGGCCGGCGGGCAGCCGCCAGATGCGCTCGTAGCCGTTCTGGACACTGGCGGCGAAGGCCACACCGAACACGGCGAGCAGGGCGACGCCCAGCGCACTGGTCGTGCTGACCACCTTGCGGGGTGGAGTGAAGACCTGCGAGAGGGCGCGGGCCGACCTTCCGGACAGGTCCATGCCGTCCACCAGCCACAGGGCGAACCCGCCGCGCCCGAGGGGATCGACGGCCGCCACCACGATCAGCAGCGGAGCCAGCGTGACCAGGGAGAGCGCGGCGAACCCCATGGCGCGGTGCAACAACTCCAGCTCCTTGCCACGCCGGTAGAGCTCCGCGAGCCCCATCCGGTGCCATGCCGTGTGCGGCAGGGAGCGCCGGACGTTCAACGCGACCGCCGTGGGCCACGGGCCCCTCCACCGGGGCGGCGGTCCGCAAACGACCGGGGCGGACGTGACATACGACCACCCTCTCTCGCCTGTTGTGCGCGCCTGACCGAGTGGCCAGGGGATGTTCCTCGTAAACCGTGACACATCGCTCCCGGACCCGAGTGGATGACACGGCACGGTCCGGGTACCCGGGCGCGCGTCACCGTGACGTCCGCACCACGGTGCGTGTCCGCCGGGACCGCCTGTCGCGACCCCTGAGAAGAGGCTTTTCATGAACCGTCCGACCGAGCTCCTCCCTCGCCGGTACGTGGCGATCGGCGGCCGAGGCCCGGAGGACGTGGTCGCGGACGCGCGCGGCCGGGTCCTGACCGGCGTCGAGGACGGCCGGATCCTGCGCCTCGACGGCCTGGTGAACTCCGCCGAGGCCCGGGTCGAAGTGCTCGCCGAGACCGGCGGCCGACCGCTCGGTCTCGAACTCCTGCCGGACGACGCCCTGTTGGTGTGCGACGCCGCACGCGGGCTGCTCCGCGTCGACCTCGCCGACGGCACCGTACGCGTCCTCGCCGACTCGGTGGCGGGGGAGCCGCTGCGGTTCTGCAGCAATGCCGTAGCCCTGCCCGACGGCAGCGTCTGCTTCACCGTGAGCAGCCGCCGCCACCCCCTGGACCACTGGATCGGCGACCTGGTCGAGCACACGGCGACGGGCCGTCTCCTGCGCCTCGCCCCGGGCGGTGACACCCCCGAAGTCCTCCTGGAAGGCCTCCAGTTCGCCAACGGCCTCGCCCTGAGCGCCGACGGCTCCTTCCTCGTCGTCGCCGAGACGAGCGAGTGCCGCCTCACCCGCTACTGGCTCACCGGACCCCGCGCCGGCCGGAGCGAGCCCTTGGCCGAGAACCTGCCGGGCATGCCGGACAACCTCTGGCGCGGCGCTCCGGACGGACCGATCTGGGTGGCGCTGGCCGGCCCGCGCGTCCCCCCGCTGGACCTCCTGCACCGCGCCGCCCCCGCCGTACGCCGCACCGCCGCACGCCTCGCCGTGCGCGCCCCCTTCCGCCCCACGGGCACGATCGGCGTGCTCGCGGTCGACGACACCGGCCGGGTCGTGCACCACCTGGCCCGTCGGCACTCCCGCTTCCGGATGGTCACCAGCGTGTGCGAGACCGGCGGCCGACTGATCCTGGGCAGTCTGTGGGAGCGGGGCGTCGCGGTGTGCGAGGCACCCTTACCGAAATGAGCCCGGCGTACGCTGTTGACCGGCCGCGATCACCCCGCGAGGTGCGGTGAGGCCGGCCAGGCAGGAGACGTACGACCATGACAGCCCCGGACACCGAGAGCCTGCGTGCCCCCGTCCGTGCGCCGCGGCAACCCGCGTGGCGGGCCCAGGCACCCGTCGTCGCGGTCGTCGCGCTCGGCGGAGCCATCGGCGCCACCGCCCGCTACGCGGCCTCCCTGTGGTGGCCCGCAGGGCCGGGCGGCTTCCCCTGGTCGACGTTCTGGATCAACGTCGTGGGCTGCGCGGTGATCGGCGTGTTCATGGTGGTCATCACCGAGGTGTGGGCCGCCCACCGCCTCGTCCGCCCCTTCTTCGGGACCGGCGTGCTCGGCGGTTTCACGACCTTCTCCACGTACGCCGTCGACATCCAGAAGCAGCTGGACGCCGGGCACCCGCGCGTGGGCCTGGCCTATCTGGCCGCCACCCTCGGCGCCGCGCTCACGGCCGTCTGGCTCGCGGCGACGGCCACCCGCCGCATCCTGAGAGCGAGGCAGCCATGACCAGGCTGACCGGCAGGGCACTGCGCCTGACCGTCTTCGTCGGCGAGCACGACACCAGACACCACAAGCCCCTGTACGCGGAGATCGTGCACCGCGCCCACGCCGCGGGCCTCGCGGGGGCGAGCGTCTTCCGCGGCATCGAGGGCTTCGGCGCCTCCTCCCTGATCCACACCTCACGGCTGCTGTCCCTGAGCGAGGACCTGCCGGTCGCGATCGTGATCGTCGACACCGAGGAGCGCGTAAGGGCCTTCCTGCCGCAGCTCGACGAACTCGTCACCGAGGGCCTGGTCACCCTCGACGACTGCGAGGTGATCCGGTACATCGGCCGCGGCGCCACACCGTACGAACCACACGAACCGGACATCAGAGGTAAGAACACGGAAGGTAAGAAGGCACCGTGAACTGGCTCCTGGTCGTCGCGGGCGCCGTCGTCGGCGCGCCCCTGCGTTACCTCACCGACCGGGCGGTGCAGTCCCGGCACGACTCGGTGTTCCCGTGGGGCACCTTCCTGGTCAACGTCAGCGGCTGTCTGATCCTCGGCCTGGTCACCGGCGCGGCGGCCCAGGGCGCCGCGAGCTCCCACCTCCAGCTGCTGCTCGGCACCGGTCTGTGCGGGGCCCTGACCACGTACTCGACCTTCTCCTACGAGACCCTCCGGCTGGCCGAGACGGGCTCCGGGCTCTACGCCGTCGCCAACATCGCGGGGAGCGTGACCGCGGGCCTCGGCGCGGCATTCGTGGGGGTGTCCCTCGCCCAGGCGGTGTGGTCCTAGGCCGCCGCAGGGCGTAGTCGGCGCGGGGATCACACCCGCACCTGGTAGGACAGTGCGCGCCACTGTCCCCCGCCCGGAACTGGATCCCATGAGCGTCATCAGCGTCGGTCAGGCCGTCGTCCTCGGAGCCGTCGAGGGGGTGACCGAGTTCCTGCCGGTGTCCTCGACCGGGCATCTGAAGATCGCCGAGGGGCTCATGGGCATCCCCGTCGACGACGACGCGGTCGTCGGGTTCTCGGCCGTCATCCAGGTCGGCGCCATCGCCGCCGTGCTCGTGTACTTCTTCAAGGACATCGTGCGGATCGTCTCCGCGTGGCTGCGCGGGCTGCGGGACAAGGAGGAGCGGTACCACCACGACTACAAGTTCGCCTGGTGGGTGATCTACGCGACGATCCCGATCATCGTCGTGGGCCTGGCCGCCAAGCCGCTGATCAAAGGGCCGCTCGCCTCGCTGTGGGTCGTCGCGGGTTCGCTGATCGTCGGCAGCGGCGTGATGTGGGCGGCGGACCAGATGGGCCGGCACAAGCGCGGGGAGGACGACACGTCCTTCAAGGACGCGATGCTCGTCGGCAGCTCCCAGATCCTCGCCCTGCTCTTCCCGGGCTTCTCGCGCTCCGGCGCCACGATGTCCACGGCGCTGATGCTCGACCTGGACCGGGTCGCCGCCACCCGCCTGTCGTTCTTCCTCGGCATCCCCGCCCTCACCGGCGCCGGCATCTACGAGCTGAAGGACGCCCTCGGCACGACCGGCACGGGCGCGCTGCCGCTGGCCGTCGGGACCGCGGTCTCCTTCGTCGTCGCCTACGCCTCCATCGCCTGGCTGCTGAAGTTCGTCGCCAAACACTCCTTCAACGCGTTCGTGATCTACCGGATCGTGGTCGGGTTGCTGCTGTTCGGGCTGCTGGGGGCGGGCGTGATCAACAGCTGACCCGTGACCGACGGACCACCTGACACCGTCCGGGGACCCGGCCGGGTGTGAAGCCGGCTTTCAGGCGTCACACCCGGTGAATCTTTCCTTTCGGCTCCCTTGACACCACCCGGGACTCACCCGGAGTATCACTCCCGTGAACCTGTCAGACAGCCGGACAGCCGGACAGCCCCCGCGACGCATCAGCGCCATGGAAGCGGTCCTGGCACACCTCCGTAGCGCCATCGAGCGCGGCGAGTACGCCATCGGCGACAAGCTGCCCTCCGAGGCGGAGCTCTGCCGCACCCTGGAGATCAGCCGCCCCGTCCTGCGCGAGGCCCTCAGGGCCCTGCAGACCATGGGCCTGACCGTCTCCAAGACCGGCAAGGGCACCTTCGTCGTCGCGAGCGCCGTCGAGGACCCCACCTTCGGCGACTACGCGGCCAGCGATCTGCTGGAGGTGCGCCGACACGTCGAGATCCCGGTCGCCGGGTACGCGGCCCTGCGCCGCACCCCGGAGAACCTCGACCACCTCGCCCATCTGCTCGACCGGATGGAACGGGAGACGGACACCACCGCGTGGGTCGCGATGGACACCCTCTTCCACCTGGCCGTGGCCGAGGCCGCCCAGAACCCGGTGTTCCGCCGGGTCATCGAGGAGATCCGCGACGCACTGGCGCGTCAGTCGGCGTTCCTCAACGAACTGGGCGGCCGCCGCGAACAGTCCAACCGCGAGCACCGGGCCATCGTCGAGGCGCTGATCGACGGTTCCGAACTCGACGCGACCGATGCCATGGCGCATCACCTGGACCGTGTCGAGACCACCCTCACCGACATCGTGCGCCCCGCGCGCACGGACAGCCCCACGGAAGGCGGACCCGAGGCGTGAGCGAGCAGCACCTCAAAGAAGAGACGCGCCCCTCGGCCGGTCACGTAGACGCCGGAGACCACGGCTACAGCAAGTCGCTGAAGGCCCGGCACGTCAACATGATCGCCATCGGCGGAGCCATCGGCACCGGCCTGTTCCTCGGCGCCGGCGGCCGACTCGCCGACGCCGGCCCGTCCCTGTTCATCGCCTACGCGGTCTGCGGAGTCTTCGCGTTCCTCGTCGTGCGCGCCCTCGGCGAACTCGTCCTGTACCGCCCGTCCTCCGGCGCCTTCGTGTCCTACGCCCGGGAGTTCATGGGCGAGAAGGGCGCGTACACCGCGGGCTGGATGTACTTCCTCAACTGGGCCACCACCGGCATCGCCGACATCACCGCGGTCGCCACGTACACCCACTACTGGGGCATGTTCTCCGACATCCCGCAGTGGGTGATCGCGCTGATAGCCCTCGCCGTCGTCCTCACCGTGAACCTGATCTCGGTGAAGATCTTCGGCGAACTGGAGTTCTGGTTCGCGATCATCAAGGTCGGCGCGCTCGTCGTCTTCATGTGCATCGGCATCTTCCTGCTGGTCACCCAGCACCCCGTCGACGGCACCACCCCCGGCCCCTCCCTGATCACCGACCACGGCGGCCTCTTCCCCAACGGCCTGCTGCCCATGCTGCTGATCGTCCAGGGTGTCGTCTTCGCCTACGCCTCCGTCGAGCTGGTCGGCGTCGCGGCCGGTGAGACCGAGAACCCCGAGAAGATCATGCCGAAGGCGATCAACTCCATCATGTGGCGCGTCGGCCTGTTCTACGTCGGCTCCGTCGTCCTTCTCTCGATGCTGCTGCCGTGGTCGTCGTACAAGGCGGGGGAGAGCCCCTTCGTCACCGTGCTGTCCAACATCGGCATCCCGGCCGCCGGCGGCGTCATGAACCTCGTCGTGATGACCGCGGCCATGTCCTCGCTCAACTCCGGCCTGTACTCCACCGGCCGCATCCTGCGCTCCATGGCGATGTCCGGCTCGGCCCCCCAGTTCACCTCGGTGATGAGCCGCAGCCAGGTCCCGTACGGCGGCATCCTGCTCACCAGCGGTATCTGTGTGCTCGGCGTCGGTCTCAACTTCGTCGTCCCCGCGGACGCGTTCGAGATCGTGCTGAACTTCGCGGCGATCGGCATCCTCGCCACCTGGGGCATGATCATGATCTGTCACCTGCTCTTCTGGCAGAAGACCCAGAAGGGCGAGCTCGACCGGCCCGGCTACCGACTGCCGGGCTCCCCCTGGACCGAAGTCGTGACGCTGGCCTTCCTGGCCTCCGTCCTGGTCCTCATGTACGCCGACGGAGGCGCCGGCCGCACCACCGTGCTGTGCCTGCCCCTGATCGTCGCGGCGCTGGTCGCGGGCTGGTACGGCATCCGCCGCCGTGTCGCGCGCACCGCAAGCAAGGCCGACGCGTGACACACGTGCCGGTCGACGACCCCTCATCGACCCACGACAACCAGGCAGTGATGTACAGCAGTTCCACAGCGGACGCACCCCTTGTCCGCGAACCCCTCCACGCCCCCGTCGCCCACCTCATACGCGGCGGAATGATCGAAGGCATCCACTACGGCTCCGTCGTCGTCCTCGGCGCCGACGGCGAGGTGCAGTTCCAACTCGGTGACATCGAGGCCGCCTTCTACCCGCGCTCGGCGCTCAAGCCCGTCCAGGCCGTCGCCATGGTGCGGGCCGGGCTCCCGCTCGACGGTGAGCTGCTCTCGCTCACCGCGGCCAGCCACTCCGGCGAGGAACGCCACCTCGCCGGGACCCGGCGCATCCTCGAACTCGCCGCGCTCACCGAGGACCACCTGCGCAACGTCCCGGACATGCCGTTCGACCCGGTCGTCCGGGACGCCTGGATCCGGGAGGGCCGCCTGCCCTCCCGGCTCGCCCAGAACTGCTCCGGCAAGCACGCGGCGATGCTGTACGCCTGCCGGCTCAACGGCTGGTCTCTGGAGGACTACCTCGACCCGGGACACCCCCTTCAGCAGGCGATCGCCGAGATCGTCGAGGACCTCACCGGGCAGCGCATCGCCCAGGTGACGGTCGACGGCTGCGGGGCGCCGCTGTTCTCCGTCTCCCTGCACGGGCTCGCCCGCGCCGCCGCCCGGATCACCACCGCGGTGCCGGGTACGCCCGAGGCCCGGGTCGCCGACGCGATGCGGAAGCACGCGGAGATGGCCTCCGGCAGCGGGCGGGATGTCGCGGCGTTGATGCGGGCCGTGCCGGGCCTGCTCGCCAAGGACGGGTTCGAGGGCGTTCAGGTCGCCGCGCTGCCGGATGGACGGGCCGTTGCCGTGAAGATCGCGGACGGGGCGAACCGGGCGCGAGTGCCGGTCGCCGCGGCCGCGCTCGCGTGGGCCGGGGTTGATCCTGAGCTGCTCACCGAGTTCCAAGGTGAGGCGCTTCTGGGTGGCGGGCGGGCGGTCGGGTGTGTGCGGCCGGTTCGTTCGCTGGAGCCGGTTGTGGTTTCGGCTTGCGCCTGAGGATGTGCCGGACCACTAGTACGGCGGCTGCGGGCTGGTTGTGGCTCGTCGCGCAGTTCCCCCGCGCCCCTGAAGGGGCGCTACACCTCACCCTCTCAGAAAGAAGAGCCGTTCCCTCATGACCGTCGTCACCCGTAGCGAACACGACTTGCTCGGCGACCGTGACGTCCCCGCCGACGCCTACTGGGGTGTTCACACCCTGCGGGCCACGGAGAACTTCCCGATCACCGGGA
>CBFGZZ010000127.1:0-21764 GCA_965653385.1 uncultured Streptomyces sp. | reverse complement strand
CGGTGGTGGAGCCGTACTTCTTGATCAGGCCGTGTCCGGCCAGGACGATGCTCATGATGGGGCTACTCCGGGGTGAGTGTCAGCGCTGGAATGTCCAGGTGACGGAGGATTCCGTCGCCTTGACCACGGTCACGGGGATGTCGACGGCCTTGCCGTCGTCCTGCTTGCCGGTGCAGGTGAGGGTGGCGCCCCGGACGGCTTTGAGGCCGGCCGGACAGCGCACGTCGGAGACCTTCTGCCGAGGAACTTGCGCCGCATCACGGACTCCTGATGTCCAGGGAGAGGAAGTGGCTCCAGCCTCGCCCGCGGACACCGCCGCCCGCCTCGGCCGAACGGCCAGCGTCCGGGCCGGGCTGCTCGGTCATTCGGCCGACCCCGCGGACGCCTCGCCCCTTCGGACAGCCCAGCTTCGGACGCCCCCTGACGGCATCGCGGAATGCCCTGAGATGTCAGCCAGGTTCACCAGACCGCCGACCGCGCGAATGACGGCTCCAGCATGTCTGTCCAGACCGCGCACCCACGAGACGACGGTCCCGTTCCCCCTGAGTGCCAGCAGCGGGTGAGCGCTCGTCAGGAGTACCCCGGTCGTGCCGGTTCCAGGTGCTGTTCCGCCCAGATCGTCTTGCCCTTGGACGTCTGGCGGGTGCCCCAGCGCTGGGTCAGTTGGGCCACCAGGAGCAGGCCGCGGCCGCCCTCGTCGAAGGTGCGGGCGCGGCGGAGGTGGGGGGCGGTGGTGCCGCCGTCGGAGACCTCGCAGATGAGGGAGGTGTCGTGGGTGAGGTGGATGAGGCGTAGCTGGACGGGGGGTTCCGCGTGCCGGATGGCGTTGGTGACGAGTTCGCTGACGACCAGTTCGGTGACGAAGGCGGCGTCCTCCAGGCCCCAGGCCTCCAGCTGGGCCAGCGCGTCCTTGCGGGTCTGGGCGACGGCGGAGGGGTCGGACGGGACGGCCCAGGTCGCGACCTGGCTCGCGTCCAGGGCGCGGGTGCGGGCGATGAGCAGGGCGACGTCGTCGGGCGGGCGGGGCGGGAGGAGGTCGGTGAGGATGCTGTCGCACAGGGCGTCGAGGGTCGGCTCCGGGCCGGTGAGCAGGTGGCGGAGGCGGAGGATGCCCTCGTCGACGTCGCGGTCGGGTGACTTGATCAGGCCGTTGGTGTAGAGGGCGAGCAGGCTGCCCTCCGGCAGGTCGATCTCGGCCGACTCGAAGGGCAGGCCGCCCAGGCCCAGCGGAGGGCCGGCCGGGAGGTCGACGAGGTCGGCGGTGCCGTCGGGGCTCACCACGGCCGGCAGCGGATGCCCGGCCCGGGCCAGGGTGCAGCGCTGGGAGATCGGGTCGTACACGGCGTACAGGCAGGTCGCCCCGACCTCACCGCCGGCGCCGGTCTCGGGGGACCGGCCGGCGGCCGGCCGGTCGTCCTCCCGGTCGGTGGACAGCCGGGCTACCAGGTCGTCGAGGTGGGTGAGCAGTTCGTCCGGGGGCAGGTCGATGTCGGCGAGGGTGCGTACGGCGGTCCGTAGCCGGCCCATGGTGGCGGAGGCGTGGATGCCGTGGCCGACGATGTCGCCGACGACGAGCGCCACCCGCGCCCCGGACAGCGGGATCACGTCGAACCAGTCGCCGCCGACACCGGCGTGCGCGCCCGCCGGGAGATAGCGGGAGGCGACCTCCACCGCCGCCTGCTCGGGCAGCCGCTGCGGCAGCAGGCTGCGCTGGAGCATCACCGCCGTACCGCGTTCGCGGGTGTAGCGGCGGGCGTTGTCGATGGAGACGGCCGCCCTGGCCGCCAGTTCCTCGGCCAGCACCACGTCGTCCTGCTGGAAGTTCTGCGGCCGACGGTGGCGGACGAGGACGGCGACGCCCAGGGTGGTGCCGCGGGCCGACAGGGGCACCGCCATCGCCGAGTGCATGCCGAACTCGCGGACCCTGGAGGCCCGGACCGGGTCGCGGGCGACCAGTGCGGTGATCGCGGGGTGCGTGATCTCGTACACCTTCGCCCGTCCCGAGCGGAGGGTCTCGACCTGGACGGTGCCCTCCGGGTACTCGTCCACCGCCCCGAGGGCGACGACCGCCTCCGGCAGGCCCGGAGTCACGGACTGGTGCGCGATCCGGCGCAGTGCGAGCGGGCCGGCCGGGGCGCCGGTGTCCGGGAGCGGCTCGTGCGGGTCGTCGAGGGAGGCCAGCAGGTCGACGCTGACGAAGTCGGCCAGTTCCGGGACCGTCACGTCCGCCAGCTCCTGCGCCGTACGCATCACATCGAGGGTGGTGCCGATCCGCCGGCCGGCCTCGGCGATCAGCTGGAGGCGCTTGCGGGCCCAGTACTGCTCGGTCATGTCGTGCGCGGTGAGGCAGACGCCGCGCACCTCGCCGGTCGTGTCGCGCAGCGCCGACATGTGGACCGACCAGACGTGCTCGCGGGTCTCACCGGCCGTGTGCAGGAAGTTCTCGTTGTACTGCGGCTCGCCGGTCTCCATCACCCGCGCCATGCTCTGTTCCGCCCGGTCGCCGGCCGGGCCGTCCACGATCTCGCTGACGCGCAGCCCGATCATGTCCCGCTCGGTGAGGGCTGTCGTACGTTGCATGTCCGCGTTGGCACGGCGCAGGCGGAGCCGGGTGTCGTAGAGGGCCAGCGCGCAGCACGGGGACTGGGCGAAGCTCCAGGTCACGAAGGTGTCGTCGAGCGGCTCGGGCCGCTGTCCGCTGAGGGCGGAGACCAGCAGCCATTCGTCCGCACCGGCCCCGGTGCCCGTCTCGGGGGTCCTGTGGTGCGCCAGGACCTTGATCTGCAGCCGTCGGCCGTCGCGGTGCCGCACGGCGACCTCGCCGTGCCATCGGGGCAGCCGCGCGAAGTCAGGCAGTTCCCCGGCGGGGACCGGCTCGGCCAGCAGCCCGGCCGCCGGGCGCCCCACGATCTGGTCGGCCGCGTACCCCAGCAGCCGCTCCGCCCCCGTGTTCCACCCGGTCACCGTGGAGCGTTCGTCGACGGTGACGCGGGCCGTGAGGGCCTCGCCGACCACCTCGTCGAGCGGCCGCGTCGTCGTCCGGCCGGTGATGACGGGCTCGTCCATGATCGCTCATCTCGCTTCGGTATCGCGGGGGCCCCGGCACCGCACACGGCTCACGCCTCTCCCTCCTTCCCATCCCCGTTCGCCTGCCCCTGACACCCGGGGCACCACACCGTCGTACGACCGCCCACCCGCGACCGGCGCAGAGCCGTGCCGCAGCGCGGGCAGTGCGGGTCGGGGCTGTCGCGGTGGCCGGTGAGCCAGCCGGGGCGCGGGGGCACCCGGCCCGCGGTGACCGCGGGGCGCAGGGTGCGGCGCAGCTGGGTGTAGAGGCGCCGTCGTTCCGGCTCGGTGAGGGCGTTGGCCGGGGTGGCGGGGCGCAGTCTCGCGCGCCACAGGATCTCGTCGGCCAGGAGGTTGCCGAGACCGGCCAGGACCGACTGGTCGATCAGGACCGCCTTGACGCGGCCGCGGTGCGAGGCGAGCGCGGACTCGAACTCCGCGCGGTCCACCGTCAGCGCGTCGGGGCCCTGGTGCGCCAGCAGCCGTACGACGTCGGAGTCGTCGTGGGCCAGCCAGAGGCCCTGGAGCTTGCGCTGGTCGCGGTAGCGGAGCTGGCGGTCGCGGGCCAGCGTGAACAGGACCCGGTCGTGGGGCTCGGGTGCGTCGTCCGGGTGGGCGCAGAGCAGCAGGCCGGTCATGCCGAAGTGCAGTGCGAGGGTGGGGCCGCCGGTGCGGGCCAGCAGCCACTTGCCGTGCCGCCGCGTCCCGGTGATCCGGCGGCCCTCCAGCGCGTCCCGCAGGCCCCGCGCGCTCACGCCGTGCAGGACACCCGCGTCGCGCACGTCGACGCGACGGATGACCCTGCCCTGCGCGCAGGACCGGAGCACCTTGCGGAAGCCCTCGACGTCCGGCAGCTCAGGCATGAGGGCCGGCCTTCGGAGCGTGAATGCCGCACATCTTTACTGTTTGCCCCGTTTCGAGACGCTTTGCACCTCGCGAGGCACTCGGCCCGGCCTGCCCCGCGTCAGCGCCTCTTGAACTCCACCGGCCCCGCGTTCATCTCCACCGTGCCGTCCGCGTGGAGCACGGGGCGGCGCTCGGTCATCCGGCCGCTGTAGGCCTCGACGTGGTGGATCGCGGCCCCGTCGGACTCGGTGAAGTCGACCAGGGCGATGGCCACCCAGTACCGGGTCTTGGTGTTCTCGAAGAGCGGCACGGTGACGGTCGAGCCGCGGCCGTCGGTGACCACGACGTGCGCGCCGAAGCTGCGGAAGGAGCCGAAGCCGTTGCTGACCGCGGAGTACGCGCACAGCAGGACATAGCCCTGCTCGTCGGGGCGGACGATACGGAGGGTCTCGCGCCCGGGGACCCGGGCGTCGCCGTCGAGGTGGATGAAGGGACGGTTCTTCAGCGAGCCGAGGCTCTTGTAGTAGACGACGTCCGCGCCCTTGCCCTTCTTCACCGTGTCCGGGGCGGCCGCGGGGCGCGACTTCTTCTTCGGCGTGACGAGGGTGCCGGGCGGCTGCTCGCCGCGTACCGCCTCGGAGGCCGGCACGAACAGGGCGTAGAGGTCGAGGTCGGCGCCCCGCCTGCGGCGCTCGTCGCTGCCGCCGTCCCACTCCAGGGTCGCGGTGACCACCAGCTCGCGGTCCGCCTTGTCCAGGCTCATCGAGACCTGGCCGCCCTTGTCGAGGCTGATCTTGCCGAGCGGGGGCTTGCGCAGGTTCATGGGGGGCGCGGCCGGGGCGGGGGCCGGTCGTACTGGTGCCTCTGCCGCCTGTCGCGCGGGCTCCTCCGGCGTCTCCGGCGTCTCCAGCTCCTCCTGCGCCACCTCGATGCCGAAGTCCGTCGCGAGTCCCGCCAGCCCGTCGGCGTAGCCCTGGGCGATGGCGCGCAGCTTCCAGGTCTCGCCCCTGCGGTAGAGCTCCATCAGGAGTACGGCGCGTTCGCCGTCGGTGAGGGCCGGCGGCCGGAAGTGGACGGGTTCCGCGCCGAGTTGGCAGGCACGGACCGTGACGTCCTTCACCTCGCTGAAGGTGCGGCTCGCGTCGTCGGGGTCGCAACTGCCGACCAGGACCACGCGGTCCACGTCCGCGGGGAGCGCGGCCGGGTTCATCTCGACGCGCTCCGGGCCCTCGGCGTCGGCGGCGAGGTGCCGTACGGCACCGGACTCGGCGGACGGCTGGTTGTAGAAGACCAGGTCGTCGTCGGACCGGACCTCGCCGTCCGCCGCCACCAGCAGCGCGCTGAGATCGACGGTGCCGCCCACGGCGTGCAGTTCGGCGACCAGGGGCCCGGAGCCCACCACGATGTTCCCGCCCTTGCTCAGCTCCGGCATGCCGCCCCCGCCCCTCGAAAGCCCCCCTGCGAATGTCCTCCCACCCTGCCACTCAGCACGGCTCGCGCACCACCGCCGTCTCCCCCGCCGCGACGGCGGCATGGGCGGGGCGGTCGGTGTGGTTGATCAGGAAGAGGTAGTCGCGGTCCTGCGTTGATGAGGAGCCGTCGACATCCAGCGGCCTGACCCGCCGGGCCGGCCCTGGCTGTGCTGTCCGACGGAGAGTTCGCGCTTCATCAGGCACCTCCGCCGAGGAGTCGACGGGTGGTGGTCACGCCCCACTCGTCCAGGGACAGCAGCCGGTCGCTGGAGGCCATGAGGCCGCCGGTCGCCTCGACGTGCGCGGCCCAGCGCTCGCGGGTCTCGACGGCCGGGCGGGCCATCAGACAGTCGGGGTCGTTGATCCAGAGCCGGCCGTGCTGCCACTGGCGGCCGACGCCGGTGAACTCGGCGGGGTCCTGGCCGGGCTGGCTGTAGTCGTCGGCCTCGGGGCGGCGGTGCGGTGCCGTGTCGGGGCTGACCCGCATCGCGTCGAACAGGCCGATCGAGGCGAGCAGGGGCGCCCCGCAGCCCAGCAGGTAGGCGTCCGCGCCGATCGCCTCGCGGATCAGCCGGATGCCCTCGCGGTACGCCGTCAGCGCGTCCGTCTCCGCGTCGTGCCGTACGCCGTCCAGGGCGCCCGCGTAGAGGAAGTCGACCTTGAAGTAGTCGTAGCCCTCGGCGCGCAGCGTCCGGAAGACCTCCGTCAGATACGCCGCCGCCTCGGGGTGGGTGGTGTCCAGGACGCGCAGGTCGTGGCCCCAGTTGCGGCCGGCGTGCGTGAAGCCGCCGTCCGCGTCGCGGACCAGCCACTCGGGGTGCTCGGCGGCCAGGTCGCTCGCCGGGTCGACCAGGAAGGGTGCCGTCCAGATGCCGGCGCGGCGGCCCCGCGCCCGGATCGCGTCCGCGATGCCCGCGCGGGAGCGGAAGCGGCCGGAGAGCGTGAGCCAGTCGCCGAGGGCCTTCTGGTAGCCGTCGTCGATCTGGACGACGTCGATGGGCAGGTCGAGGGTGTCCATCGCACGGAGGTTCTCGTGGATGTCGTCCTCGGTGACGGCGGTGAAGTACTCGTACCAGGAGCACCAGACCGTCGGCGCCGGGCGGGGAGCGGGCAGCTGGAGGCTGTCGGCCCACTCGCCGAGCACCGACCGGACGGAGGCGCCCGTCCACTCCTTCACCGGGCCGTCGGCGCTGACCTCGGCGACGGCGCCGTCCGTCACGACCAGCCGGATCGAGGGCACCTCACGCGTCGGGTCGACCGCCGCCCACAGGCGGACCGGCGAGCCGTCACCGGGGTCGAGCGCCAGCAGGCCCTCGCCCTGGAAGGTGCCCTCGGGGACGGTGACACCGGGGCGGTAACAGACCGTCGCCCAGTTGTCGTTGGTCGGGCGGTACGGCTTGTCACCGAGGGCGTAGGCGCCGCTGGGGCTCCAGGACTGCCAGCCCTCCTCGTGGACGCGGGCGCCCGCCGGGTCCACGGGCACGGAGGCGACGGGGGTGAAGGGGTGGTGCACGGGTGTCTCTTTCAAGAAAGGGGCCGTCAGCCCTTGTTGGCGCCCAGGGTCAGGCCGCTGACGAACTGCCGCTGGAGCACGAAGTACACGATCAGGGTCGGGATCGCGGTGAGCAGGGCGCCGGCGGCGACCAGGTTGGGGTCGGTGAAGTACGCGCCGGTGAGGTTGTTCAGCGCCGAGGTGATCGGCATGTTCTCGCCGGTGGAGATCAGCACGAGGGCCCAGAAGAAGTCGTTGTAGATCCAGATGGACAGCAGCGTCGCCAGGGCGGCCATCGCCGGGCGGCACAGCGGGAGCACGATCTGCCAGTACTGCCGCCACACCGAGGCGCCGTCGACGAGGGCGGCCTCGGTCAGCTCGTGCGGCAGGCTGCGCATGTAGTTGCTGAGCACGAAGGCGCAGAACCCGGACTGGAAGGCCACGTGGATGAGGACGAGCCCGAGCGCGGAGTCGTAGAGCTTGCCGCTCATGGTGATGCCGGGCAGGTCGATCAGCAGGTACAGCCGGTACAGCGGGGTGATGATCACCTGCTGCGGGAGCAGGTTGCCGGCCGTGAAGACGAGCAGCAGCGCGAGGTTGAGACGGAAGTCGAAACGGCTGACGTAGAAGGCGACCATCGAGGACAGGAACAGCGTCAACAGCACCGCCGGGACGGCGATGATCATCGTGTTGACGAAGTAGTGGCTCATGTCGGACTGCGTGAACGCGTTCGTGAAGTTGTCGAAGTTCAGCGTGTCCGGCCAGGACACGTATCCCTTCTCGCTCGTCTCGGAGTACGGGCGCAGCGCCGAGTAGATCGCCCAGGCCAGCGGGCCGATCCAGACCAGCGCCATGGAGGCCAGGAACAGGTGCAGCAGGATCCGGCCGGGGCGGACGGGGGCGCGCTTCTTGAGCGCGACGGTGGCGGTGCTCATGCGCGCCGCTCCTTCCGGAAGGTGGCCACCAGGTAGGGGATGATCACGACGAGGGAGATCAGCAGCAGGACGACCGCGATGGCGGAGCCGTATCCGATGCGGCTGGACTCGCCGATGATGTTGTTGGTGACCAGGATCGAGAGCAGCTCGGTGCCCTCGGCGCCCTTGTTGAAGACGAAGACCAGGTCGAAGGCGCGCAGGGCCTCGATGATGGTGACGACCAGGACGACGGTGTTGGTCGGCCGCAGGGTCGGGAAGATGACGTTCTTGAACGTCTGCCACTCGTTTGCCCCGTCGAGCGCGGACGCCTCCCGCAGCGAGGGGTCGACGCCCTTCAGGCCGGCCAGGTACAGGATCATCATGTAGCCGGTGTGCCGCCAGGACGCGGCGACGAGGATCGCCCAGAGGTTGAGGTCCGGGTCGCCGATCCAGTCGATGTACTTGCCCGGCTCGTTGGCCCCGATGATGCTGTTGATCAGGCCGGTGTCCGGGTTGTAGATCAGCTGCCAGACGAAGCCGATGACGGCCATGGACAGCACGACCGGCAGGAAGAACGCGGTCTGGTAGACCCTGCTGAACCGGATCTTCTTGTCCAGCTGCACGGCCAGGAACAGGCCGAGCGGCGTCGGGATCACGATCAGCACGACGAACCAGATGACGTTGTGCTGGACTGCGGGCCAGAACTGCGGGTTCTGCTCGAAGAGCACCTTGAAGTTCTCGAGCCCGACCCACTTGATCGAGTCGAAGCCGATGCCGTCCCAGGTGGTGAAGGCCAGCGCGATCGAGGCCAGCGCGGTCACCCAGACCAGGGCGATGTGCAGGACGGTCGGCAGGCCCGCCATCAGGCCGAGGGTGAACCGGTCGCGGCGGGTCAGCAGACGGCGGTGCCCCTGAGGCACCTTCTTGGGGTTCTCGGCGGGGGCAGCGCCCGGAGGCGGCGCGGCGGCCGCCTCCGGGTTCTCCTTGGTGATGTCGGTAGTCATGTGAATCAGCCGTGTCAGCCGTATCTCTCGAATCAGCCGGATCAGCCGGACGCGAAGATCGTCTTCTTCTGCCGCTCGATCGAGGACAGCAGACTGTCGACGCCCTTGGGGTCGCGGACGAACTTCTGCAGCGCGGGCTGCATCACCGTCGAGGTGAAGTCCGGGCGGCTGTCACGGTCCATGAACTGGGTCAGGGACTTGGCGCCGGAGATCATGTCGTACGCCTTCTTCTGCAACGGCGTGTACGACGACGTGTCGGCCTTGGTGGAGGCGTGGACCACGCTCGGGTCGGACTTGAGGTAGATGTCCTCGGCCTCCGGGGTGCCCAGGAACTCCAGGAGCTTGACGGCCTCGGCCTTGTTCTTGGGGCTCTTGCTCATCATGAACCCGTCGGTCGGCGCCTCGACCGTGTCCTGCCCGAACGCCGGGTCGATCTCCGGGAAGGCGAAGAAGTCGAGGTCGTCGAGGGCGGCCTGGTCGGTGAACTGCTGGGCCACGAAGGTGCCGAGGAGGTACATGCCGGCCTTCTTCGAGGCGAGCGTCTGGGCCGCGTCCTGCCAGGTGCGGCCGACGGCGCCCTCCTGGTGGTAGGGGAGGATCTCCGCCCACAGGTCGAAGGCCTTGCGCACCTTGGCGTCGGTCCAGGAGGCCTTGCCCGCCATCAGCTCGACGTGGAAGTCGTAGCCGTTCTGGCGGAAGTTGATCTGGTCGAAGGTGCCGAGCGCGGGCCAGGCGTCCTTGTCACCGAAGGCGATCGGGACGAGGCCGTCCTTCTGCATCTGCTTGCACAGCGCGACGAAGTCGTCCCACTTGGTGGGGACTTCGTAGCCCTTCTCCTTGAAGACGCTCTTCCGGTAGAAGATCGCCCAGGGGTAGGTGTACAGCGGCACGAAGTAGTACTTGCCGTCCTCGCCCTTGGAGAGCTTCTGCATCGCCTCGGGGAAGTTGCCCCCGATGGTCTTCCACACGTCGTCGATCGGGGTGGCCAGGCCTTTGGCCGCGAAGAACTGCATCCGGTAACCGGCGAACCAGGTGAACACGTCGTCCGGCGTGCCCTGGAGGTAGGAGTTGATCTGCTCCTGGAAGGTGTTGGAGTCCTTGGTGTTCACGTCGACCGTGATGCCGGTCTTCTTCTTGTAGGCCGCGTAGATGTCGGCGAACGCCTTCTTCGGCACCGGGTCGGACGCCTTGGAGCCGAGGGAGACGGTCTTCGGGTCACTCGCCGTACCGCTGCCGCCGCAGGCACTCAGCAGCGGGATGCCGGCGCCGAGTACGGCGGCGCCGCCTATGCCGCGCAGCAGGGAGCGGCGGCTCGGCGAAGGCAGTGAGAGACCGGAAGGAGAGAGGTGCGGCATCTACGGCTCCTGGTGACAAGGTTCGATCATGAGGGTTTGGGCGTGTTGAAGTCCGTCGTAACCGATCAGAAATCAACTTGACCGAACACGGTGGCGCAATAACAGCCGTTTGTCAGGTCATGCGTCAAGAGATGTCGATCGCCGTTTTGGAAACGTGACCGACATCTCGAACCAACGCTCAACAATGTGTTGATCGCCCCCGCGACCCCCGCGCCCCCGGCGAAGATCGCATCGCCGGCGCGGTCTCAGCGCACGATCACCGACTTGGTCTCGCTCACCTGGTCGACCTCCGAGATCCGCACGGTCACCTTCATCTCCCAGGTGCCGGCGATGGGCAGGTTGAGGAAGCTGTTGCCCCAGTAGCCGCCCTTGTCGGTGAGCTCGGCGTCGAGGGGGCCGATGTCCTTGGCCGGGTGGGTGAAGGAGATACGGAGCTCGGGGACGATGGACACGCCCCCGTCCGGGCCGTAGACGAGGGCCTCGATCGAGTTGTCGCCGACCCGCCCCGGGTCGAGGGTGACCTGCACCTTGCCGTGGCCGCCGGGGGTGCCGACGTCGAAGGGGACGTCGGTGACGGAGGCCCCGACGACGGTGGGCGCCCCCGCGGCCGCGTCGGCCTCCGCCCGGCCGGGCAGCGTGCTGGTGAGGATCGTGGTGACCAGCAGCACCACGGCCCCGACGGCGACTTCGGCGAGGACGGAACGGCGCAGGGCGCGGCGGTGCGGGTCCGGGGCAGCCGGTCCGTCGGCCCGTTCCGGCGGATCGGGAAGCGCCGGCCCGCCGACCACCTCCGGAACGCGCTCGCGTTCCCGCTCCCGCTCCGGTTCCCGCTCCCGTACGACCGCCTCCGCGTCGGCCGTCGTCGCCAGTCGCGCCGTCCAGCGACGCGAGAGGGCGGCCGCCCCGAGGAGCAGGGCGACCGCGGCCAGCTTGAGGGTCAGGAGCCTGCCGTACGTCGTGCCGGTGAGCGCGTCCCAGGAGCCGAGGCCCCGCCAGGACTGGTAGACGCCGGTGACGACGAGGACGGTCACGGAAGCGAAGGCGAGCCGGGAGAAACGGGTCACCGCGGCCGGGGTCAGGCGGGCGCGGTACAGCGTCACGAGCAGGGCAGCGAGCCCGCCCAGCCATACCGCCGTGGCGAGCAGATGCAGCGCCGAGGACGTCATCGCGACCGGCACCTGGATGCCGGCGGAGGCGTGTTCGCCGGCCGCCCAGGTCCCGGCGAGCCCGACGGCGAGGCCCGCGCCGCCCCAGCCGTACGGCTTGCCCCGCCTGGCCTGCCGTACGAGATACCCGGCGGCCACGGCCAGGAGCCCCAGCCTCACCAGCAGAACGACCCCCGACCGACTGCTCAGCGTCCGGCTGAAGGAGTCGGCGCTCAGCGCCCCCAGGGGTCCCTCGCCGGTCTCGTACGGGGCACGCAGCACCAGCAGGGCGAGGGTGGCACCGAGGAGCGTCCACCAGCTCGCCCGCAGCAGCTTGCGGAGCACGGGCGCGTCCGGCGGACGGCACAGCGCCACGAAGGTGGCCGTGCCGATGAGCAGGGTGGCGGCGAGGTAGGCCAGATAGCGGGCGATGTTGTAGAGGCCCTTGGTCGCCGGGTCCTCGGTGGGGCCGGGATCCACGGTGGCCGTGGTGACGGTGGCCTTGCCGATCGAGAACGTGAACGCGCCGGAGACCGGGTGACTGTCCGCCGACACCACCCGCCAGGCCACGGTGTACGTCCCCTGCGCCAGCTTCCCGGGCAACGTCACCCGGGCGGTCCGGCTGCTTTCCGGGCCGTGCGTCGGCTCACCCGTGCGCAGGCGCCGCCCGTCGGGGTCCAGGACGCGGAAGGAGTCGTCGAGCAGCCCGACGGACTCCGTGAAGGTCAGGGTGAGGTGGCGGGGGGCCGACTTGAGGAGGGCGCCGTCCTCGGGGTCGCTGGCACGGAGGGCCGCGTGGGCCGACGCGGGTCCCGTGCCGCCGAGGAGGAACAGGACCAGCAGGGGGCCCAGCAGCACCAGCCGTTGAAGCCCCCGCCGTCCGCTGGATCGGCGCCGCGGCTGTCGTCGGTCATCGCACCCCACGTGTGTCACATCTCCGTCGTCGGACTCGAGGCCTCGGGGATAGGTACGGACGCGGAGGCCTGGGGGCTCAGCGCCGCGACGGGGTTTTGCGCAACGACCACGCCTTGGGAGGATCTTCCATCCGACTGACCGGGTCCGCGATGACCCAACGACCTGCGATGCATGGGGGCCACGACGTGAAGAGCAACGAAGTTCCGCTGATACCGGACGCGGCATGGCTGGAGGAACGGCTGGGCAAGGGCTCGCTCTGGCGACCGGGCGAGGGCGATCTGCCGGCCGAACTGACCCACGCCTCTTCGCGGGAGTTCCTGCTCACGGTCGGATTCCCCGCCGTCCACCTCGAAGTCGTGGGGATCGACACGAGGCACCTGCGGGACGAGGACGGGATGGAACCGTTCGACGCCGACGAGATCTACGGCGAGCGCTACCCCGACGACGACTCCCCGCCCAAGAACTTCTGCTTCACCATGGCCACCTGGTACGACCAGCACCTGATGCTCGGCGCGGACCTCGGTGGCATCACCCACTACGACCCCAACGGGTGGGATCACGGCGCCGGTTGGAAGGGAGAGGCCGCCGACAGCCTCCCCGATCTGGCTGTGCTCCTCGCTCTCGTCGCCGAGTCGAGCGACGCCCTGGACTCGGCTGACGACGCAGTACGGGTCGCCGCCGCCACCGAGTTGCGAAGGCGCATGACCGGCGTGGATCCGCTCGTGGACGGCTCCGCGTTCTGGGACGAGATCTTCGAGTTGTTCGAGTGAGTTCGACTGGATGCGAAGAGCTCACCGCTCACCACGTAGGCCGAGCCGACACCCCGCCGTCCACCACCAGATCGTGCCCGGAGATCCACGACGCGAGCCCCGAGGCCAGGAACACGCACGCGTCCCCCACGTCCTCCGCCCGCCCGAGCCTCCCGACGGGCGCGGCCTCCCGCCACTTCCGTACGCCGTCCGGCCACGCCTCGCCCAACCCCTCCCGGTCGATCAGCCCGGGCGAGACCGTGTTCACCCGGATCCCGAAGGGGCCGTACTCCAGGGCCGCCGCCCGGGCATGCATCACCACCGCCGCCTTGGACGCGGAGTAGTGGGCGTGCAGCGGGGCGGGGCGGCTCGCCTCGATGGAGGCGATGTGGGTCACCGAACCGCCGCCCAGCTGCTCCCGCATGACCTCGGCCGCGGCCTGCGTGCAGGCGAAGACGCTGGAGAGGTTGGTGTCGACGACCTGCCGCCACTCCTCCACCGTCATCCCGGGCAGCGCTCGCGTCGGCTGTACGCCAGCGTTGTTCACCAGCGCCGTCAGCCGGCCGCCACCCCACTCGGCGGCCTCGCCGACCAGCCGCCGGCAGGCGTCCTCATCCGTCAGGTCGGCCCGCAGGACGAGGGCCCGCCCGACTCCCGGACGCCCCGCGCCACTTCCTCGGCCGCCTCCACCGCCGTACGGCAATGCAGCACCACCGCCGCGCCCTCCTGCGCGAACCGCGTCGCGATCCCGCGTCCGATGCCACCGCCCGCGCCCGTGACCAGCGCGACCTGTCCTTCGAGGAGTCCGAGGAGTCCGCTCATGGGCGGCACAGTCCCGCGATCCGGGCGGCTTCGGAGGGATAGCGCGCCGTCAGTTCCGCCAGGTCGCCGTGCTCGTAGCCCTCGTAGGTGAAACCGGGCGCCATCGTGCAGCCGAAGAAGGTCCATGAACCGCCCGCGGCCACCCGCGCCCCCATCCAGGTCCCGGCCGGGACGGTGAGCTGGATGTGCTGGCCGCGCGGTATGTCGGGGCCGAGGACGGCGGTGCGGGAGGTGCCGTCCGGGGCGAGGAGCAGGATCTCCAGGGGGTCGCCCAGATAGAAGTGCCAGACCTCGTCGGACGGCAGGCGGTGCAGGGCCGAGAAGTCGTCCGCGGTGAGCAGGACCACTATCGCGGTGCCCTGCGGCCGCCCGTCGGACCGCTCTGGCCCCGCCCAGGTCTGCCGGAACAGCCCGCCCTCGCGCGGGATCGGCTCCAGGGAGTAGTGCGCGACGAGTTCTTCCGGAGTCACGCCCGGAAGGCTACCCCCGGCTCAGGAAGGCCAGTTGGGCCCTCTTCTCCGGGATGTACACGTCCGGCAGGTCGACCTCGGGCAGCACGACCACCGGCCCGGCCGTGAAGCCCTGCCTGAGGAAGCGCGCTATGGCCTTGTCGTTGCGCACGTCCGGGTCCACGACCACCCGGCGGCGGCCCAGGGTCCGGAAGACGTACGACGCCACGACGCCCACCAGCACCGAGGTCCAGCCGGGCCGCCCGCCCTCCGGGCCGGCGGGCGCGAGCAGCAGGTGGACGCCGATGTCGCCGGGCAGGACGTCGTAGCACTCGCCGACGCGGTCCGCCTCCGGCTCGTACGTCTGGAGGAGCGCTACGGGGGTGGCGTCCCGCAGGACGAGGTAGGCGTGGTGGGTGTCCAGTGTGGCCATGTGGGCGTAGATCCCGGCCACCTGGTCCCTGGTCAGGCCGTTCATGCCCCAGAAGGACGCCCGTTCCTGGCCGACCCAGCCGTGGACGACCTCGACGTCGGCGTCGGCGTGCGGGTCGAGGGGGCGGATACGGACGGTACCGAAGCCCTCGACCGCTTCCTCGTGTACCAGCTCCGATACTTCGGACAACGCAGAGATCTCAGACATCGGATTCCTTCTCCAGCCTCGTGAAATCGGTGACGACCGGGACCAGATCCCCCGCCAGCCACAGGGGGAGTTGGTCACGGTGATGGGGCGAACCGGGGATGCCGCAGGCGCCGAGCGGGACCACCCAGAGGCTCGCCTCGCGGTCGGCCAGGTCCCAGACGTAGCGGGCGGCGGGGCCGCGCGCGCTGAGGTCGGTGAGGCCGGGGACCGCCGAGGTGCACAGCACACAGTCGTGGTCGCCGGAGAGGCCGGGTGCGTCGTACGAGGGGTCGGCGAGGGCCCGCCAGGGGGCGAGGCGGTGGGTGCCGCCCCAGGTGCCGTGCCCTGCCCCCGTGGACTGGTCCGCCACCTCCTCGACCGCCGCGCGGACGATCCCGGCGCGGTCGATGCCGTACAACTCCTCGGCGCGCAGGAGGTGTTCCAGCGCGAAGCCGACCCGGGGGAGCAGGGCCAGCCAGGGCAGAAGGACCTCCGGGTAGGCGGGTGGGGCGGACAGCGTGGCGAAGGCCGGGTGTGCGGCCAGTCGCCGTACGACCGCTCCGCGCACCGCCGCGTACACCGCCGCGGGCGCGCTGCTCGCGTCCATGCGGCGGTCCCAGGACAGGAGGGTCTGCCGGACGCGGGCGGCTTCGGGGGTGAGGCCGTCCATCGCGGCCACGATGTCCAACAGGGGTTCCGCGGAGGCCAGTTGGGTGTCCATGTGGATCGCCGGCATGTCGGCGGCCGACCAGCGTTCCTTCTCCCCCAGCAGGGCCGTGATGCGGTCGGCGCGGTGCGGCGGGGCGAACTCGACGCCCAGGGGCGCGGCCAGGCCGCGCTGATTGGCCATGGCGGCGACGCCGTCGGTGAGCCCGCCCCGGGGCGTCTCGTGCCGGCCCTGCCAGTCGTGGCCGGGCTCCCAGGCCGGAACGAGCCGGACCCGGTTGGCCTCAGACCGCACCGGCACGCTCCCGGCGACGCGGTGCAGCAGGCCGCCCTCGGTGTCGGCGGCCTGGACGACGTTGACGGGCTCGGCCCAGAGGTCGACGGCACGGTCGACGTCGGCGACGCGGCGGGCGCGGAGGAGCGGGAGGAGGGCGCTGAAACCGAGGTCGGAGGTGACGCGAGGTGGATAGCGGAGGGTGACGGCGAGGGGTGGGTCGTTGTCGTCCAGGGGGCCGGGGGGCTCTTCGGAGCCCTCGGCTCCATCGAACCGTACGGCGCCATCGGCCCCCTCGGAGAAACCTTCCTGCAGATCGGGCAGCCCCTCCGGCCCCCCGATCACCACCGGCCCCCGCTCCGTCTCGATCACCTCGACCTCGACCGACTCCTCCCCGGCGACCTCGACGACCTCGGTATGCCGTGCGGCGCGCCGCCAGACGCCGTCCGGGTCCAGCGCCTCCACCCCCGCCCCCGTACGCCGCAACCGCTCCCGGTACAGGTCCTGGTAGTCGGCCATGGCGTTGGTGATGGCCCAGGCGACGCTGCCGGTGTGACCGAAGTGGGCGATGCCGGGGATGCCGGGGACGGCGAGGCCGATGACGTCGAACTCGGGGCAGGAGAGGTGGATCTGCTGGTAGACGCCGGGTTCCTCGATGAAGCGGTGCGGGTCGCCGGCGATGACCGGGTGCCCGGTGACGGTCCGTTCGCCGCTCACCAGCCAGCCGTTGCTGCCGGAGGTGGCCGGCCCGTCGGTGGCGAACAGCGCGACCGCGTCGGCGCCGAGATGCCTTACGACCTGCTCACGCCAGAGCTTGGCCGGGAAGCCGGCGAACAGGATGTGGATGCCCAGCCAGACGCCGAACGGGGTCCAGGGCTCCCAACGGCCGGGGGCCAGCCCGGTCCGCACGAACTCCGGCGTACGACGGGCGCCCTCGGCCAGGCCCTCGTTGACCCCGTCGACGTAGGCCCGCACCCACTCCGCCGTCTCCGGCTCCCGCCCCTCCAGTTCGGCGAAGCAGCGTCTCGCCGTGTCGTCGAGGCGGGCCCGTCTGACGAACCGGTCCCAGGGCAGGGCCTCGGCACCGAGGAAGGACGCGGACGTGCCCTGGGACCTGTGCCGCTCCACCTCCAGCTGCCAGGCCCGGTCGAGGGCGGTGACGCGGCCCTGTACGCGGGCGAGCTGTCTCGCGTCGTCGGCGCGGAGATGCGGAATGCCCCAGGCATCGCGGAAGATCTCGCCGGTCACCTGTGCCCCTCCTTTGCTTTAGGTTAGCCTTGCCTAAGTCATTGGTGCAGGAATGGTACGTGAAGGGTGAAGACGCCATGGGGCAGGGGCACGGCTGGGAGGGCGCGGTCCTGAAGCTGCTGCGCGCGAAGGACTTCGTGTTCACGGTGACGGGCGCCGAGGACGTCACGCCGCGGTACCGCCGGGTCCACCTCACGGACGGCGGCATGCTGGCCGCGACCGGCGTCCACCCCACCATGTGGGTGCGCCTGTGGTTCGACAACGCGGGCAAGCCGCACCAGCGCGCCTACACCCTGGTCGACCCGGACCCGGCGGCCGGCACCTTCAGCCTGGAGTTCGCCCTGCACGAGGGGTGCGCCAGCGACTGGGCGCGGACGGCCAAGCCCGGCGACACGATCGAGGCGACCATCCACGGCACGGGCTTCGAACAGCCCGACCCCGCCCCCTCCCACGTCTTCGCCGTCGCCGACCCGGCCTCCCTCCCCGCCCTCAACTCCCTCCTCACCGCCCTGGACCCGTCCCCGGCCACGGTGTGGTTCGAGGGCGGCGAGCAGGACGGCCTCCCCTTCCGCACGACCCCCTCCCGCCACGACGTACGGACCCTGCCGAGGCGCGACGCCGGCGCCCACCTGGTCGCCGAGGTGAAGGAGGCCCTGCCCGACCTCCTCAAGGGCACCTCCGACCCGTACGTCTGGATCGCCTGCGACACGGCGACGACCCGGGCCCTGACGTCGTACGTCCGCAAGGAGCTGGGCCTGCCGAAGCAGCGGGTGAACGCGCTGGGGTACTGGCGCGCCTGACCGGCCGGGGCCGCTGCGCCCGGCCCGCCAAGGCCGCGGCCTCGGGGCGGGTGGGCGCGCAGTGCGACGGTTTCCGGAAATCCGTCGCACTCCGCGCGCAGGCGACCTGTCCCCGGCGGACAACAGCGTCCACGGCTGCGGGCCATGGACCGAGGGGGCATGATCGGGGGCATGGACGTCACCCTTCACCTCGCCCAGGACCCCGAGGCCGACGCGCTCCTCGGCCGCAGCCCGCTCGCCGCGCTGGTCGGCATGCTGCTGGACCAGCAGGTGCCGATGGAGTGGGCGTTCAAGGGGCCGCGCACCATCGCGGACCGCCTCGGCGCGGACGATCTGGACGCGCACGACATCGCCGCGCAGGACCCGGACGCCTTCGCCTCCCTGCTCTCGGAGAAGCCGGCCGTGCACCGCTACCCCGGGTCCATGGCCAAACGGATCCAGCAGCTGTGCCAGTACCTCGTCGAGCACTACGACGGTGACGCCGAGCTCGTCTGGAAGGGCGTCGACGACGGCCGGGAACTGCTGCGCCGGCTGCAGGACCTGCCCGGCTTCGGCAAGCAGAAGGCCCAGATCTTCCTCGCCCTGCTGGGCAAGCAGCTCGGCGTCCGCCCCCAGGGCTGGCAGGAGGCCGCCGGCGCCTACGGCGAGACGAAGTCCTTCCGCTCCGTCGCCGACATCACCGGCCCCGAGTCACTGGCCAAGGTGCGGGCGCACAAGCAGGAGATGAAGGCGGCCGCGAAGGCGGCGAAGAGCGCGGGGAAGTAGAGCAGGGGGCAGGGAAGAGGAGCAGATGAGCCGATACGGCGGCCTTCGCGGCCGTGGCCCCTCGCCTGCCCGCCCCGTGCTGTCATTCGAGTGGCCCGTCCCCGATGGCGAGGCGGGCCGGGTCGTTCTCAGCATGGATCATGAGCGAGTCACCGACCGGCTCCCCGTGGGGTCGGGACTACGACGACCGGCACGTGCACGCCGGGCACACACCCGGGCCGGGGACCCGCACGGCCGTCCATGAGCCCGAGCCGCCGCTCGAAGGCCCCCTGCACGCCCTCTCCCGCGCCGCCTGGCAGGTCGTCCTCGGCACCGGCGTCTGCTCGCTGGTCCTGGGTGTCCTGGTCCTGGTCTGGCCGGGCGCCCCGCTCTTCGTCTCCGGGGTTCTCTTCGGCCTCTACCTCCTGATCAGCGGTGTCTTCCAGCTGGTCGCGGCCTTCGGCACACACCGGACGACCTCGCTGCGGGTGCTGGCGTTCATCAGCGGCATCCTGTCGGTCGTCCTCGGTCTGTTCTGCTTCCGCCGCCCGATGCAGTCGGTCCTGCTGCTCGCCCTGTGGATCGGCATCGGCTGGCTCATCCGCGGCATCTCCCAGCTGCTGGCCGCCGCCTCCGACAAGTCCATGCCGGCGCGCGGCTGGCAGATGCTCCTGGGCATCGTCACCGTCCTCGGCGGAATCGTGCTGATCGACTCCCCGATCGAGTCGGTCACGGTGCTGATGGTGATCGGCGGCTGCTGGCTGGTGGCGGTCGGCGTCGTCGAGATCGTTCTGGCGCTCCGGATCCGGGGGCGGGCCCGCCAGGTCCCGCGCGAACTTTGACACGGACGGTGACGCGAGCTGTGACAGGTACCGCGATACGCGCCCCGCACCGGTACGCCGAGCGGGCGGTTCTCGCCCCGAACGGGATGAACCCCGTACGGCCACCGGGGAGATGACCTTCCGTGAGTACCGCGAGTACCGCACGACGCCGTTCGCGCAGCCGCGCCTGGCTGCGGGTCCTCGTGCTGCTGCTCGCCCTCCTGGTACCGGGCGCCCACACCCAGGCACACGCCGCCCTGCCCACCGCGGCCGGCGTGTCGGGTTCCTCCGTTCCGTCCGGTGAACTCGCCGAGCACGACGTCCTCGACACGGTCCTGCGGCCATCGGCCCGCCCCGACCGGCGCAGCACGACCCGCCCGGGACGACCGGGCCCCGGCCCACTGCCGCGAGCGGCACGCGACGCACGGCCGTGCCCGGCCCGCCCCGCGCCCCCACGGCCGTCGTACGCCTCCCACCTCCCCCGTCTCCCGCACGTCCTGCGCACTGTGGTCCTGCGCTGCTGACCGACCCCGTCACCAGGTCAGTCAGTACGAGCGGTACGACACAAGGAGCAGGAACACAGTCATGCCCACCGACCACTACGCGGTCCTGCGCGCCCTGCTGCGCGCGGAAGCCGTGCGCAACACACCGAAGCCGCAGTCGAAGAAGGAGAAGCCGCAGCATCCCCCGAAGGGACGGGAGCGCGGCTGAAGGCGGGCGCGGCGGAGGCGGGTCTTCTTCGGGTCACCGCCTCCGCCGCGCCGTACCGAAGACCGACCGGGTGATCTCGCGCCCGATCTGCGTACCTATCGACCGAGCCAGGGACTTGAACATGCCGCTTGAGACGACCTGTTCCACGACGGACGGCTTCTCCTGCCGCTCCCTGCCCCGGGCCGCCTCGCGCATCTCGTCCGGCCCCTTGGCGCCGCGCGCCCCCTCCAGCCTCTCGTACGCCGACTCCCTGTCCACAGCCTGTGCATACCGCCCGTACAACACGGACGACGTCACCGCACGCTCCAGCACACCCGCCTCGATCGGCCCCATCAGCGACTCGGGAGCCCGCAGCCGGGTCGCCGCGACCGGCGTCGGGGCGCCCTTCTCGCTGAGCACCGTCACCACGGCCTCGCCGGTGCCGAGGCCGGTGAGGAGTTCCTCCAGGTCGTACGCCGAGTTGGGGAACGTCTTCACCGTGGCCTTGAGGGCCTTCTGATCGTCCGGGGTGAAGGCGCGCAGCGCGTGCTGGACGCGGTTGCCCAACTGGCCGAGCACCTCGGCCGGGACGTCCTTCGGCGTCTGCGTCACGAAGAAGACACCGACCCCTTTCGAGCGAATCAGCCGCACGGTCTGCGCGATCGAGTCGAGGAAAGCCTTCGAGGCGTCGTCGAACAGCAGATGAGCCTCGTCGAAGAAGAACACGAGCTTCGGCCTGTCGGCGTCCCCGACCTCGGGCAGATCGTGGAAGAGGTCGGCGAGCAGCCACATCAGGAACGTCGAGAACAGCTGCGGCTTGTCCTGTACGGCGGGCAGTTCGAGGACCGACACCACGCCCCGCCCGTCCGGCGCCGTCCGCAGGAACTCGCTGGTGTCGAACTCCGGCTCACCGAAGAACCCGGCCATGCCCTGGGCCTCGAAGGCGGTGAGGGACCGCAGGATCACACCCGCCGTGGCGGTCGAGAGCCCACCGATGTTCCTCAGCTCAGCCCTGCCCTCGTCCGAGGCCAGAAAGGCGACGACCGCCCTGAGGTCCTTGAGGTCGACCAGCTCCAGACCCTTCTGGTCCGCGTAGTGGAAGATCAGGCCGAGTGACTGCTCCTGGGTCCGGTTGAGCTGGAGGACCTTGGACAGCAGAACCGGGCCGAAACTGGTGATCGTGGCCCGTACGGGGGTGCCGCGGCCGATGCCGCCGAGGGCGTAGAACTCTGCGGGGAAGCCGGTCGCCGTCCACTCCTGGTGCACCTCGGCGGTGCGGGAGCGCACCTTGTCGTTGGCCTGCCCCGGCTCCGCGAGGCCGGAGAGATCGCCCTTCACGTCCGCCAGGAACACCGGCACGCCCTGCGCCGACAGTTGCTCGGCGATCAACTGGAGCGTCTTGGTCTTGCCGGTGCCGGTGGCCCCCGCGACCAGTCCGTGCCGGTTCAGCATGGCCAACGGAACGCGGACCCGCGCATCGGGCAGACACACACCGTCCCAAAGCAGCGCCCCCAGCTCCAGGCCGGGCCCACCGAAGGCATACCCGGCGGCGATCTCCAACGCCTCCCGCGGCAGCGCGGCCCCACCACCCCGCTCCGCCCCTACGACCGCCCTCTCCCGATCCCTCATCCAACCCACCACCTTTCCTCGCCCCCGCCGCCCCTACCCGTCCC
>CBFGZZ010000126.1:0-21854 GCA_965653385.1 uncultured Streptomyces sp. | reverse complement strand
GCACCGCGGTTGTCAGGCTACGGCAGGGACGAGCAGGAGCTTCCACAGCTCGGGAACGAGGCGCCGTTCTCGACGAGGCCGTGACCCGCCGTCAGGGACTCGACCGTGAGTCCGCTGTCCGCCAGATCGAAGACATCCACGGGGATGTCCTCGAGGTCGAATTCGATTTCCATACCGTTTTCCACTGCATCTCCTGTGGTTGCGGAAATTGGACTGCCGACAAGTGAATGTCGACGCATTTCCGAGACTACAGCGGCCGGTGAGGCAGTTCCACCCGCCCGGTGAGGTTGGCTGAATGTGCCACCGTCACTCACAGCAAAGCTTCATCTGGAATTCCATATTCGGAATTTATTGTTCCATTCCGAATGCGTGCTTGGGTGTTTCTGGGCAGCGTGAACCGCCCTCCGAGCAGTTGGTGCAGCGGTGCAACGAGCCGGACTTCAAGAAGGGCCGCCGGCATCCGCACTCAGGTGGACAGGTGGTGAGGTTCCCTTTTCCAAGGGAGGAAACAGGCCTCCTAGTGATCGGTCATCGACCGGATGCGGCCAGTCTCGGAGGCTCTGGACGCACGACCTACCTATAACGTTCCAGGTTGCGGTCGCCCCTTGCGTCTCAGGTGCACCCGCGAGGGAGACCTGGTAAGGAGGCGACGCGGTTCCCGCAGTCGCACCGCCGGCGCATGACAGCGGCCGGAGTCGCCCCGGTCAGCGCGGGTTCTGGATCAGCGAGAACCGGGCACCCTCCGGGTCCGCCACCGTCGCCACCCGGCCGTGCTCGCTGTCGTGGGCCGGTTTGAGGACATGACCGCCGAGGTCGACGACCCGCGCCACCGTCTCGTCCGTGTCGGCGACTTCGAAGTACGTCATCCAGTGCGGGCCCCGGTCACGCGGCAGAGCGGTGCCGACACCGTGGATGCCGGCGACCGGCCGGCCGTCGATGTGCAGGGTGACGTAGTCGAAGTCGGCGGAGACCACCGGCTCCTCCTCGTAGGCGAAGACGGTCTCGTAGAACTTGGCGACGTTGACCGACTCGAAGGTCAGCAGCTCGTTCCAGGCCGGGGTGCCGGGCACGCCCGTGATGGCCGTGCCGCGGTGCTCCGCCCCCTGCCAGATGCCGAAGACGGCGCCGGAGGGGTCCGAGCAGATCGCCATCCGGCCGGCTTCGCCGGCGTCCAGCGGGCCCACGCCTACCGTCCCGCCGCACAGTCGTACGGTGTCGGCGGTCAGATCCGCGTCGTTCGAGGCGAGATAGGGCGTCCAGGCGATGGGGAGATGGCGGTCGGGCGGCAGCTGGCCGATGCCGGCCACCTCGTGGCCGTTCAGCAGGGCCCGCACATAGGGGCCGAGCTGCTGGGGACCGGGCTGGAACTCCCAGCCGAACAGCGCCCCGTAGAACTCCTGGGTCGCGGCCGGCCCGTGCACCATCAGACTCACCCAGCAGGGCGTGCCGGGCGCGTGCCGAGCGTGCGTCTCGCCGTGCGGGCCGGCCGACCCCCGTGCCTCGGTCATCGTCACTCTCTCCTCGACCCCTCGCGGTGGCCGCGTCGCTTCCGCTGTCCGGACCCCCGTGCCGATGCTCGCACCACCCGTGGCCACGCGCGCTGCGGGCACGCCGCCGTGCGAGGCAGCTGCCCGGAGGATGCCGGGTGTGCGATTTACGGCCCGTTTCCGTGCGATTGCCGATGGATGTCCATCGGCTGTACAGGATGTGCCTGATCCCGTACGCCTCGTGATCGGACCTGTCCGGCGGAGCAGAGTAGCCGGACCTCGACGTTGCGACCACCCCGTGCGCAAGGATGGTGACCATGAACGCCATCATCTCCGCATCCGAACTCGCGAGCGAACTTGCGGACGGAAACCCGCCGGTGCTCCTCGACGTCCGCTGGCAGCTCAGCCTGGCCAAGTCCGCAGGTGAGCCGCCGTTCGACGGCCGGGCCGAGTACCAGGCCGGGCACATCCCCGGCGCGGTCTACGTCGACCTGGACCGGGAGCTGGCCTCCGCACCCGGTGTGCGCGGTCGCCATCCGCTGCCGGACTTGGCCGAATTCGGTGCCGCGATGCGCCGGTCGGGCGTGTCGTCCGGGACGCCGGTGGTCGTGTACGACGGCGGACAGGGCTGGGCAGCCGCCCGGGCGTGGTGGCTGCTGCGCTGGACGGGTCACCCCGACGTGCGGGTCCTCGACGGCGGGTTGCCCACCTGGGAGGGACCGCTGGAGACGTCCGTACCGACTCCGACGGAGGGCGACTTCGAGCCCGCCCCGGCGACGACGGGCCTCCTCGACGCCGACGGCGCCGCCGCGCTCGCCCGCTCCGGGCTTCTGCTGGACGCGCGGGCGGGAGAGCGGTACCGGGGCGAGGTGGAACCGATCGACCGGGTCGGCGGCCACATCCCCGGCGCCGTCTCCGCGCCCACGAACGAGAACGTCGGCCCCGACGGCCGCTTCCGGCCCCCCGAGGAACTCGCGGACCGCTTCAAGTCCCTCGGCGCCTCGGAGGGCACGGAGATCGGCGTGTACTGCGGCTCGGGCGTCTCCGCCGCCCACCAGGTGCTGGCCCTGGCCGCGGCGGGCATCCCCGCGGCGCTGTACGTCGGTTCGTGGTCGGAGTGGTCCTCGGACCCGTCCCGGCCGGTGGCCGTGGGGCCGGATCCGCAGTAGGGCGGCACAGCACGAGGGCCGCGTCGCAACCGACGCGGCCCTCGTCCGCGTACGGCCGCCTCCGCCGCCGTACGACCTGCTGCTCCTGCCTACTCCTGCTTCTTCCTGCGCGTCCCGAACACGATCTCGTCCCAGCTCGGGACGGCGGCTCGGCGGCCCGGGCGGACGCCGTCGGCTTCGGCCTGGCGGTCCGTGGCGCCGATCAGGCGGTCGCGGTGGCTGCCGACGGAGCGGGGCATGAGGACGTCCGCGTAGGCGGAACCGGCGGAGGCGGCCGGGGCGGGAGGTTCCTCCGCCGTGACCGGCTCGGCCGGGGGCTCCTCCTCTTCCGGCTCCGACGGGCGCTCCGGCACCACCAGGTCACCGCGGAAGCTGGGCACCGCTTCCAGCAGGCTGGTCAGCGAGTCCCGTTCCTCCGTGGTCTCCTCGGCGGGTTCGGAGGCCTGCGAGGGCAGGCTCGGCCGTGCGGTCTCCAGCGCACGGTCCATCGAGCGCTCGCGCGGAAGCCGGGCGATACGCGGCACGAACGGGAAGCTGGGCTCCGGCGCGGCGAGGTCCTCGGACTCGCCGATCAGCGAGCGCGCCTCCTCGTCCACGGCCTGTACGAGCCGCCGGGGCGGATCGTACGTCCAGCTCGCCGAGTGCGGTTCGCCCGCCACCATGTAGACCAGCAGCACTTCCCAGGTGCCGTCGTCGCGGCGCCACGAGTCCCACTGCACGGTGTCCTTGTCGGCGCCGCGCAGCAGCAACCGCTCCTGGACGGCCTCGCCGAGCTGTGGCCCGGCGGCGTTCTCGCCGGGCCGGCGGACGGGGGTCTTGCGAGCCCTTTCGGCCATGAACGCGCGCTCGGCGAGCACGGGGCCCTCGAAGCGCCGGACGCGGTCGACGGGGATGCCGGCGAGTTGGGCGACCTCTTCCGCGGTCGCACCAGCGCGTATACGCGCCTGGATGTCGCGGGGGCGGAGATGGCTCTCCACCTCGATCTCGATCTGGCCGAGGCGGGGACGGTCGCCGCGCACGGCGGCGCGCAGGCGTTCGTCGATCGGAAGGGTGTACTCCGTTGCGTCGGCAGCCTTCAGCACCAGCCGTGTGCCGTCATTGGAGACGGCCACGACACGCAGTTCGGGCATGGGGACCTCCCGGGTGGTGCCTGCCGACGTCACGTGCGTCGCTGCTTCCGCTAGTCGAGTGTGGCCTGCCCGGGTGCAGCCTGCCACAACCTTGCCGAGTTGCCCGGCGTGTCGGGCGCGGGCCCTGGATCGCCGTTATGGCACGGTTACCTATTCGCAACGCTAAGTGACCAACTCCGTCACCCTGTGCAACTAGCCCCCTCCCGGCGGTCCTTGAAGGCCACGGACGCCCAGGCGGGAGACCGGACCCAGGGCTCGCAACAGTACTCCATTTGGGCCACGTGCGTGGATTGGCACGCCGCCCAACTTCTGGCAAGAAGCGTGACTCGGCCGTCGCTTGAGCGGTTTTCGGATCTTGGACGTGGCGTACTTCACCCAATCCGCAGAAACGGAACCAATGAATTCCGTCATGCGTCGCGTGGGCCACGGATCGGCCGGATCTGGGTGGTCGTCTGGCGGTCGGCTACGCCCCCAACACCCGCCGCAGGTAGTCGTTCTGGAACCGACGGTCGGGATCCAGCCGGTCCCGCAACTCCGTGAACTCGCCGAAGCGCGGGTACACCTGCGCGAAGTATTCGGCGTCCCGCGTGTGCACCTTGCCCCAGTGCGGCCGCCCCTCGTGCGCGGTGAAGATCCGCTCGGCGGCGGTGAAGTACCGCTGGAACGGGGTGCCCTTGACCATGTGGACGGCGATGTACGCGCTGTCCCGGCCCGAGGCGGTGGAGAGCGTGATGTCGTCGGCCGGGGCGGTGCGCACCTCGACCGGGAAGCTGACCCTGAGGCCGGAGCGGTCGACCATGACCTTCAGCTCGCGCAGCGTCTCGACGACGGCCTCGCGTGGAACGGCGTACTCCATCTCCACGAAACGCACCCGGCGCGGCGATGTGAAGACCTTGTAGGGGATGTCGGTGTACGTCCGCGCGGACAGGGCCTTGCTGGAGACCTGGGCGATGGCGGGGATCGTGGCGGGCACCGCGCGGCCGACCCACTGGGCGACCTGGAAGACGCCGTTGGAGAGGAACTCGTCCTCGAACCACCCCTGGAACTGCGACACCGGCTTCTCCGGGCCGGCGCTGCGGTTGTTGCGCTTGGTGTTGGTGTTGCCGGTGTGCGGGAACCAGTAGAACTCGAAGTGCTCGTTCTCCGCCCACAGTTCGTCGAAGTCCGCCAGGACCCGGTCGAACGGCATCGGCTCCTCGCGCGCGGCGAGCAGGAAGAGGGGCTCCACGGCGAACGTGATCGCGGTGACGACGCCCAGGGCGCCGAGGCCGATCCGGGCGGCCGCGAAGACCTCCGGATTCTCCTTCTCGGAGCAGGTCAGCACCGAGCCGTCGGCGGTGACCAGCTCCAGTGCCTTGATCTGGGCGGCGATCGACGCTGAGTCGCGGCCCGTGCCGTGCGTGCCGGTGCTGGTGGCGCCGGAGACCGTCTGCTCCATGATGTCGCCCATGTTCGCGAGCGACAGACCCTCGCGGGCCAGGGCCATGTTGAGCCGCTTGAGCGGGGTGCCGGCCTCGACCGTGACCGTCATGGCATCCCGGTCAACGTTGCGTATGCCGGTCAAGAGTTGAGGACGGATCAACACACCGTCGGTCGCGGCGATGGACGTGAACGAGTGCCCGCTGCCGACCGCCTTCACGGGCAGACCGTCCTCGGCGGCCCGGCGTATCGCCGCGGCCAGCTCCTCGACGGAGGCCGGAGTGACCTCGCGCCCGGGGCGGACGGCGATATTGCCGCCCCAGTTACGCCACGTGCCGTTCCTGCCGCTCGCTGTGCTGCTCAACGGTGCCTCCCCGACGCGGAGCCGGCCTGCTGAGCCGGCGGTACCCCAGGAAACCGACCGCGACCGCGACGGCCCCGGACACCGCCGGAACCCCGTACCCGGCGTCCGCACCGGCGGCGTCGATCACCCAGCCGGCCGCGGAGGAGCCGAGCGCGACCCCGACCGCGAGCCCGGTGCTCACCCAGGTCATGCCCTCGGTCAGTTGCGCGCGTGGTACGTGCTCTTCGATCAGGGACATGGTGGTGATCATCGTGGGAGCGACGGCCATGCCCGAGACGAACAGCGCCACGGCCAGAAACGGCAAGTTTCCGACCAGTAGGAGGGGGATCATACTCACGGCCATCGCGCATATGCCCAGCAGCCAGCGAGGTTCGGGCGCCCCCTTGAAGCGCAACAGCCCGAAGACCAGGCCCGCCCCGCAGGAGCCCGCCGCGTACAGCGCGAGGACCACGCTCGCGGCGCTCTTGTGTCCCTGCTCGTCCGCGAAGGCCACCGTGACCACGTCGACGGACCCGAAGATCGCTCCGGTCGCCACGAAGGTCGCCACCAGGACCTGGAGCGCCGGGGCGCGCAGGGCCGAGCTGCCGCCCTGCTTCTCCCGCGGGTGCGGCGCCGGCTCGGTGGCCCGCTGGGCGGTCAGCCAGAAGACACCGACCGCCAGGAAGCACCCGGCGAGCAACGGCCCGGCCTCCGGGAACCACGCCGTGGACAGTCCGATGGAGATGATCGGCCCGAAGATGAAGCACACCTCGTCGATCACGGACTCGAAGGAGTACGCGGTGTGCAGCTGAGGGGTGTCCCGGTACAGCGCGGCCCAGCGGGCGCGGGTCATCGCCCCGACGCTCGGCACGCAGCCGATGCCGACGCAGGCCACGAACAGCACCCAGTCCGGCCAGCCGTAGTGCGCGGCGAACAGCAGCAGGGCGCCCGCCACGAGCGAGATCAGCGTCGCCGGACGCAGTACCCGCCGTTGCCCGTACTGGTCGACCAGCCGTGAGACCTGCGGGCCCGCCACCGCGGCGGCCAGCGCGATGGTGGCCGACAGGGCGCCGGCGAGGCCGTACCGCCCGGTCAGCTGGGAGATCATCGTGACCACGCCGATGCCCATCATCGACAGCGGCATCCGGCCGAGGAAGCCCGCGGCGGAGAAGCCCTTGGTGCCGGGGGTGGCGAACAGGGCGCGGTAGGGGCTCGGCACGGGGGTCTCCGGTCAGGCGGAAGCAGCGGGGCTGCGGGGGCTCGGGGCGGCTCGGTGAGGCGTGAGGTGGCGCAGTAGGGCGTGAAGGTGGCTCGTAAGGCGCGTGATGGGTCGGTACAGCTTACGAGTTAGGTGACCCTAATGCACCAGGCCGGACGAATCGGGAACCCGGGTGTCACCCCACCGTTTCCCGGCTGTCAGTACCGGATGACAGGATCGATCCATGCCAGACGTGTGCGATGCGACCCCCTACGACGCCCTGCTCCTGCTCTCCTTCGGCGGCCCCGAGGGCCCGGACGACGTGATCCCCTTCCTGGAGAACGTCACCCGCGGGCGGGGCATCCCCAAGGAACGCCTGAAGGAAGTCGGCGAGCACTACTTCCTGTTCGGCGGCGTCAGCCCGATCAACGACCAGAACCGTGCCCTGCTGGACGCCCTCCGCAAGGACTTCGCCGAGCACGGCCTGGATCTGCCGATCTACTGGGGCAACCGCAACTGGGCGCCCTACCTGACGGACACCCTGCGCGAGATGGTCGCCGACGGCCGCCGCCGCATCCTCGTCCTCGCCACCAGCGCCTACGCCTCCTACTCGGGCTGCCGCCAGTACCGCGAGAACCTCGCCGACTCGCTCGCCGCCCTTCAGGCCGAGGGCCTGGAGCTGCCGAAGGTCGACAAGCTGCGGCACTACTTCAACCACCCCGGCTTCCTGGAGCCGATGATCGACGGCGTCCTCGCGTCCCTCGCCGACCTCCCCGAGGACGTCAGGGACGGCGCCCACATCGCGTTCTCGACCCACTCGATCCCGAACGCCTCCGCGGACACCTCCGGCCCCGTGGCGGACCACGGCGAGGGCGGCGCGTACGTCGAGCAGCACCTTGACGTCGCCCAGCTGATCGCCGACGCCGTCCGCGAGCGCACCGGCGTCGACCACCCCTGGCGGCTCGTCTACCAGTCCCGCTCCGGCGCCCCGCACATCCCGTGGCTGGAGCCCGACATCTGCGACCACCTGGAGGAGCGCCACGGGGCCGGAGTGCCCGCGGTCGTGATCTCGCCCATCGGCTTCGTCTCCGACCACATGGAGGTCCTGTACGACCTCGACACGGAGGCCAAGGCCAAGGCCGAAGAGCTGGGTCTGGCGATGCGCCGCTCGGCCACCGTCGGCGACGACCCGCGGTTCGCCGCCGCGATCCGCGACCTGGTGCTGGAGCGCGCCGCCGTCGAGCGCGCGGAGGAGGTCACGCCCTGCGTCCTCGGCGGGCTCGGCGCGAGCCACAACCTCTGCCCGGTGGGCTGCTGCCCGGCCCGCGCGCCCAGGCCCGCCGCCGCGGGCGCCGACAGTCCCTACGCGTGAGGAGCCCCGTGACCGACGTGAGCCACGTACCCGACCCCCTCCACTCCGAACTGCTCGAACTGGCCCAGCAGGCCGCCCTGCGCGCGGGCGAGCTGCTGCGCGACGGCCGTCCGGCCGACCTCGCCGTCGCGGCGACCAAGTCGAGCCCGATCGACGTGGTCACCGAGATGGACATCGCGGCGGAGAAGCTGATCACGGACCTGATCTCCGAGCACCGCCCCGACGACGGCTTCCTCGGCGAGGAGGGCGCCTCCACCGAGGGCACGAGCGGCGTCCGCTGGGTGATCGACCCCCTGGACGGCACGGTCAACTACCTCTACGGGCTGCCCACCTGGTCCGTCTCCATCGCCGCCGAGCAGGACGGCGAGACGGTCGTCGGCGTCGTTACCGCCCCGATGCGCGGCGAGACCTACCACGCGGTGCGCGGCCGCGGCGCCTGGGCCAGGGGCGCGTGGGAGGGCGAGCGCAGGCTCAGCTGCCGCCCCACGGCCCCCCTGGAACAGGCCCTGGTCTCCACCGGCTTCAACTACGTCACCGAGGTCCGCACCCATCAGGCCGACGTCGCCCAGCGGCTGATCCCGCTCCTGCGCGACATCCGACGCGGCGGCTCGGCCGCGATCGACCTCTGCGACCTGGCGGCGGGCCGCCTGGACGGCTACTACGAGCGAGGGCTCAACGCCTGGGACGTGGCCGCGGGGGACCTGATCGCCCGGGAGGCGGGTGCGTTGACGGGTGGGCGGCCGGGGGAGCGGCCGTCACGGGATCTGACGGTGGCTGCTACGCCGGGGGTCTTCGAGCCGTTGCAGGGGTTGTTGGAGGAGTTCGGGGCTTGGCACGACTGAAGAGGGCGGGGCTTGGCAGTGGGGCGGGTCCTGGGGGGTGCCGGCTCGTGTGAGCCGGTGAGGTGAAAGGGCGCGCTGCAGTGAGGTGCCGAATCTTTGCTCGGTCGCCTCCGGGGCGCCACATGCCGGTGTCGTTGGCCCAGTGGGCGTTGGTGGGCTCATAACGTGGGTCCGGTGAACCGGCAGGCCCCCGGCGCTGGATTCGCCGGGGGCCTGCTGTTGGTCTGCGAGCTGGTCAGACGCTAGTCGCGCCGACTTCCACACCGTGCTCGGCGGCGAGGCGGCGCAGGTCGTCGAGCTCGCCCTGCTCCACCTCGACGAGGAAGTCGTCGCCCTCGTCACGAGCCCGCGTCAGGTCGGACTCGGTCGCCCTTATGCGCTGCAGAAGTCCTGCGGTGAATGCGTCCATGCTGCGCCCCCTCGTCCTGGGTCGGTGGGTCGATGGCACGGGGGTGTGCCGTTCGGAAGGGACGATCACGTCTCCAGTGGATGCCCAGCGCTGCCCAGGCCGGGCGGCGACGGTGCCGGACACCCACACCCGCTCTGCGGAAAGCGGATTGCCTTGTACCGCTTGGTGTCGCGGCACAAGCAGAGCGTGATCGCGGGGTGTACAAGCCGTCCTCCCCCCGCTCTCTTCCGCGGAAACCTCAACCGGAAGAGAAAATCTCGCATTCCCGGGCTTCATACCTGTCCCTCATGGGCCGCTCACCCGTCTTACCGCCGACTTATGACCGAAAAGGGCAGGATGGAGGCCGAGACACCCGACGAACCCCTGCCCGCGAGCGAGGAACAGCGCTACGCGGGTGGACACAGGAAGGACAAGCGACGTGCGCGTACTCGTCGTCGAGGACGAGCAACTGCTCGCCGATGCGGTGGCCACCGGACTGCGCCGGGAGGCCATGGCCGTCGACGTCGTGTACGACGGTGCGGCCGCCCTGGAGCGCATCGGCGTCAACGACTACGACGTGGTCGTCCTCGACCGCGACCTCCCGCTGGTGCACGGTGACGACGTGTGCCGCAAGATCGTCGAGCTGGGCATGCCCACGCGCGTGCTGATGCTCACGGCCTCCGGCGACGTCAGCGACCGGGTCGAGGGGCTGGAGATCGGCGCCGACGACTATCTCCCCAAGCCCTTCGCCTTCAGTGAGCTGACGGCACGCGTGCGTGCCCTCGGCCGCCGTACGAGCGTTCCGCTGCCGCCCGTCCTGGAGCGCGCCGGCATCAAGCTCGACCCCAACCGCCGCGAGGTCTTCCGCGACGGCAAGGAGGTGCAGCTGGCGCCGAAGGAGTTCGCCGTCCTGGAGGTGCTGATGCGCAGCGAGGGCGCGGTCGTCTCCGCGGAGCAGCTGCTGGAGAAGGCCTGGGACGAGAACACCGACCCGTTCACGAACGTGGTGCGGGTGACCGTCATGACGTTGCGCCGCAAACTGGGAGAGCCGCCGGTGATCGTCACCGTGCCCGGTTCCGGCTACCGGATCTGATGCCTCATGGCCGCTACACCCGCGCCTCCCCAGGCGCCCCCGAAGCCCACCTGGGATCCCCGGAAGGCTGAGCCCGTCTTCCCGTGGCTGCGCCCCACCATCCGGATACGGCTCACGCTGCTGTACGGCGGCATGTTCCTGATCGCCGGGATCCTGCTGCTGTCGATCATCTACTTGCTGGCGGCCCAGGCGCTGCACGTGGGCAGCGACCTGCCCTTCAAGATCGCGGAGGGCAAGGTCACCAGCAACGTCTGCGATCTGCCGTCGAGCGCCACGCCCGAGGTGTTCAACGACGCGATGAACTCCTGCGTAAACGAGCAGCGCCGGCACGCCCTGGACGACCTCCTCAGCCGATCCCTCCTGACCCTCCTCGGCCTTGCCATCATCGCCTTCGCCTTCGGCTACGCCATGGCCGGCCGGGTGCTGTCGCCGCTGGGCCGGATCACCCGGACCGCGCGTGCGGTGGCGGGCTCGGATCTGTCCCGGCGTATCGAACTGGACGGTCCGGACGACGAGCTGAAGGAGCTCGCCGACACGTTCGACGAGATGCTGGAGCGGTTGCAGCGGGCCTTCACGGCGCAGCAGCGGTTCGTGGGCAACGCCTCGCACGAATTGCGTACCCCGCTCGCGATCAACCGCACGCTCCTCGAAGTGCATCTGTCGGACCCGGGAGCGCCGGTGGAGCTCCAGCAGCTCGGCAAGACCCTGCTGGCCACCAACGAGCGCAGTGAGCAGCTCGTGGAGGGCCTGCTGCTGCTCGCCCGGAGCGACAACCAGATCGTCGAGCGTAAACCGGTGGACCTCGCGGAGGTGGCCGAGCAGGCCGTCGACCAGGTGCACGGGGAGGCCCAGGCCAAGGGCGTGCTGATCCGCGGCGAGCAGAAGCCCGCGGTCGTCCAGGGCAACGGCGTGCTGCTGGAGCGGATCGCGCTGAACCTGGTGCAGAACGCCGTCCGGTACAACATCCCGGAGGGCGGCTGGGTCGAGGTCACCACCGATGTCCAGCACGGGCAGGCGGTGCTGATCGTCGCCAACACCGGGCCGGTGGTGCCGGCGTACGAGATCGACAATCTGTTTGAGCCGTTCCGGCGGTTGCGCACGGAGCGAACGGGCAGTGACAAGGGCGTGGGCCTGGGGCTGTCCATCGTGCGGTCGGTGGCGCGGGCGCACGGCGGGCACATCTCGGCGCAACCGCGGGAGGGGGGCGGTCTCGTGATGCGGTTCGCGCTGCCGATCTGAGATCATGTGCGCCGACACTCGGCAGGCACACGGGGATGTTCGCTTTGCGCGGAATTTTCAGGGCACTCGGCGAACGCCCTCGTGTGTGATCGATCACAAGGGCGGTTTTTCGGTCATCTACTCTCCGTGATCATGGGGCCGGTCGGAAAGCCGGGAAAATCCGGGTTTTCGAGGGTCTTGATCACGGGAAGTACACGGTGAGACGCCTTTGAACTGCGGCATTAGGACCGTGTACGGTCCCGTTCGCCATCCAAGCCGATCACTCTTGAGGAGTTCGGTTGGGTGTCGATTGAGTAACAGACCTTGATGTGAGGCAAAATCTCCGCCTCGGGTCGGGCACAAGTCCGGCCTCTCACGCGTTACGTGCGCTGGAGACACCGCAGACACCCAGAGGGGGAGAGCGACATGGCAACGGATTACGACACCCCACGCAAGACCGACGACGACGTCGACTCGGACAGCCTTGAAGAGCTGAAGGCCAGGCGGAACGACAAGTCGACGTCCGCCGTGGACGTCGACGAGTTCGAGGCCGCCGAAGGCCTGGAACTGCCCGGCGCGGACCTCTCGAACGAGGAGTTGGCCGTCCGGGTGCTGCCGAAGCAGCAGGACGAGTTCACCTGCATGAGCTGCTTCCTGGTGCACCACCGCAGCCAGCTGGCCCGGGAGAAGAACGGTCAGCCGATCTGCCGCGACTGCGACTGAGGTCGGGTCGGGCATGACTGGCTCGACCCCTCCTTGGAAGCGCCGTTCCCGACGGTCGGGAGCGGACGAAGGGCCGTTTGACGGCCCGTACGGCGCGCGTGACGACGAGCGGGGCTCATCCAGTACGGGAGCCTCGCTCGAACCGCTGTCCGGGGCAGGCCTCCCGGCGCCCGCGGCGGTTCCCGCGCCCGTCGCCAGACGAAGGGCCGCGGCGATCCGGGAGAAGGCCCGGGAAGGCGTCCGTAAGGGCGGCAGCCGCGCCAGAGCGGGCCTTGGGTACCTGGCGGACCGGATCATCGAGAACGCCCCGCGGATCCCCGTACGCGACCTCGCGACCTTGCGCCGGCAGTTCCCCGGCCTCGGGCCCGAGCAACTCGCCGACAAACTCGTGGCGGGCGCGGCGAACGCGAGCTCGACGGTCGGCGCGGGAGTCGGTGCGGCGGCGATGCTGCCCGTGCCACCCGCGATGCCGGCGGAGCTGGCCGCCGAGATCACCGGTGTCGCGGCGATCGAACTGAAGCTGATCGCCGAACTGCACGAGGTGTACGGCGTACGCCCGCCCGGAAACCTCAAGGACCGCAGCACCGCGTATCTGACCGCGTGGTCCGAGGAGCGCGGCATCGACCCGATGAAGCCTGCGACGATAAACGCCGCTCTCGGTGGGCATATGAAGCGCGAGTTGCGTCAGCAGATCATGAAGCGCACCGTCCGCAACCTGCCGAACCTGATGCCCTTCATGGTGGGCGCCGCAGTGGGCGCGGTCATGAACCGCCGGGACACCAAGAAGCTTGCGGCACGCGTGCGTGCGGACCTGCGCAAGGTCCGGGTGCCCTGGGACGAACTGCCCCAACTGCCGCCCCTGGAACGCCCGGCGCGACCGCTGGAGATGGGTGAGATCGTGCGGGACCTCGGACGCGGGACGCCCGACGATCCAGGCCGGTGAAGGCCCGCTCTGGTGTGCCAGGGGCTGTGGAAGTGACAGGTTCGCCCCCCGGCCCTACGCCGAGGCCTTCGCCGCCTCGATCGCCTCCGCCAGCCGCTCCGGCTCACGGGTGGACAGGTACAGGTACGGGGTCGGGTCCTCCGGATCGGTGACCTCGACGCGCAGGGCCGTGGGGATGTAGGCGCGCAGGAGGAGGAAGGCGCGGGTGTCGGCCTTGTGGGTGCGCCAGGCGCGGGCCTCCTCGGCGTCCAGGACGTGCGCCTCGCCCAGGGCCCGCACCGGGATCTTCGCCTCGCCGGCGATCAGTGAACCGCCCACCACGCGGATACGCAGCGAGCCGTACGAGCTGGCCATGACGGCCGCCGCGGCGGTGCCGCCGACCAGGCCGCCGAGCATGGGCAGCGTGCCGAACGGCAGAAGGATCAGGGCCAGGGAGACCCCGACCAGGAACGAGATCAGCCACCAGGAGCGGGGGGCGGTGAGTCGTTCGTCGTACGGGGCGGCGGAGAGCTGCATGGAGCCAAGCTTGGCACGGTGTCCGATTGTCACCGACGCGCGGGTAAGGTCTGCGGCTGTGAGTGGTACTTCAGCGGCTCTCAAGCCGCCGGCCGACGCCGTGAAACCGGCCCGTCACCCCGATGCTCCCGCACCCGGTGAGCTCCTCGGCGCGCACTACGGCGAGTGTTTCGGCTGCGGCGGCGAGCAGGCCCACGGACTGCATCTGGAGGCGCGGGCCGGGGACGGCGTCAGCATCACGGCCGAGTTCACCGTGCAGCCCGCTCATCAGGGCGCGCCGGGCCTCGCGCACGGCGGGGTGCTCGCGACCGCCCTCGACGAGACCCTCGGCTCGCTGAACTGGCTGCTGCGCACGATCGCCGTGACCGGGCGGCTGGAGACCGACTTCGTGCGGCCCGTCCCGGTGGGCACGGTGCTGTATCTGGAGGCCGAGGTGACGGCGGTGGCGGGCCGCAAGATCTACTCCACCGCCACCGGACGGATCGGCGGCTCCGACGGACCCGTCGCCGTCCGGGCCGACGCCCTCTTCATCGAGGTGAAGGTCGACCACTTCATCGACAACGGCCGCCCGGAGGAGATCCGGGCCGCCATGAACGACCCGGACCAGGTCCGGCGTGCCCGTGCCTTCGAGGTGAACCCGTGAGCCGTGACCCCCTGAACGTGCTGATCCGGCGCGTCGACCCGGACGTACCGCTGCCGGCGTACGCGCACCCCGGTGACGCGGGGGCCGATCTGCGCACCACCGAGGGCCGCGAACTGAAGCCGGGGGAGCGGGCCGTACTGCCCACCGGGGTGTCTGTCGCCCTCCCCGAGGGGTACGCGGCGTTCGTGCACCCCCGGTCCGGTCTCGCCGCCCGCCTAGGTGTCGCCCTCGTGAATGCCCCGGGGACGGTTGATGCCGGGTACCGTGGGGAGATCAAGGTGATCGTGGTGAATCTCGACCCGCATGAGACCGTGCGGTTCGAGCGCTTCGACCGGATTGCCCAACTGGTCGTCCAGCAGGTCGAGAGGGTCCGCTTCCAGGAGGTCGCGGAGCTTCCCGATTCGGCACGGGCCGCAGGGGGCTTCGGGTCCACCGGCGGGCATGCCGCGGTGGGCGGCACAAGCGATACAAGCGGTGAGGCCGCCGATGGCGGCGCAACGGGTGGGAATCGATACGCTTCGGTCGTATCCGACCGGGAAGGACAGTGACGTGTTCGGACGTCGCAAGAAGAAGGGTGCCGCCGAGGACGCGGCCGGCGAGCCCGAGCAGGTCGTCGACGGTGTCGACACTGAGGCGGACGACGACGGTGAGCGCGAGCGCGTGAGGCTGGAGCCGGAGCCGCGGCCCGACGGGCCCTGGGACAGCTCCGAGGTCCGTGAGCCCGGCGAGGGCCGGGTCGACCTGGGCGGCCTGTTGGTACCGGGCGTCGACGGCATGGAACTGCGCGTGGAGGTCGCGGGCGACGCGATCGTCGCGGCGACCGTCGTGCTGCGCGACAGCGCCATCCAGCTGCAGGCCTTCGCCGCGCCCAAGCGCGAGGGAATCTGGAGCGAGGTACGCGAGGAGATCGGCTCCGGCATCACTCAGCAGGGTGGCATCATCGACGAGGTCGAAGGCCCCCTGGGGTGGGAACTGCGGGCCCAGGTACCGGTTCAGCTGCCGGACGGCACGGGCGGTTTCCAGGTCGTGCGGTTCGTCGGGGTGGACGGTCCCCGCTGGTTCCTGCGCGGTGTGATCTCGGGGCAGGGCGCCGTGCAGCCGCAGGCGGCCGGTCTGCTGGAACAGATCTTCCGGGACACGGTCGTGGTCCGCGGCGAAGGCCCGATGGCCCCCCGTGACCCGATCGTCCTGAAGCTGCCGAACGATGCCCAGATGGTCCCCGAGGGCGTCCAGCAGGAGGAGGCCGGTTCGCGCTTCTCCGGCGGCATGGGCCAGCTCCAGCGCGGACCGGAGATCACCGAGGTTCGTTGAGCGACCCCGAGGTTCGCAGGGCGACACAGAAAACAGCAGGGCCGCATCCCGTACGGGGTGCGGCCCTTTCTCGTGCGTGAACCCTTGACGGCTCATTGGTCTGTACCTACCGTCTCCGGCCAACGCGTCTGTTCATAAAGGCGCTTCACGTTCACATACGAGAACGGAAGGCCCCCCACGCATGCGCAGAACCGCACTCCTCGCGGCCGCGGCCGCCCTCGTCGCCGGTGTCCTCGCCTGGCCCACCGGCGCCGGCGCCGCTCCCGCCGCCTTCGTCCACCCCGGAGTCACCGTCTCCAAGGGGCAGTTGGACTTCACCCGCTCCAAGGTCAACGCCGGCGCCCAGCCCTGGAAGGGCGCCTTCGACCGGATGATGGCGAGCAAGTACGCCGATCTGAATCGCACGCCCAAGCCCCGCGCGGTCGTCGAGTGCGGCTCGTACTCGAATCCCAACCACGGCTGCACCGATGAGCGCGAGGACGCGATAGCCGCCTACACCCAGGCCCTCGCCTGGTACGTCACCCGCGACGAGCGGCACGCGCGCAAGGCCATCGAGCTGATGGACGCCTGGTCCGCGGTGATCAGGGACCACACCAACAGCAACGCGCCCCTCCAGACGGGCTGGGCCGGCTCCTCCTGGCCCAAGGCCGCAGAGATCATCAAGTACACGTACGCCGGGAACTGGGCGAACTCCGGCCGGTTCGCCACCATGCTGCGCAACGTCTACCTGCCCGAGATCATCAACGGCTCGAACTCCAACGGGAACTGGGAGCTGTCGATGATGGAGGCCGCCGTCGGCATCTCCGTCTTCCTGGAGGACAGGGCGTCGTACGACAAGGCCATGGCGAAGTTCCGCACCCGCACCGCCGCCTACGTCTACCTGTCCTCCGACGGCGACCTGCCCAAGACCGTGCCCAGCCAGAACCTCAACACCCGCGAGAAGATCGTCAACTACTGGCAGGGGCAGGGCACCTTCGTCACCGGCCTCACCCAGGAGACCTGCCGCGACCTCACCCACACCGGGTACGGCATCTCGGCCATCTCGCACATCGCCGAGACCAGCCGGATCCAGGGCCAGGACCTCTATGGCACCGACGTCGGCGAGCGGCTGCGGCACGCACTCGGGTTCCAGGCCAAGTACGAGCTCGGTGAGGTCGTACCCGGCTGGCTGTGCCGCGGCTCGCTCAAGCGCGGGCTCGGGCCGGTCACCGAGGTCGGGCACAACGCCCTGGCCAACCGTCTCGGCCACGCCATGACCAACACCGAGACACTGAACGAGCGCAACCGCCCGGCCGGCAGCAACAACCTCTTCGTGGCCTGGGAGACCCTCACCCACGGCGACAACCCCGGCTGAGCCCTTCCGCGGTCGAGCCCATGACGTCCCGGTGGGAGCGTCAGAGTTGCGTCAAAGACGCTCCCGTCACCGCGCCCGGCCCCATTTGTCGCGATTATTGGCCGTAAGGTCGACGCTGCGTAGGCAGCGGTGGCCGAACACAATGAGGACCATGGGACGCGGCAAGCTTCGGATCTACCTCGGTGCGGCACCGGGCGTCGGCAAGACGTACGCGATGCTGTCCGAGGCGCACCGGCGCGTCGAGCGGGGCACCGACTGCGTGGTCGCCTTCGTGGAGCACCACGAGCGACCGCGCACCGAGGTGATGCTGCACGGGCTCGAACAGATCCGGCGCGGGCGGCTGGAGTACCGGGGCACCACCTTCACCGAGATGGACGTCGACGCCGTCCTGGCCCGGCGTCCCCAGGTGGCCCTCGTCGACGAACTCGCCCACACCAACGTCCCCGGCTCCCGCAACGCCAAGCGCTGGCAGGACGTGGAGGAGCTGCTGGCGGCCGGGATCGACGTCATATCGACCGTCAACATCCAGCACCTGGAGTCCCTCGGCGACGTCGTCGAGTCGATCACCGGCGTACGGCAGCAGGAAACGGTGCCGGACGAGATCGTGCGCCGGGCCGATCAGATAGAGCTGGTCGACATGTCGCCCCAGGCGCTGCGGCGGCGCATGGCGCACGGCAACATCTACCAGCCCGACAAGGTGGACGCAGCTCTCTCCAACTACTTCCGGCCCGGCAACCTGACCGCGCTGCGCGAACTGGCGCTGCTGTGGGTGGCGGACCGGGTCGACGAGTATCTGAAGCAGTACCGCACCGATCACCGGGTGTCGAAGATCTGGGGTTCCCGGGAGCGGATCGTGGTCGGCCTGACCGGCGGCCCGGAGGGCCGGACCCTCATCCGCCGGGCCGCCCGGCTGGCGGAGAAGGGCGCGGGCGGCGAGCTGCTGGCCGTCTACATCGCCCGCAGCGACGGACTGACCTCCGCCTCGCCCAAGGAACTCGCCGTCCAGCGCACCCTCGTCGAGGACCTGGGCGGAACGTTCCACCATGTCGTCGGCGACGACATCCCGGCCGCCCTGCTCGACTTCGCGCGCGGCGTGAACGCCACCCAGATCGTCCTCGGCTCCTCGCGCCGCCGAAGCTGGCAGTACGTCTTCGGACCGGGTGTGGGCGTGACCGTGGCCCGGGACTCGGGTCCCGACCTCGACGTGCACATCGTGACGCACGAGGAAGCGGCCAAGGGGCGCGGACTGCCCGTGGCCCGGGGAGCCCGACTCGGCCGGTCCCGGATCCTCTGGGGCTGGTTCACCGGCGTCGCCGGTCCGGTCCTGCTCACCCTGCTGCTGACCCACATCGACGCCGACCTCGGTCTCGCGAACGACATGCTGCTGTTCCTGACCCTGACGGTGGCCGCGGCCCTGCTCGGCGGGCTCTACCCCGCACTGGCCTCGGCGGCGGTCTGCTCGCTGCTGCTCAACTGGTACTTCACCGCGCCCCTGCACCGCATCTCGATCGCCGATCCGAAGAACCTCCTCGCCCTCGTGATCTTCGTCCTGGTGGCACTCGCGGTCGCCTCCGTGGTCGACCTCGCCGCCCGCCGCACCCACCAGGCGGCCCGGCTGCGCGCCGAGTCGGAGATCCTCTCCTTCCTCGCGGGCAACGTGCTGCGCGGCGAGACCGGCCTGGAGGAGCTGCTGGAGCGGGTCCGTGAGACCTTCGGCATGGACTCGGCGGCCCTGTTGGAGCGCAAGAGCGACGTCGACCCCTGGACGCGCGCGGGCGAGGTGGGACAAGGGCACGCGCCCGAGCGGCCGGAGGACGCGGACGTCGACGTACCGGTGGGCGACCACATGGCGCTCGCGCTGACCGGCCGCGTACTGCCCGCCGAGGACCGCCGGGTGCTCGCCGCCTTCGCCGCCCAGGCGGCCGTGGTCCTGGACCGGCGCAGGCTCCAGGCTGAGGCCGACCAGGCCAAGGTGCTGGCCGAGGGCAACCGCATCCGTACCGCGCTGCTGGCCGCCGTCAGCCATGACCTGCGTACCCCGCTCGCCGGCATCAAGGCGGCGGTCTCCTCGCTGCGGTCCGACGACGTGGCGTGGTCGGAGGAGGACGAGGCCGAGCTGCTGGCGGGCATCGAGGAGGGCGCCGACCGGCTGGACCACCTGGTCGGGAACCTTCTCGACATGTCCCGCCTCCAGACCGGTACGGTCACGCCGCTGATCAGGGAGATCGACCTCGACGAGGTGGTGCCGATGGCGCTGGGCGGGGTACCGGACCACAGCGCCGAGCTGGACATCCCGGAGACGCTGCCCATGGTCGCCGTGGACCCTGGGCTGCTGGAGCGGTCGGTGGCCAACCTGGTGGAGAACGCCGTCAAGTACAGCCCGGAAGACCGCAGGGTCCTGGTGGCCGCCAGCGCCATCGCGGACCGGGTCGAGGTCCGGGTGGTCGACCGCGGGCCGGGCGTCCCGGACGATGCCAAGGAACGTATCTTCGCGCCCTTCCAGCGCCACGGCGACGCCCCGCGCGGCGCGGGGGTCGGGCTCGGACTGGCTGTCGCCCGCGGGTTCGCCGAGGCGATGGGCGGCACGCTGAACGCGGAGGACACACCCGGCGGCGGCCTCACCATGGTGCTCACTCTGCGAGCGGCGGGATCGCGCGCGGAGCTTGTCGAGGAGGGGGGCGTGCCAGTGGAGCACCCCGAGGAACCAGAAAGGCAGACCACATGCTGAGCCCGACCGCGGGGACTCCCCAGACCCCCACGAGGGTTCTGGTGATCGACGACGAGCCGCAGATCGTGCGCGCCCTCGTGATCAACCTCAAGGCCCGCAAGTACGAGGTCGACGCGGCCCACGACGGGGCCACCGCCCTCGAACTCGCCGCCGCCCGTCACCCCGACGTGGTCGTCCTCGACCTCGGACTGCCCGACATGGACGGCGTGGAGGTCATCCGGGGCCTGCGCGGCTGGACCCGGGTGCCGATCCTGGTGCTGTCCGCCCGGCACTCCTCCGACGAGAAGGTCGAGGCGCTCGACGCGGGCGCCGACGACTACGTCACCAAGCCCTTCGGCATGGACGAACTGCTCGCCCGGCTGCGGGCCGCCGTACGCCGTGCCGAACCCACCGGGGCGGGCGAGGACGACGTGATGGTGGAGACCGAGGAGTTCACCGTCGACCTGGCCGCCAAGAAGGTCAACCGGGGCGGGAAGGACGTACGGCTGACCCCCACGGAATGGCATCTGCTGGAGGTGCTGGTCCGTAACACGGGACGTCTCGTCAGCCAGCGGCAGCTGCTGCAGGAGGTGTGGGGGCCGTCGTACGGGACGGAGACGAACTATCTGCGGGTCTACATGGCCCAGCTGCGCAGGAAACTGGAGGCCGACCCGTCGCACCCCAAGCACTTCGTCACCGAGCCTGGGATGGGCTATCGGTTCGAGAAGTGATGCCCGGTAGTCTTCAAGACATGAGTGCTGTTCCTCGTTCCGAAAAGTCGGTGGGCCGGTTCCGGCGCATGCTCGACCGGCTCTCCTCGTCGCAGGAGGACCTGGAGTCCGAGGAGCTGCGTGAGGACGCCGAGACCGCCGGCTGTATCAAGATCGGTGACTGCCGTGACCGACAGATAGTGACGGTTACTGGTACCTTGCGCACGGTCACCCTGCGGCCACGTGCGGGCGTTCCGGCCCTGGAGGCCGAGCTGTTCGACGGCTCCGCCGCGCTGGACGTGGTGTGGCTCGGCAGGCGCTCCATAGTCGGGATAGAGCCGGGGCGCCGGCTGATCGCATCGGGCCGGGTCTCCATGAGCCGGGGCCGCCGCGTGCTGTTCAACCCGAAATACGAACTGAGACCCCTCGGACGGGAGTAGCCGGTGACGTCGCTCGACAAGCCGACTGAAGACACCACCGACACCACCGCGAACGCCGAGCACGACGCCCGGGCGGTGACCGAGGCCGCCCTGTTCGAGGCCTTCGGCGGCATGCGCGGCATGATCGAGACGGTGCTGCCGGGGCTGCTCTTCGTCACCATCTACACGATCAACAAGGACCTGCACCTCTCGGCCATCGCCGCGCTCGCGGTGTCCCTGGTGCTCGTGGTCGTGCGCCTGGTGATGCGGGACACCATCAAGCACGCGTTCAGCGGTGTCTTCGGCGTCGCCTTCGGTGTCGTGTTCGCGATGATGACGGGCAACGCGAAGGACTTCTATCTCCCCGGCATGCTCTACACGCTGGGGCTGGGACTCGCGTACATCATCACGACGCTGTGTGGGGTGCCGCTGATCGGGCTGATCCTCGGGCCGGTGTTCAAGGAGAACCTCTCCTGGCGTACGCGCAATCCCGGACGCAAGAAGGCGTACGCGAAGGCCAGTTACGCCTGGGGCGCGATCCTGCTCGCCAAGTGCGCGATCCTCTTCCCGCTGTACTGGTGGGCGGACACGACGCAGCTGGGCTGGGTGCTGGTCGCGCTGAAGATTCCGCCGTTCCTGCTGGCCGTGTGGCTGACGTGGGTCTTCCTGGCGAAGGCGCCCGCGCCGATCGACGTGTTCGCGGAGATGGAGGCCGAGGAGAAGGCGCGGGAGGCTGCCGCTCGGTCGGCCGAGTAGTCGGCCGCAGAACGGTTCTCGCCCCCGCCGCCCCTACCCGTCCCGTCCCTGGGGCTGCGCCCCCAGACCCCCGCTGTCGGCCCTTCGGGCCTCGTCCTCAAACGCCGGACGGG
>CBFGZZ010000125.1:0-21886 GCA_965653385.1 uncultured Streptomyces sp. | reverse complement strand
ACACGACGGGCGACCCGCAGGCCGTATATGTCTGGCCGATGGGTTGTGCTGTGGACGGGGTTGGCCAAGATCGGCCAACCCCGTCGACGTGGGCTGTCAGTGAGACAAAGTAGTCTTGAGCCCATGCCTGAACGCCGTACCGTCGCACTCGTCACTCTTGGCTGCGCCCGCAACGAGGTGGACTCGGAGGAGCTCGCAGGCCGTTTGGAGGCGGACGGCTGGGATCTCGTGGAGGACGCCGAGGACGCGGACGTCGCCGTCGTCAACACCTGTGGCTTCGTCGACGCCGCCAAGAAGGACTCCGTCGACGCCCTCCTGGAGGCCAACGACCTCAAGGGCCATGGAAGAACCCAGGCCGTCGTGGCGGTGGGCTGCATGGCCGAGCGGTACGGCAAGGAACTCGCCGAGGCCCTTCCCGAGGCCGACGGCGTGCTCGGCTTCGACGACTACGCCAACATCTCGGACCGCCTCCAGACCATCCTGAACGGCGGCGTCCACGCCTCCCACACGCCGCGCGACCGGCGCAAGCTGCTGCCGATCAGCCCGGCCCAGCGACAGGAGTCCGCGGCCGAGGTCGCGCTGCCCGGGCACGCGCCCGTGGACCTTCCGGAAGGGCTCGCTCCGGCCTCAGGGCCCCGTGCGCCTCTGCGCCGCCGCCTCGACGGCGCCCCGGTCGCCTCGGTGAAGCTCGCCTCCGGCTGCGACCGGCGCTGCTCCTTCTGCGCCATCCCGTCCTTCCGCGGCTCCTTCATCTCGCGCCGCCCGAGCGACGTGCTGAACGAGACGAGGTGGCTCGCCGAGCAGGGCGTCAAGGAGATCATGCTGGTCTCCGAGAACAACACCTCGTACGGCAAGGACCTGGGCGACATCCGCCTGCTGGAGTCCCTCCTGCCCGAGCTCGCCGAGGTCGACGGTCTCGAGCGGGTGCGCGTCAGCTACCTCCAGCCGGCCGAGATGCGGCCCGGCCTCATCGACGTGCTGACCTCCACGCCGAAGATCGCCCCGTACTTCGACCTGTCCTTCCAGCACTCCGCTCCCGACGTGCTGCGCGCGATGCGCCGCTTCGGTGACACGGACCGCTTCCTGGAACTGCTCGAGACGATCCGCGGCAAGGCCCCCCAGGCCGGCGTGCGCTCCAACTTCATCGTGGGCTTCCCCGGCGAGACCGAGGCCGACCTCGCCGAACTGGAGCGGTTCCTGAACGGCGCGCGCCTGGATGCAATCGGTGTCTTCGGGTACTCCGACGAGGACGGCACGGAGGCGGCGACGTACGACGACAAGCTCGACGAGGACGTCGTCGCAGAACGGCTGGCACGTGTCTCCCGGCTGGCCGAGGAACTCGTCTCGCAGCGGGCCGAGGAGCGTGTCGGGGAGACCGTGCACGTGCTCGTCGAGTCCGTGGACCCGGCCGAGGGTGTGTACGGCCGTGGAGCGCACCAGGCGCCGGAGACCGACGGCCAGGTGCTGCTCACGAGCGGCGAGGGGCTGAGCATCGGTCGTATGGTCGAGGCGAAGGTGGTCGGCACCGAGGGTGTCGACCTGGTGGCCGAGCCGCTTCAGGGCATGCTCGCGTGTAGTGAGGAGGCGGGCAGATGACCGGAGTTCCGGCGTCCGCCGCGGGTGGCTCCTCCCCGGCGGGTGCGGCGGGCAAGGCGAGCGCGGTGGGTTCGTCCAAGGCCTCCGGGCCGAAGGCAGGCGGCGCCGAACCGGGTGTCGCGGGCGGTGCCAAGGCCGCGCGCGGCGGGAAGGTCGTGGCCGCGGCCGTCAACCAGGCCAGCGTCTGGAACATCGCCAACCTCCTGACCATGCTCCGGCTGGTCCTGGTGCCGGCTTTCGTCGCGCTGATGCTGGCCGACGGGGGATACGACCCGGCCTGGCGCTCCCTGGCCTGGGCGGCCTTCGCCATCGCCATGATCACCGACCTGTTCGACGGCCACCTGGCACGGACGTACGACCTCGTCACCGACTTCGGGAAGATCGCCGACCCCATCGCCGACAAGGCGATCATGGGTGCGGCGCTGATCTGTCTGTCGGCCCTCGGTGATCTGCCGTGGTGGGTCACGGGCGTCATCCTCGGCCGGGAACTCGGCATCACGCTGCTGCGTTTCATCGTCATCCGGTACGGCGTGATCCCGGCGAGCCGCGGCGGCAAGCTCAAGACCCTCACGCAGGGCGTGGCCGTCGGGATGTACATCCTGGCGCTGACGGGGTGGCTGGCCACCCTGCGGTGGTGGGTGATGGCCGCTGCGGTCGTCCTGACCGTGGTGACCGGGCTCGACTATGTGAGACAAGCCATTGTGCTGCGCAGGCAGGGAATTGCCGAGCGCAAGGCCGCGTTGGAGGAGACGGAAGCGTGAGTTCCCCGGCCGCCGACGTGGTGCGACTACTCGCAGTGAAGGGCGAGACGGTCGCTGTCGCCGAGTCGCTGACCGGTGGACTGGTTGCGGCGGAAATCACAGCAGCCCCTGGGGCCTCCCAGGCCTTCCGGGGTTCGGTGACCGCCTACGCCACCGAGCTGAAGCATGAGCTGCTCGGCGTGGACGCCACCCTGCTGGAGCAGCACGGAGCGGTGAATCCGCAGGTAGCGGCTCAGATGGCGGTCGGCGTACGGAAGGCGCTGGGCACCGACTGGGGCATCGCCACGACCGGTGTCGCGGGTCCCGAGGAGCAGGACGGACAGCCCGTGGGCACCGTCTTCGTGGCCGTGGCCGGGCCCGTCGACCACGGTTCCGGTTCCGCCGGTGGCGGAAAAGTAGAGGCCCTGCGGTTGAACGGCGACCGTGCGGAAATTCGTATGGAGAGTGTACGGAGCGTACTCGCACTGCTCCTGACGGAGCTTGCGAGCGAACACAGTGGGAATGAGCGGGCACAGGATACGGAACGGAACGGGGGGTTTTGATGTTTGCAGCCCTGAGTGAACACGACATCGCTCCCCGCACGGCCGCGGCGCAAGGCGGTACGGTGGGGCGTGAAGGATGCGGCTACGCGGTCCGAGGAGGGAGCCACCGATGATTCTGCTCCGTCGCCTGCTGGGTGACGTGCTGCGTCGGCAGCGCCAGCGCCAGGGCCGTACTCTGCGCGAAGTCTCCTCGTCCGCCCGAGTCTCACTCGGCTATCTCTCCGAGGTGGAGCGGGGGCAGAAGGAGGCTTCCTCCGAGCTGCTCGCCGCGATCTGCGACGCGCTGGACGTACGGATGTCCGAGCTCATGCGGGAAGTGAGCGACGAGCTCGCCCTCGCCGAGCTGGCCCAGTCTGCTGCGGCCACACCCAGCGAGCCTGTACCGGCGTCGGTCCGTCCGATGCTGGGTTCCGTGTCGGTGACCGGTGTGCCACCGGAACGGGTGACCATCAAGGCGCCTTCCGAGGCGGTGGACGTCGTCGCCGCCTGACGGTGACAAGGCTGCGCGTGGGCTGACCACGTGCCGAGAAGTTGTGTGAGGCCCCGGCCGGGCCTCCTCCAGGGAGACCTGGGGGAGTGCGGTCGGGGTTTCGTGCTGTTGAGGGCCTCTCGCGTCCGTGGCAGTGGCCTGCCCGGTCCGTTTGCCGGTGCCTGTCCCGGCGGTCATGGTGGAGGGGTGTGACGGCGCCTGACGCGCTGTGACGACGTTGGCCCGCGCTGCATCCGTGTGCCGTGGGTGCGCCCTCCCGGCGGGTGAACCGGCGGCCTAGCCTCGGGCTGGAGGTGAGCGGATGGCACGGCCGATAGCGCGCTGGGGGGTGGCCTTGGTGCTCGGGGCGCTGTGGTGGTGGGCCGTGCTGAGACTCGCGCTGGCGCCCGGCGCGGGGGCGCTGGAGGCGGCTGTCGCCGCGGGAGGGTGGGGGCTGAGCCTCCTGCCGGTGCACTGTGTGCCCAAGGCGCGGGCCGTGGGAGCCGTCGACTCACGGCGGTGGGCTCAGGCCTGGCAGGCGGGGCGGGCTACCACGGCATCGCCACACCGCCGTTCGGACGCAGGATCTGCCCCGTGGTGAACGCCGTGGCGTCGGACGCCAGGTGAAGCACCGCGTGCGCGATGTCCTCCGGTTCGCCGACCCGGCCCAGTGGTGACATACGGGCCATGAACGCCTCGGTCTGCTTCTGTGCCGCGGAGTCGTGGCGGTCGGTCATGGGGGTGCGTATCCAGCCCGGGGCGACCGCGTTGACGCGGATGCCGTGCGGGCCCATCTCCGTCGCCAGCGTCTTGGTCAGCTGTATGACGGCCGCCTTGGCCGCGCCGTAGCAGAGCAGACCGGGGCCGCCGGTGTCCACGGCGCCCGAGGCCATGGTGACGATGCTGCCGCCGATGCGCTGGGCGAGCATCGCGCGGGCCGCCTCCTGACAGGCGTACAGCACCCCCTTGAAGTTGACGCTCAGTACTCGGTCGAGGTCTTCGTCGCGGGTCTCCAGGACCGTGCTGCTGTGCATGATCCCGGCGACCGCGGCCATCACGTCGAGTCGCTCGCAGGAGGCGACGGCCTGGTGGAGCTGCTCGCGGTCGGTGACGTCGAGAGGGTGGGTGCGGGCGGTGCCGCCGGTCGCCTTGATCAGGGTCGCCGTCTCGTGCAGGCCCTGTGCGTCACGGTCGGCGCAGTGCACGGCGGCGCCGGCTTCGGCGAGCAGCACGGCCGTGGCGCGGCCGATGCCGCTGGCGGCGCCGGTGACGAATGCGGTGCGCCCGGTGAGGTCGTACGCGTCGACGGCCATGAAGGGACGGTACGAGGGGATCTGACGGGTCGTCAATTGGTGGTACGGGGTGGAGTGCTGCGCCGGGGTTCTCGGGCGGTGCGGGGAGCCGGGTGCGGGGCGGCGGGGCTCGGGGCCGGGCCCGCCTGGCAGTTCGGGCACCAGTAGGTGGGGCGCTCGCGGGAACCGTCGCCCTGGTTCGCCACCCGGACCGGGGTGGTGCAGCGCAGGCAGGGGCGGTTCGCCCGGCCGTACACGAAGAGGTCCTGGCCGCGGCGGCCCGTCGTACTGCGGATCGGGCGCTCGCGGTTGGCTTCCAGGAGCTTCTTGGCGAGTAGGGGCAGTTGGGCGGTGTGCTCGGCGGGGAGGGCGCCGACGGGGAGCCACGGGGTGGCTCGGAGCAGGAAACAGAGCTCGCTCTTGTAGACATTTCCGATGCCGGCGAGGTTGCGCTGGTCCAGCAGGGCCTCACCGAGAGGGCGTGCGGGATCCGCGAGGAGGTTGCCGAGAGCGCGGTCGGGGGACCAGTCCGGGCCCAGCAGATCGGGGCCCAGGTGGCCGACGGCGCGGTCCTCCTCGGCGGTGCGCAGGAGGTCGAGGACGGGGAGGCGGTAGCCGACGGCCGTGCGGGCCGGTCGGGCGTCGGCGGCGAGGATCACCCGGATCTGGTGGGCAGGACCGCCCGTCCAGCGCTGCTGCTCGGCGTACACCTTCCAGGAGCCTTCCATCCCCAGGTGGGTGTGGACCGTCAGGCCGCCTTCGACACGGGTGAGGAGGTGCTTTCCTCGCGGGGTGACGTCCAGGACGGTACGGCCGGTGAGGTCGACGGTGGCGTACTTCGGCACCCGGAAGTCGCTGAGGGTCAGCACCTTGCCCGCGAGGGCGGTGTGCAGCCGTTTCGCGGTTTGCCAGACCGTGTCTCCTTCGGGCATGGGTCAAGGGTGGCACGGGTGCGGAGGCGGGTTTGGGGTCGCTCGGCGCTCGGCGCTCGGCGCTCGGCGCTCGGCGGTGTCGGACAGGGCTGGGCGGGGCCGGGGCGCTGGCGGGCAGGTCAGGCGCGTAGGCGCAGACCTCGGGGGGTCGCGATGAAACCCGCTCCTTCCAGGAGGGTGCCTATGGGGGACGTCAGCGCCGACGTGCCGTTCACGCGCTCCACCGTGACCGTGCCCAGAGAGCCCGCGCGGGCCGCCGCAGCGAGGGCCTCGGCTGCGGTGTGCAGGCGGGGGTCGTCGGTGGGCTCGGTGTCCGGGGCGGAGGGCCAGGCCAGCAGGGTCTTGCCGCCGCGTTCCATGTAGAGGGTCAGCTCGCCGTCGACGAGGACCACGAGGGAGCCCGCCTTGCGGCCCGGCTTGTGTCCGGCGCCGGTGGGGGGTTCGGGCCAGGTCAGGGCGGCGCCGTAGGCGTTCGCCGGGTCGGCGGCGGCGAGTACGACGGCTCGGGTGTCGGCGGCGGGGCGAGGGCGGTGGGAGGCGGGGCCCGGGGCGTAGGGAGTGCCGCCGTTGCGCCACGCGCCGCCTTGCGGGGTGCGTGGGCCGCCACGCGGGTCGCGGTCGCGGGGCGAGCGGTAGTCGCCGGGACCGAGGTGGGCGTCCAGGAAGTCGTGGTCGAGGTCGGGGATGTCGTAGGTGGGGGTGCCGTCGGGGTAGTCGTATGCGGGGTTGGGGGGCTGGTCGGCGTCCTGGGTGGGGGATCCGTCGGAGGAGCCGAAGCCACTGGAGCCGCCGAAACCGTCAGGTGTGTTGTACGGGGCAGGTGCGCCGAAGAGGTCGGGGGCGTCGGTGGTGTCGCGGGCGGTCGGGCCGGGCAGGCCGTCGCCCCGTTCGCGGGCGTTGGCCACCGCGCGCAGACGGTCCACCGCGCCGTCCATGGCGAACTGTGCGGCGCCGAGTCCCTCCACCACGTAACCGCGTCGCGCCTGGCCGCTCTCCTCGAAGGCGGACAGGATGCGGTACGTCGCCGAGAAGCCGCCCTCGACGCCCTCCGCGGCGACCGCGCCCCGGGTCACCACGCCGTGTCGGTCCAGGAGGGTGCGGGCCAGGGCGTGGGCCCGCACGGTGGGGTCCGGCTCATGGGTCGGGAGCAGGGCCCAACGGCCGGCGACGGTCGGCGGGCCGGACCGGGAGGCGGGGCGGGCGGCGGCCGTGAGGGAGCCGTAGCGTCCGCGCGGAACCGTGCGCTTGGCACGGTGGGCGGTGGAACCGGCAGTGCGGCCCGAGCCCAGCAGGGCGCGCATGGGGGCGAGCGTGTCGTTCGTCAGACGGCCCGACCAGGCCAGCTCCCAGAGGGCGTCGGCGAGTTGGGGGTCGGTGACGTCGGGGTGGGTGGTGGCGCGGACCTGGTCGGCGATCTGACGGAAGAACAGGCCGTAGCCGCCGGACAGGGTGTCCAGGACGGACTGGTGCAGTGCAGTCAGCTCCAGGGGGTGAGGCTGCGGCAGAAGCAGGGGGGCCGCGTCCGCCATGTAGAGGGAGACCCAGCCGTCCTTGCCGGGGAGCGAGCCCGCTCCGGCCCACACGACCTCGCCCGCGGAGGTGAGCTCGTCGAGCATCGCGGGCGTGTAGTTCGCGACACGGGACGGCAGGACGAGCTTCTCCAGGGCGGATGCGGGCACGGACGCGCCCTGCAACTGCTCGATGGCGCGGACCAGTCCGTCGATGCCGCGCAGGCCGTGGCCCTTGCCGATGTGCTGCCACTGCGGCAGGAACTGGGCGAGTGCGGCGGGCGGCACCGGCTCCAGTTCATGACGCAGGGCGGCGAGGGAGCGGCGGCGCAGGCGGCGCAGGACCGCGGCGTCACACCACTCCTGGCCGATGCCGGCCGGGTGGAACTCGCCCTGTACGACGCGGCCGTCCGCCGCCAGCCGCTGGAGGGCGCCGTCCGTGATCGCCACGCCCAGGCCGAAGCGGCCCGCCGCGGTGGCCGAGGTGAACGGGCCGTGGGTGCGGGCATAGCGGGCGAGGAGGTCACCGAGAGGATCCTTGACCGGCTCGGTGAAGGCCTCGGGGACGCCTACCGGCAGGGCCGTGCCGAGGGCGTCGCGGAGTCGGCCCGCGTCCTCGATCGCCGCCCAGTGGTCGGTGCCGGCGATACGGACCTTGATGGCGCGGCGGGCGGCGGCCAGCTCCTGGGCCCAGTGGGGTTCGGCGCCGCGTTCGGCCAGTTCGGCGTCGGTGAGCGGGCCGAGGAGCCGCAGGATGTCCGCGACGCCCTCGTGGTCCTTGACGCGGCGGTCCTCGGTGAGCCACTGGAGTTCTCGCTCCAGCTCGGTCAGGACCTCGGCGTCGAGCAGCTCGCGCAGCTCCGCCTGTCCCAGCAGTTCGGCCAGCAGCCGTGAGTCCAGCGAAAGGGCGGCTGCACGGCGTTCGGCGAGCGGGGAGTCTCCCTCGTACAGGAACTGGGCGACGTAGCCGAAGAGGAGGGAGCGGGCGAAGGGGGACGGCTCGGGGGTGGTGACCTCGACGAGGCGTACCTTGCGGGATTCGAGGTCGCCCATCAGCTCGACGAGGCCGGGGACGTCGAAGACGTCCTGGAGGCACTCGCGAACCGCCTCCAGGACGATCGGGAACGAGCCGAACTCGCTCGCCACCTGCAGCAGTTGGGCGGCGCGCTGGCGCTGCTGCCACAGCGGGGTGCGCTTGCCGGGGTTGCGGCGCGGCAGCAGCAGGGCGCGGGCGGCGCACTCGCGGAACCGGGACGCGAACAGGGCCGAGACGCCGACCTGGTCGGTGACGACCTGGTCGACGTCGCCCTTGTCGAAGACGACATCCGCCGCGCCGACGGGAGCCTGGTCGGCGTCGTACTCCATGCGGGCCTTCGCCGGTTCCTGGTCGAGAAGGTCCAGGCCCATGAGGTCGGCGTCGGGCAGGCGCAGGACGATGCCGTCGTCGGCGTGCATGACCTGCGCGTCCATGCCGTACAGCTCGGAGAGCTTCGCGCCGAGGGCGAGCGCCCAGGGGGCGTGGACCTGGGCGCCGAAGGGGGAGTGCACGACGACGCGCCAGTCGCCGAGTTCGTCGCGGAAGCGCTCGACGACGATCGTGCGGTCGTCGGGAACATGCCCGCAGGCCTCGCGCTGTTCGTCGAGGTACGACAGCACGTTGTCGGCGGCCCAGGCGTCCAGGCCGGCCGCGAGGAGGCGGAGACGGGCGTCGTCCTTGGGCAGCGAGCCGACCTCGCGCAGGAACGCGCCCACCGCGCGGCCCAGTTCGAGCGGGCGGCCCAGCTGGTCGCCCTTCCAGAACGGGAGGCGGCCCGGGACGCCCGGGGCGGGGGAGACCAGGACGCGGTCGCGGGTGATGTCCTCGATGCGCCAGGAACTGGTGCCGAGCGTGAAGACGTCCCCGACGCGGGACTCGTAGACCATCTCCTCGTCGAGTTCGCCGACCCGGCCGCCGCCCTTCTTGGGGTCGGATCCGGCGAGGAAGACCCCGAAGAGGCCCCGGTCGGGGATGGTGCCGCCGGAGGTGACGGCCAGGCGCTGGGCGCCGGGGCGGCCCGTGATCGTGCCGGCGACCCGGTCCCAGACCACGCGCGGGCGAAGCTCGGCGAAGGCGTCGGACGGGTAGCGGCCGGCCAGCATGTCGAGGACCGCGGTGAACGCGGACTCGGGGAGGGACGCGAAGGGGGCGGCTCGGCGGACGGTGGCGAGCAGGTCGTCGAACTGCCAGGTGTCCATCGACGTCATGGCGACGACCTGCTGGGCCAGGACGTCCAGGGGGTTGGCCGGGACCTTGAGGGACTCGATGGAACCGGTGCGCATCCGTTCGGTGACCACTGCTGCCTGGACGAGGTCGCCGCGGTACTTCGGGAAGACGACGCCGGTGGACACGGCGCCGACCTGGTGGCCCGCGCGGCCGACGCGCTGGAGGCCGGAGGCGACGGACGGGGGTGATTCGACCTGGACGACGAGGTCGACGGCGCCCATGTCGATGCCCAGCTCAAGGCTGGAGGTGGCGACGACCGCCGGGAGGCGGCCCGCCTTGAGGTCCTCCTCGACCAGTGCGCGCTGCTCCTTGGAGACCGAGCCGTGGTGGGCGCGGGCGATCACCGGGGGTGCGCCCTGGGCCGCGCCCGAGCCGCCCATGAGTTCGGCCGGGGCGTGGTGCTCGTCCAGGGGTTCGCCGGTGGCGCGCTCGTAGGCGATCTCGTTGAGGCGGTTGCAGAGCCGCTCCGCGAGGCGGCGGGAGTTGGCGAAGACGATGGTGGAGCGGTGGGACTGGACGAGGTCGGTGATGCGCTCCTCGACGTGGGGCCAGATCGAGGGCCGTTCCGCGCCTTCGCTGCCGTCGGCGACCGGGGAGCCGCCCAGCTCGCCCAGGTCTTCGACGGGGACCACGACCGAGAGGTCGAACTCCTTGCCCGACTTCGGCTGGACGATCTCCACCTTGCGGTGGGGGGAGAGGTAACGGGCGATCTCGTCGACCGGGCGGACGGTCGCGGAGAGGCCGATGCGGCGGGCGGGCTTCGGGAGCAGTTCGTCCAGGCGCTCCAGGGTGAGCGCGAGGTGGGCGCCGCGCTTGGTACCCGCGACCGCGTGGACCTCGTCCAGGATCACCGTCTCGATGCCGGTCAGGGCCTCGCGGGTGGCCGACGTCAGCATCAGGAAGAGGGACTCGGGGGTGGTGATCAGGATGTCCGGAGGGCGGGTCGAAAGGGCTCGCCGCTCCGCGGCGGGGGTGTCGCCCGAGCGGATGCCGACCTTTACCTCTGGCTCTGGGAGGCCCAGGCGGACGGATTCCTGGCGGATGCCGGTCAGGGGGCTGCGGAGGTTGCGCTCCACGTCGACGGCCAGGGCCTTGAGAGGGGAGACGTAGAGGACGCGGCAGCGCTTCTTGGGGTCGGCCGGTGGGGGTGTGGCCGCGAGTTGATCGAGGGCGGCGAGGAAGGCGGCCAGGGTCTTGCCCGAGCCGGTGGGGGCTACGACCAGCACGTCCGAGCCCTCGTGGATGGCCTGCCACGCGCCTGCCTGGGCTGCGGTGGGCGCGGAGAAGGCGCCCGTGAACCAGCCGCGGGTCGCGGGGGAGAAGCCGTCCAGGGCTCGGCGCGGGTTGCTGACCATGCGTCCATCCTGCACCCGGGCACTGACAATGGGGCTGAGCTGGGCAGATGTCTTCGGGGTGTGGGTGGTGGAGTGCCTCCGGAGGTGCGCTTCGTCGCCTGGGCGGCCCGTTGCGGGGGGTGAGGGTCCCGTAGCGTGGGTGTGTGGCAGGTTCCAGCGAGCGGGCGCGGCATTGGCAGTACGCCGAATTGCCCGGGGTTGATCTGCTGCGGGCGCGGTATGTGCGGAAGACGTTTGCGCGGCATACCCATGAGCACTTTGTGATCGCCGCCATCGCGGACGGTGTGGAGGTCTTTCACCATCGGGGGGCCGATCAGTATGCGGGGGCGGGTGCCCTTGCGTTGGTCAATCCGGATACGGCGCATACCGGGCGGGCGGGGGTGCCCGAGGGGTGGCGGTACGGGGCCGTGTACCCGTCGCCGGAGGTGGTGGCCGAGATCGCGGCCGAGACCACTTTGATCCGGGGGACGCCGGGGTTCGTGAGTCCGGTGCTGGATGATCGGTACGCGGTGAGGCTGGTGCATCAGGTGCTGCGTGCCGCTGACGAGGGGAACGCGCTGGCTGCCGACACGTTGCTTCGGGTCGCCGTGACCCGGCTGCTGCGGTTGAACGGTGCGGCTCTGCCGCAGCGGGAGGTGCGGACGGCGGGTGCTCGGGTCGCTGTACGCGCGCGTGAGGTGCTGGAAGGGCGGATGGCCGAGCCGCCGAGTCTGGAGACGCTGGCTCTTGATCTTGGCAGCAGTCCGTTTGCCTTGCTGCGGGCGTTTCGGGAGCTCTACGGGATGCCGCCGCACGCCTGGCTGACCGATGCGCGGGTGCGTGAGGCTCGGCGGCTGTTGGACGGGGGTGTCTCGCCGGCGGACGCGGCCGTCGCGGTGGGGTTCACTGATCAGCCGCATCTGAACCGGCATTTCACCCGGATCGTCGGCGTGCCCCCGGGGGCGTATCAGCGGGAGCGCAAGAACGTACAAGACGCGCGGGAGTGACCGGCCTAGCGTCGCGGGCGTGGCAGAACAGAAAGCTCTTGAAGGTCTCCGTGCCGAAGGAGACAAACCGGATGGCGTCGTCGTACGGGACGCGCTGGGCGTCGGTGTCGCCGTCGGACTGTCCGGGTTCGCGTTCGGAGTGACGTCGGCGGGCAGTGGGCTCACGCTCGTGCAGACCTGCGCGCTCAGTCTGTTGGTGTTCACGGGAGCGTCGCAGTTCGCGCTGGTCGGGGCGCTTGCGGCCGGTGGTGCTCCGTTGACCGCGGCCGCCGGTGCCTTCTTCCTTGGGGTGCGCAACGCCTTCTACGGGCTGCGGCTGTCGCAGTTGCTGAGCCTCACGCGCGCGGTGCGGCCGTTCGCCGCGCAGTGGGTGATCGATGAGACGGCTGCCGTAGCGCTGGCGCAGCCGACGCGGCGCAGTGCGCGGATCGGGTTCGTGGTGACCGGGCTCAGTCTGTACGTGCTCTGGAACGTCACCACGTTGCTCGGTGGGCTCGGGGCGGAGGCCATGGGGGACACCGATGCCTGGGGGCTGGACGCGGCCGGGCCCGCTGTCTTCCTGGCGTTGCTCGCGCCGATGCTGAAGACCGCGACCGAGCGGGCTGTCGCAGGTCTTGCGGTGGTGCTGGGCCTCGGGTTGCTGCCCGTGCTGCCCGCTGGTGTGCCCGTCCTGGTGGCCGCTCTCGCGGCGCCCGTCGTGCTGTGGGCGCAGGGGCGTCGCGGGGGAGACGTACGGGAGGGGGAGCGTTGAGTACCTGGATCGCGATCGGCGTCACCGCTCTCGGTTGCTACGGCGTCAAGCTCATCGGGCTGCTGGTGCCCGCGGGCGCTCTGGAGCGGCCTCTCATACGGCGGCTTGCCGCACTGTTGCCCGTCGCCCTCCTCGCTGCCCTCACGGCTCAGCAGACGTTCGGGGACGGGCATGAGCTGGTGCTGGACGCGAGGGTGGCAGGAGTCGCGGCGGCTGCTGTGGCGCTCGTCCTGCGGGCACCGTTCCTGCTTGTCGTCGCGGCCGCGGTGGTGGTGACGGCAGGGGTACGGGCCCTCGGCGGGTGAGGCTGGTCAGCCGATGTGACGGCCGTACGCGCGGAGCGTGCGCAACGCCTCGATCGTCACCATGGGGCGTGCCTCCAGGGCGGTGCCCGGAGCCCACTGACGCCATCGGATCGGCCAGCCGCCGTCCTCCTGCTGCTCGCCGGCCAGGTGGTCGAGGGAAAGGCTCATCTCGTCGTCCGTGAACCACGCGCGCGCGAAGGAGTGCGGTGTCCTCGCGTAGTGGTGCGGGAAGTGGTGCTCGTCGGGGGCGTAGCCGGGGGAGACCGGGTACGCGTCGAGGTCGTCCGGGTCGAGGGCAGCAAGGCGCTGTTCGCGCACCAAGCGGCCAAGGCGGTCTGCGGCCGCCTCCGCGCGCGGGCGGTCGGGAGCGGAGTCCAGGAAGGCCACTGCGGCCTCGATCTCGTACGGATGGGACTTCTCCAAGGACTCGACCGCCTGCCAGCAGAAGTCCGTGGCCCGGAACAACCAGGCGTGCCAGACCTCGTTGCGGTGCAGCAGGCCGACCACCGGCCCGGTGGCCAGGAGCGAGCTGGGAGCGTCCTCCACGATCGGGATGAAGGGCGCCGTCGGGTAGCCACGCTGGCTGGGGTGGATCGCCGGAAGGGCACCGTCCGGGGTGGAGACCGAGGTGAGGTAGCGGCACACGCGGTCCACGCGCAGTCCGCCGCAGCGTTCGACGGCGTCCAGGACCTGCAGTGCGCGACCTGTGTGAAGCGGCTGACTGACCGGGCCGCGTAGGTCGGGCTCGAGAGCGTGGCCGTACCCACCGTCCTCGTTGCGGTAGGCGTCCAGCGCGGTCTCCACCGGGTCGGCGGCGCCGTTCAGGAAGTGATACGCGAAGAGGCGCTGTTCGAGTACGCGCGCGGTGAGCCAGACGAACTGCTCGGCGCGGAAGAGCGGGGAGCGCGCCGGGGGCGTCGGGGTGAGTGGAGAAGCTCCGGTTTCGGGCATGCGACAGACCGTAGGGCGGAAAGCGGTCTCGACAAGCGGTCCCGGCACAGGCCCACTCTCAGGGGCGGGATACTGGGCGCATGCGGTTGACGCTCCACAGAGTGTCGTCGCCGACCGAGTAGCAGCCATGGAAGTAGCGCACTCCGTGAGTGCGGTGGAAGGTGGCCGGGAGCCGGTCGGGCCGGCCGGTCCAGCCCAGCAGGCCTCAGAGGTCGGACGGATGCCGAGCGGGCCGAACTCGTCGAAGGCGAAGGTGCGGTCCGGACGTTCGTGGATCGCGTACTCGACGCGGTCGAGTTTGGCGTCCTTGTTCGGGTCGGTGGACTCCTTCCGCGTCTTGGTGCGCTGGAAGGTGATCTGGCGCCGGATCAGCAGCGTCCTCAGCGCCTCCCGACCGATCCGTACGCACCGCCCTGGAGCCCGGCGCAGGTAGGAGGCGAGTTTCCGCACCGACCAGTGCGTGAACGGCACGCCGAGCGCGCTCGGGCGAGTGGTGGCCGTCAGGATGGCGAAGTCCTCGCCGTCACCGTCGAGCAAGCGGGGACGGCCTCCCGCCCAGCGAGGGTCCAGGCAGGCCAGCCCCTGTCGTTGAAGGCATGGATCACGTCGCGGACGGCGTCCTCGTCGGCCTGCACCAGCTGGGCGACGACCGGGGCGGTGTTCCCGCCAGCCGAGGCCAGCCCCATCAACGCTCTCTCGCCGTGACCGGCGTGCGGTTTGGCGCATCGTCGCTGTCGGAGGAGCAGCAATGATCAGGAAGCATGCACAGCCACCGGTGATCGAACTGCGGCAGGCCGCCCTGACGTATCCGGGGCCGCCCCCCGGTACGCGCTTCGGCCCTGCGGCCCAAATCATCCAGCGCGGTGCGTTCGTGACTGTCGTGGGACCGTCCGGCGCCGGAAAGTCCACGCTCCTGAACGTGCTCGGGCTGCTCGACTCTCCCACGGAGGGTGCGTACCTGCTGGACGGCATCGACGTGGGCGGGCTGAGAGACGCTGAGCGGATAGCACCGCGCGGACAACGCATCGGTTTTGTCTTCCAGGGCACCGTGACCGTCGCAGCGATCCGGCTCTGGCTTCGGAGGTAGATCCATTATCTCGGTGCGGGCAGGTTGACGCGATATGTCGCACCCGGCACGTTCACCCAGGGCCGCATCCGGGTCAGCCAGCGCGAGCTGATGCCCTGTAAGGCTCTGGCGCTCCTGCTCGTCCTGCTGCGCGGCGTCTGCCGTCGGCGGGGCGCTCGACTCGACCGACATGGCACACCTCTTCCTGCTCTGTTGTAGTCACGCTCCGCATGCGGAAGCGGCGGGTTGGTCACCATGAGTAATGAACGAGGTGGGCGCGCGAGAGCATGCAACGCCCCAAGCGGCCGTCCGACGCCGGGTGAGTGCCTGGTCCGGTCCCGGACGCGCTTCATGCCCTCGATGTCCCGCTTGGCAGCGGCCACCGGCTGCTGGGTGAGGTCGTGCTAGCCCTACCCGCCGCCGCCTGACGTCGTACCGATCAGAGGTAGTCGCGCGTCGGACATCAGCGTCACCTCCACCTGACGCCATTCCCCTCATGCTCGTGATCGAACGATGCCGGCACCCGGCCATCAGGCGTGAACCGGGAGCCGGTGGAGTGGCCGCCGCGGATCGAATGGAGAGAGGCTTGAGTAGGAGCTGCGACCAGGTGGGGTGCCGACGGAAGGGAGGAAGCCATGAAGGTCGGAGTGCTGACCGGCGGCGGCGACTGCCCTGGCCTCAATGCTGTTATCCGCAGCGTCGTCCGCAAGGGCGTGCAGAAGTACGGCTTCGACTTCGTCGGAGTGCGGGACGGCTGGCTCGGAGCGCTGGAGGGCAGGGTCGTACCGCTGGACATCGACCGGGTGCGCGGGATCCTGCCTCGCGGCGGAACCATCCTCGGGTCCTCCAGGACCAACCCGCTCAAGCACGAGGACGGGGCGCAACGCATTCAGGACACCCTTGCCGCGCACGGCGTGGACGCGCTCGTCGTGATCGGCGGCGAGGACACGCTGGGTGTGGCCACCGAGCTGAGCCGTCAGGGGGTCGATCTGGTCGGCGTACCGAAGACCATCGACAATGACGTGTCCGCCACCGACTACACCTTCGGCTTCGACACGGCCCTCGGCGTTGCGACCGAGGCCATCGATCGCCTCCACACCACCGCCGAGTCGCACATGCGCACCCTGGTCTGTGAGGTGATGGGGCGACACTCCGGGTGGATCGCGCTGCACGCCGGTATCGCGGGCGGCGCCAACGTGATCCTCATCCCGGAGCGGCGGTTCGACATCGATCAGGTCTGTGAGCTGGTGAAGAGCCGATTCCAGATCAACTACGCGCCGATCGTCGTGGCAGCCGAAGGGGCTGTTCCGAAAGAAGGGCAGATGTTCCTCAGGGATCAGTCGCTGGACGAGTACGGTCACGTACGCCTCTCCGGCATCGGCGAGTGGCTGGCCCAGGAAATCTCACGGCGCACGGGCAAGGACGCCCGCACCACCGTCCTCGGCCACATCCAACGCGGCGGCACCCCCAGTGCCTTCGACCGGTGGTTGGCCACGCGCTTCGGGCTGCACGCCGTGGAGGCGGTCAAGGACGGTGACTACGGCAAGATGGTGGCCCTGCACGCCACCGACATCGTCCGCGTTCCCCTCGCCGAGGCCACTGCGGAGACCAAGAAGGTCGATCCGTCGCTGTACGACGAGTTCGAGGTGTTCTTCGGTTGAGCCCCGGGGCCGACCGCATCGTATGGCCCGGTGTGCCAACCGCACGCCTTCGGCCGGGGCTCCGCGCGCGGACGGCTGGCCGAAGCCGCACCTGATGGCGGCGTCAGGTCATGGCGGTTCAGGGTCCCGTCAGCCCTCTGACGCCGTCCCAGTGCGAGCGTGAACGTGCTCGCCCCTCATCTCCTCCGACTGCCGAAAGCCTCATTCAATGAGATGCCCAAACAGCGAGTAGTGGCAGGCGATCGCGGATGAGACCGTGCGTTCGCGGAGTCTCTGTGTCACAGCCCCTTCCGGAGCGAGGATGGAAGGCAGGGAGTGAACGTGGCAGGGATCGTGGTGCAGGACAACGACCTCGTGGTGCGCCTTTCGTGGTGGGAGAAGGCTGCCGCGCACCGCGGAAGCGTGCGTGTGCCGTTGGCGGCCGTGTGCCGGGTGACGGTGGAACCGGACTGGTGGCGTGCCCTGCGTGGAGCGGCTTTGTACGGCGTCTGGATTCCTGGCGTCCTGTGCGTCGGCGCACGGGGGCACTCAGGCGGACAGGACTTCGTGGCGATACGGCCCGGCAGGTCCGTGGTGTGCGTCGAACTGCGGTCCTCGGCTTCCTTCAGCCTCCTGGCCGTCTCGATGCGGGACGACGCGGAGGCCACGGCGGAACGGCTGAGGCGTTCCGCACCGGACCTCGACGCGTCGACCCCTTGGCGGCAGCCCCTTCCCGTCGCCGCGGAGACGGAGACCTCTTGGAGAGGGCTGACCAGGACTGGCCAAGAACGGAAACCGCCGAGGCGAGCGGCACATTGACGACGGAGATGGCCGTGTGAGCCGTCAGCTCAGGCCGTCAGGCATGCGCGATGTAGTCGTACCAGTCGGTGATCGGGTCGGTCAGAGCCTTGTCGTCGTAGAGCCTGAAGTACACGGCCTCACCCTCATCGAGGTCGTCGTCTTCGCCCATCTCAATCCTGTTCATATCGAGTTCCTTGGACATCCCCGGCGCCCAGTACGTCGCCTCCTTCTTGAGGCCCTCCCACCAATGCGCCCGGACGTAGATCGTGTCGCCGTCGTTCTTGCCGTCGTAGACGTACAGCACCTCGTCCGACGGGTGGAACTCGACCTGCGCCACGGCGGTGCCGTTCTTCTCCACGACCAGCTTCAGAGCCTCGCCGCCGGCGTCCTCCTTGAAGCCGGTGTAGTCGAGGCCGCTGTTGTTCGAGCAAGGGCAGTCGCTGGTGTTGTATTCCCAGCTCCGGACTGACAGGTCCGAGTTGTCGTAGGCACTCGACGTGGTCGCGGAGACCCCCGTGAAGGCGACAGCCATTCCAAGTGAGATAGCTATTCAAGTCGGCGAACGTGGCGAAGAAGCTGGGAACGCCTGTTGTCAGCACGTGGACGGCGAGGGTGTCGGAAGTCAGGGGGGAGGCGTCGAAGCGAGCCATGAGCGCGGGTGGGTAGCCGCGGTGGCCGACCATCCGTAGTCGGCCCTCCTGAGCGGTCATCAGGGCGAGGGCTTGGGCGCCGAAGACGGCAGGACCTGGTCGGCGACCCTCTCGACCACGTCCTGCACACCGACGGCCTCGGTGAGGGTGGTAGCCAGATGCATCAGGTGGTAAAGGGCGGTGGCACGAAGCGGGCCGGCTTCGGGAGCGGGGTGTGGCAGTTGGGGCGAGGGCGTGGTGTGGGCTGAGGGGGCGGGGACGATGCGCACGCTGATGCCGGATGCGTCCGGGTAGAGGTGGAAGGACAGCCAGTGGTTCGGCGGGCGCCGGGCGGTGCAGGACGTGGCCTGGCGGCTGAGCACCGCGGCCCGGTAGCGCGGAACCGCAGTATCTGGAGCAGCTCCGTGTCGGCGCCGAACTCATCTCCGCTGGCGACTGTGCCCTCCGCCCCCCACAGCGGCGAAAGGCATACGGGCCTGCGGGACATCGGCACAGCCCTTGCGCCGCCGCCCTCCGGCGCATCCCTCCAGCGAGGGAAGGCGCAGGGTGATCGTTCGTAACGGTCCGTTTCCGGTCGCGGACGCGAGGGCACTCGTGATCGGTGCTGCCCGGCATGCCGCTGAGCGCACCGCGGACTACGTCGACGCTCGGCTGCCGCTTTCGGAGGGTGGCGGGCTCCTGCGCACGGCGTTCCCGACTACTGGTCTTTCCTGCTGGTCCTGCGAGATCACCCTCAAGATCACCCTCTACAGCTTCGTCGTCCTGTTGCTGACCGGCGTCTGGCTGACCCTCTTCTTCCACCCGTCGATGGCGGAGGTCGTCTACCACGGCTCGTACCGGCCGCTGAACGGTGTGCGCATGTCGGAGGCGTACGAGTCGACGCTGGACATCAGCTTCGACGTACGCGGCGGTCTGCTGATCCGGCAACTGCACCACTGGGCGGCGCTGGTCTTCCTCGCCGCGATCGGGCTGCATCTGTTGCGGATCTTCTTCACCGGCGCGTTCCGCAGGCCCCGCGAGGTCAACTGGCTGATCGGCGTGACCCTGTTCCTGCTGGCGCTGGCCGAGGGCTTCGCGGGCTACTCGCTGCCGGACGACCTGCTGTCGGGCACCGGGCTGCGGATCGCGCAGGGCATCATGCTGTCGATCCCGCTGGTGGGGACGTATGTGAGTTTCTTCGCGTTCGGTGGCGAGTACCCGGGCGAGGACCTGATCCCACGGCTGTACGCGCTGCACATCCTGCTGCTTCCCGGACTGCTGCTCGCGCTGATCTCCGTGCACCTGCTCCTGGTGTTCTACCTGAAGCACACCCATTGGGCAGGGCGGGGACGCACGAACCGCAACGCCGTGGGCAAGCCCATGCTTCCGCACTTCGCGGCGGCGTCGGGCGGTCTGACCTTCATGGTCTTCGGTGTGCTGACGCTGCTGTCGGGGGTGGCACAGATCAACCCGGTCTGGGCGTACGGCCCCTACCGCGCGGACGTCGTCTCGACGGGTTCGCAACCGGACTGGTACGTCGGTTTCCTGGAGGGCTCGCTGCGTCTGGTGCCGCCCTGGGAGACCTCGGTCGCCGGGCACACCGTGATGTGGAACGTGCTGCTTCCGGCGGTCGTCCTGCCGGGGCTCCTGTTCGCGGTGCTGTACGCGTATCCGTTCGCCGAGCGGTGGGCGACCGGGGACACGGCGGAGCACCATCTGTGCGACCGGCCGCGCGACATGCCGGTGCGGACCGGGCTCGGTGTCGCGGCGCTCAGCTGGTACGGCGTCCTGCTGGTGGCCGGGGGCAACGACATCATCGCCGACACCTTCAGGATCTCGGTGAACGCGCTGACCTGGGTGTTCCGCATCGCCTTCGTGCTGCTGCCGCCCGTGGCGTTCATGGTCACCCGACGGGTGTGTGTGGCCCTGCGGGAGAGGGACCAGGAGCGGCTGGTGGAGGGCGAGGAGACCGGTGAGGTGCGGCAGACGATCGCGGGCGGCTATGTGGAGGGCCATGAGCCGCTCGACGAGGAGCGACGGTACCAGCTGCGGACCTATGGCTTCCGTGTCGAGGAACCGGAGTCCTCGGCGGACGAGTTGGAACGCTGACCGTCCCGGTCCGCGTACTGGAAGACCATCCCGAACACGCCGTGCCCGAGCACCCCGAGCCCCAGCAGGAACAGCCACAGGCCGTAGACCACGCCGAGCGCGGCCAGGACGGATCCCAGGGCGATCGTGATCGGCCAGGGGCTGTGCGGCGGGAAGAAGGCGAGTGGGCCTACGGTGTCGACGACCTCGGCGTCGGCGCTGTCCTGGGCCCTCGGGCCTCGCCTGCGGTACTGCATGTGCAGGAAGAACGCTACGAGGGCGGCCATCAGGAACGCGAGGACCAGGACGGCGGTGCCGGCCGGCTCCTTGGAGCGCACACCGTAGCCGACGGCGGTGACGAGGAAGAACCCCGCCACGCCCATGAACAGCCGGGACTCGGTCTTCACTGCACATGCCTTTGGTCGAGGCGGGCCAGGTCGGGATGGTGCAGGTCGAACGCCGGTGACTCGGAGCGGATCCGCGGCAGTGCCGTGAAGTTGTGGCGCGGGGGCGGGCAGGTGGTGGCCCATTCCAGGGAGCGGCCGTAGCCCCAGGGGTCGTTGCGGGTGGCCGGTGTGCCGTGGTGGGTGGTGCGCCAGACGTTGTAGAGGAACGGCAGGGTGGACAGGCCGAGCAGGAACGCGCCGATGGAGCTGATGGTGTTCAGCAGCGTGAAGCCGTCCGTGGCGAGGTAGTCGGCGTAGCGGCGGGGCATGCCCTGTTCGCCCAGCCAGTGCTGGACCAGGAAGGTGGTCTGGAAGCCGACGAAGAGGGTCCAGAAGTGGATCCGGCCGAGGCGTTCGTCGAGCATCCTGCCGGTGAGCTTCGGCCACCAGAAGTAGAAGCCGCCGAACATCGCGAAGACGACCGTGCCGAACAGCACGTAATGCAGATGGGCGACGATGAAGTACGAGTCGGTGAGGTGGAAGTCCAGCGGCGGGGAGGCGATGAGGACGCCGCTCATACCGCCCAGCAGGAACGTCACCAGAAAGCCGCACGCCCACAGCATCGGGGTCTCGAACGAGAGGGAGCCCTTGATCATCGTGCCGATCCAGTTGAAGAACTTCACCCCGGTCGGCACCGCGATGAGGAACGACATCAGGGAGAAGAACGGCAGCAACACGGCCCCGGTGGCGAACATGTGGTGGGCCCACACCACCGCGGACAACATGGTGATGGCGATGGTGGCGCCGATGAGGCTGACGTAGCCGAAGATCGGTTTGCGGCTGAAGACCGGGATGATCTCGGAGACGATGCCGAAGAACGGCAGCGCCACGATGTAGACCTCGGGGTGGCCGAAGAACCAGAACAGGTGCTGCCACAGCAGTGCTCCGCCGCTCGCCGCGTCGTAGATGTGCGCCCCGAACCTGCGGTCCGCCTCAAGGGCGAACAGGGCGGCGGTGAGCACGGGGAACGCGGGCAGGATCAGGATCGACGTGAACAGTACGTTCCAGGTGAAGATCGGCATCCGGAACATCGTCATGCCGGGGGCGCGCAGGCACAGGATCGTGGTGATGAAGTTGACCGCGCCGAGCGTGGTGGACACGCCGGTCACCACCAGCCCCATGGTCCACAGGTCACCGCCGGAGCCGGGGCTGCGGACCGCGCTGTTGAGGGGCGCGTAGGCGAACCAGCCGAAACTCGCCGCTCCCCCGGGCACGAGGAAGCCGCCGACGACCATCAGACCGCCGAAGAGGTAGAGCCAGTACGACAGGGCGTTCAGGCGTGGGAACGCCACGTCCGGGGAGCCGATCTGCAGCGGCATGATCGCGTTGGCGAACCCGGCGAACAGCGGGGTCGCGAACAGCAGCATCATGATCGTGCCGTGCACGGTGAACAGCTGGTTGTACTGGTCGTTGCCGAACAGCTGGAGCCCGGGGCGGGCGAGTTCGGCCCGCATCAGCAGTGCGAGGACACCGCCGAGGAGGAAGAAGCCGAAGGAGGTCGTCAG
>CBFGZZ010000124.1:0-21915 GCA_965653385.1 uncultured Streptomyces sp. | reverse complement strand
TGGGTGTGCCCGGTGGTGCCAGTGGCTCACGTGATGGCGCTGTGTCGGTGGGTGTGGGGGCCTCTGGTGGGGCCGGTGTGTCCGGCGGTGCTGGGGCTTCCGGTGGTGCGGCCAAGGATGTGGGTGGGAAGAAGAGCACGCAGGGGGGTGCGGCGGGGGCGCGAGACGGGAAGCCGGTGAAGGCGGTGCGGAGGGCTGACAAGGCGGCGGCTGGGAGGACAGGGGCTTCCACGGCGGGCGGGAAGGCGACCGCTCCTAAGGCGGGCGGTGGAAGAGCGGTTCCATCGAAGACCGTCACCAAGAAGGTCGTCGACGAGAAGACCCCGGCGAAGAAGGCGGCAGCCAAGGGGAGTGCCGACAAGTCCGATGCCAGGAAGGGCACCGAGGGGAAGACCGGGGAGGCGGCGGCCAGGAGGAGCACGGCGAAGGAAGCTGTGGCGGCGAGGAAGACGGTGGCAGATGAAGGTGCCGCCAAGAAGGGAGCAGTCAAGGAAAGTGCTGCGAAGAAGGCAGCTGCGAAGACGGCGGCTGCGAAGAAGGCAGCTGCCAAGGGGGTGGCTGCGAAGGTGTCCGCGGGAAAGGAAGCTGCCGGTCAGAAGGCTTCCCGGAAGAAGGGGGCTGGTGATCAGGGGGCCGCGGCCAAGGTGAGTGCGGTCGAGAAGGGGGCGGTCGAGAAGGGGGCAGTCGAGAACGGTGCGGCCGGCAAGGGCTCCGCCAAGGCGAGCGCGGCAAAGCAGGGGTCGGCGGGAAAGAGTGTCGCCAAGGTGGGCGCGGCTGGGAAGGGCGGGACAAGAAAGAGCGTGGCCGAGGTGAGTGGCGCGGGGAGGGGCTCGGTAGCGAAGAGCGCGGCCGAGGTGAGCGGCGTGGGTAAGGGTTCGGCCAAGAAGAGTGCGGTCGAAGTGAGCCGCGCGGGGGAGGGCTCGGCAGCGAAGGGCGCGGCTGAAGCGACCGGCGCGGAGAAGCGCTCGGCGAGGAAGAGCGCGGCAGCGAAGGGCTCGGCGAGGAACAGCGCGGCAGCGAAGGGCTCGGCGACCGGTGGCCCGGCGGCTGAGGGGGCGGCGACGAGCGCGGCAGTGAAGGGCTCGGTGGCGAAGGGGGCGGGTGAGGTGCGGGCGGCTGGGGTGCGTGGGGTCGCCGAGGGCAGGGCCAAGAAGGTGGGCGCGGCGCGGGCCGCGGAGCAGACGGGAGCCACGACGGTGGTTGCGAAGAAGACTCCTGGCACGGCCACGGCGGCCAAGACCGCCGTTCCCAAGGCACGCATCGCCGCGGCGGAGCCCGGCGAACTCGCGGTGCGCCCCGGTGAGGACCCCTGGACTCCGGAGGAGGTCGAGGAGGCGCGCGCCGAGCTGCAGGCCGAGGAGACGCGGCTGCGTGAGGAGATCACCTCGTCCGAGCAGTCCCTCGTCGGCCTGATGCGGGACTCCGGGGACGGCGCGGGCGACGACCAGGCGGACACCGGCGCCAAGAACATCACGCGCGAGCACGAACTGGCGCTCGCCGCCAACGCGCGCGAGATGCTCGAACAGACCGAGCGGGCTCTGGAGCGGCTCGACGCGGGCACGTACGGCCTGTGCGAGAACTGCGGCAACCCGATCGGCAAGGCACGGATGCAGGCCTTCCCGCGCGCGACCCTGTGCGTCGAGTGCAAGCAGAAGCAGGAACGCCGGTACTGACCGGTAGGCGGGTGCCCCCGGACGTGTCGTACTCTCGTCCTCAGTCAGGTACCTAGGTTGAGGGACTCACGTGGCAGAGGCGGAGCGCATCATCGGTACGCCGGATACCCCAGAGGCGGCGGGAGCCGAGCCGGAGCAGGCCGCCGGGCACGCGAACGACACCGCGGCCGAGCGGCCCCGGGGCAGGCGACGGATCGCTGTGTTGTTCGGCGTCGCCGTGTTCGCGTACGCCCTCGACCTGGTCAGCAAGATGCTCGTGGTCGCCAAGCTGGAGCACCACCCGCCGATCGAGATCATCGGTGACTGGCTGAAGTTCGAGGCGATCCGCAACGCGGGCGCGGCCTTCGGCTTCGGCGAGGCCTTCACCGTGATCTTCACGGTGATCGCGGCGGCCGTGATCGTGGTGATCGCCCGGCTCGCCCGCAAGCTCTACAGCCTGCCCTGGGCCATCGCGCTCGGCCTGCTGCTCGGCGGCGCCCTCGGCAACCTCACCGACCGGATCTTCCGTTCGCCGGGCGTCTTCGAGGGCGCGGTCGTGGACTTCATCGCGCCCAAGCACTTCGCCGTGTTCAACCTGGCCGACTCGGCGATCGTGTGCGGCGGCATCCTGATCGTCCTGCTGTCGTTCAAGGGCCTGGACCCCGACGGGACCGTCCACAAGGACTGAGCCCGTGAGGGGCCGAAAGGAGTTTTCCACAGGCTCCGTACGGGGGTGCCTCACCCGTCCGGCATACTCGACGGGTGAGCACGATTCCCGAGATCCGTACCCTGCCCGTGCCCGACGGCCTGGAGGGCGAGCGTGTCGACGCCGCCATCTCCCGCATGTTCGGCTTCTCCAGGACCAAGGCGGCCGAGCTGGCCGGGGCGGGCAAGGTCCAGGTCGACGGCGCCGTGGTCGGCAAGTCCGAGCGGGTCCGCGGCGGGGCCTGGCTGGAAGTCGAGATGCCGGGCGCGCCCGCGCCGGTGCAGATCGTCGCCGAGCCGGTCGAGGGCATGGAGATCGTGCACGACGACGATGACGTGGTCGTGATCGTCAAGCCCGTCGGGGTCGCCGCCCATCCGTCGCCGGGCTGGTCCGGGCCGACCGTCATCGGCGGGCTCGCCGCCGCCGGATACCGGATCTCGACCTCCGGTGCCGCCGAGCGCCAGGGCATCGTGCACCGGCTCGACGTGGGCACGTCCGGGCTGATGGTCGTCGCCAAGTCCGAGTACGCGTACACCTCGCTCAAGCGCCAGTTCAAGGAGCGCACGGTCGACAAGCGGTACCACACGCTCGTCCAGGGCCACCCCGACCCGACCAGCGGCACCATCGACGCACCCATCGGCCGCCACCCGAACCACGACTACAAGTGGGCCGTCACCGCCGAGGGCAAGCCGTCGATCACGCACTACGACCTCATCGAGGCGTTCCGCGCGGCCTCTCTCCTCGACGTGAAGCTGGAGACCGGCCGCACCCACCAGATCCGCGTCCACATGGCCGCCCACCGGCACCCCTGCGTCGGCGACCTGACCTACGGCGCCGACCCGACGCTCGCCAAGCGGCTCCGGCTGACCCGCCAGTGGCTGCACGCCGTACGGCTCGGCTTCGAGCACCCGGGGGACGGGCAATGGGCCGAGTTCGAGAGCGACTACCCGGCCGACCTCCAGAAGGCCTTGGACCAGGTCCGCGAGGAGACATACGCGTGAGTTCGCCGTCGCCGTCGCCGTCCACGTCCGGGTCCGCGTCGTACGCGGTGCGCGTCGCCGAGGACCCCGCCGACCGCGAGGCCTGCTTCGCGGTGCGCAAGGAGGTCTTCGTCGTCGAGCAGGGCGTCCCGCAGGAGATCGAGTACGACGCCCATGACGCCGAGGCCGTGCATGTGCTGGCCGTCCGGGAGGACGGGCTGCCGCTCGGGACCGGGCGGCTGCTGCACGGCGAGGCGGCCGCGGCGAAGGCCGACGGCGACGCGACGGTGGGCTCGCTGGGGCGGCTCGCCGTGACGCAGGCCGCGCGCGGCCTCGGCGTCGGCGCGGCCCTGGTGCGGGCCATCGAGGACGCGGCACGCGCGCGTGGGCTCGCGGCCGTGGACCTGCACGCGCAGACGCATGCGCTGGGGTTCTACGAGCGGCTGGGATACGTGGCGTACGGGCCGGAATTCCCCGACGCGGGGATACCGCACCGGGCGATGCGGCGCGCTCTGTAGCCGAGGGCCCGTAGGCGCTGGTGGGAAATTCGGCGTGGCAGGCTTGAGACCTGTTGTGTGGACGTCGACCCTCCCGGAGCGCTGACCGTGGATCAGTTGGCCCTGTTGTTCGTGCTGTTGCTCGGGGCCGTGGTGAGTGTCCCGGTGGGCGACCGGCTGGGGCTGCCGGCACCAGTGCTGATGACGCTGCTCGGGATCGTGCTGGCGCTGCTCGAATTCGTGCCGAACGTCGAGGTTCCGCCGGACCTGATCCTGCCGCTGCTGTTGCCGCCGCTGCTCTACGCCGCCGTACGACGGACGTCCTGGCGGCAGTTCGCGGCGAATGTGCGGCCCATCTTCCTGCTGGCCGTGGCGCTGGTGTTCGTCACGACGCTGTGTGTGGCCGCGACCGCCCACGCGATCGTGCCGGGGCTGCCCGTCGCGGCCGCCGTGGCGCTCGGCGCGCTCGTCGCGCCGCCCGATCCGGTCGCGGCGACCGCCGTGGTGGGCCAACTCGGGCTGCCGCGGCGGCTGGTGTCCATCCTGGAGGGCGAGGGGCTCTTCAACGACGTGACAGCCATCGTGCTCTACCACGTGGCCATCGCCGCCGCCGTGAGCGGCACCTTCTCCCCCTGGCAGGCCGGGCTCGACCTGGTGCTGTCGGCCGTGGTGGCGCTGGCCGTCGGGCTCGTGCTCGGCTGGGGCGCGAACAAGCTCATGGATCTGCTCGGGGACCCGACCCTCCAGATCGGGCTCTCGCTGCTCGTGCCGTACGCCTCGTACGTGATGGCCGAGGAGCTCCACGGCTCCGGCGTGCTCGCCGTGCTCATCACCGCCCTGTTCCTCGCCGAGTACGCCACCGACGCCGACGACGTGATGACGCGGCTCGCCGGGCACACCTTCTGGGACATCGTCGACACGCTGGTCACCGGTGTCGCCTTCGGCCTGATCGGGCTCGAACTGCACAACGCGGTGCGCACGGCGTCCGGGCGGTGGGACGAGATGCTCGGCTGGGCGGCCGCGATCGTCTGCGTCGTCGTCCTCGTGAGGCTGCTGTATCTGCTGCCGGCGACCTGGCTCACCAAGCGGATGCACGCCAAGCGGGACGTCGACGAGGAGATCCCGACCAGCTGGCGGGAGACCGTCGTGATGTGGTGGGCGGGGATGCGTGGCGTGGCCTCGGTGGCGCTGGCGCTGGCCGTTCCGCTGGAGACCGACTCGGGCGCCCCGTTCCCCGACCGGGACGAGATCATCTTCATCGCGTTCGGCGTGATCATGGCGACGCTGGTGCTGCAGGGGCTGACCCTGCCATGGCTGGTCAAGCGGCTCGGGGTGCGGGCCGACAGCGCGCGGGAGAAGGAGTTCGAGAAGCAGCTGGCGGTGCGCGCGGCGCGGGCGGCGAAGCGGCGGCTGAAGGAGATCGAGGAGGTCGAGGACCTGCCCGAGGAACTGTCCGAGCAGATGCTGCGGCGGGCGTTCGAGATCGGGGTGCGGATCAGCCCGGACATGGGCGAGGAGGAGCGCAGGGAGGCGCATGAGCAGCGGGTGCGGCGGCTGAAGCGGGTGCGCCGGATCCAGGGCGAGCTGCTGAGCGCGGCGCGGCACGAGGTGCTGGCGGCGCGCAGCGAGCCGGGGGCCGATCCGGAGGTCGTGGACCGGGTGCTGCGGCATTTGGACGTGCGCAGTCTGAGGTGATCTGGCCGTCGGCGGCCGTCCTTTCGTACGATCTGATCATGGCTCGCAACGTTGTCATCAGCGGAGGCGGTACGGGAATCGGGCTCGCGGCGGCACAGCTGTTCGCGGCGGACGGGGACCGGGTGCTGCTGCTCGGCAGACGCGCCGAGGCACTGGAGAGGGCCCGTGTGCCCGGGGCTCTCAGCTACGCGGCGGACCTGAGCAAGCCTCGCGGTGTGCGGGGCGTGGAGCGGTTCGTGGCGTCGGAGTTCGGCACCGTGGACGTGCTGATCCACAGCGCCGGCGGCTCCGGATATCGGGAGCCCAAGGTGGACAGCGACGAGCCGCTCGACGTCGTCCTGCACAACTGGACCCTCAACTTCGGCCTCAACACCCTGACCGCGGCCCTGCTGACCGAGGCCCTGAAGGACCGGCTCGCCGACCCCGGCGGGCGGGTGCTGTTCCTCAGCTCCATCGCCGCCTTCCGGGGCTCCGGCAGCGGGGCGTACGCGGCGTCGAAGGCCGCGCTGCATCCGTACGCCCATGATCTGGCCCGGCAGCTGGGGCCGCGCGGGATCACCGTGAACGTGGTCGCGCCCGGGTACGTCGAGGACACCTTTTTCTTGGGCGACGCTATGGACGTGGCGCGGCGGGGGCGGCTGTTCGCGGTCACCTCGACGGGGCGTGCGGGCGCGCCCGGGGACGTGGCCGCCACCCTGCACTGGCTGGCGTCCCACGCCGCCGGGCACATCACCTCGCAGATCATCCAGGTCAACGGCGGGGCCGAGCGCGGCCACTGAGCGTTCCGCGGGGTGCTCCGCGGGGTGCTCCGCGGGTTGTGCCGGGGGTTGTGCCACGGTTTGTCGTCGTGCGTCTGCTGCGCCGTTGTGGCTGATCGCGCAGTTCCCCGCGCCCCTTACGGGGCGGGGCGCTGTGGTGGGAGGTGGTCGTGCTGATGGGTGCGACGGGCACCCGGGACGCGGTTGGTGACCGGGTAGCCGGGGGGCAGGGCCGCGTCCGCGGCGTTGACGCGTGGCAGCGCGTACGGGTGTTCGTCGGCCAGCCAGCGGATCAGCTGCTCGCGCACCGCGACCCGCACCGTCCACAGGTCGTCCGCGTCCTTCGCCGTCACCAGGGCCCGCACCTCCATGGTGCTCGGCGTCGAGTCCGTGACCACCAGGCCGTAGTCGCGGCCGTCCCACGCCGGGCACGCGCGCAGGACGTCACGCAGCTTCTCGCGCATCTTCTCCATCGGTGCCGAGTGGTCGACGTGGAGGAAGACGGTGCCGGTCATCTGGGCGCCGCCGCGCGACCAGTTCTCGAAGGCCTTCGAGGTGAAGTACGACACCGGCATCGTGATCCGGCGCTCGTCCCAGGTCCGCACCGTCAGGAACGTCAGCGTGATCTCCTCGACGGTGCCCCACTCGCCGTCCACGACCACCGTGTCCCCGAGGCGCACCATGTCCCCGAAGGCGATCTGGAACCCGGCGAACATGTTGCTCAGCGTGGACTGGGCCGCGACACCGGCGACGATGCCGAGGATGCCGGCCGAGGCCAGCAGGGAGGCTCCGGCCGCGCGGAAGGCCGGGAACGTCAGCAGCATCGCGGCGACGGCCACCACGCCGACGACCGCCGACACCACGCGCATGATCAGCGTCACCTGGGTGCGCACCCGTCGGACCCGGGCCGCGTCACGGTGGACGCGGGCGTAGCGGCTGTACGACGTCTCCACGATCGCCGCCGCGATCCGGATCGCCAGCCAGGCCGTCGCCCCGATCAGCACCAGCGTCAGCACCCGGCCGACGGCGCCCCGGTGCTCAGGGAGCAGATCGGCCTCGTGGTACGACGCTCTGAGCAGGGCCGTGCACAGTACGAGCTGGTAGGGGATGCGGCTGCGGCGCAGCAGACCCCACAGCGGGGTCTCACTGTGCCGTGCGTCGGCCTTGCGCATCAGACGGTCGGTGGCCCACCCGATGACCAGGGTGAGCAGGACCGAGCCGCCGATCACGATCAGCGGGCGGAGTATGTTCTCCATGCCGTCGAAGGTAACCACCCGAGGGCGGTCATGAACATGTGCGCCGGTGAGGCGGTGGTCACGGCGTTGTCGTACCCGGCTGGCACCATGGCCTCATGAACATCGTGCTCTTTCACTCGACCTATGGCCTCAGGCCCGCGGTGCGCCGGGCCGCGGACCGGCTGCGCGCCGCCGGACACGAGGTGTGGACGCCGGACCTCTTCGAGGGACGTACGTTCGAGACGGTCGAGGAGGGCATGGAGTTCAACGACTCGGTCGGCAAGGACGAGCTGCTGAAGCGGGCCGTGCTCGCCGCCGCGCCCTACTCGGAGCGGGGTCTCGTGTACGCCGGGTTCTCGCTCGGTGCCTCCGTCGCCCAGACCCTGGCGCTCGGCGACGAGAAGGCCCGCGGCCTGCTGCTTCTGCACGGCACGTCGGACATCGCGGCGACCGCCTCGGTGGACGAGCTGCCGGTGCAGCTGCATGTCGCCGAGCCGGACCCGTTCGAGACGGACGACTGGCTGAGCGCCTGGTACCTCCAGATGGGCAGGGCGGGCGCCGACGTCGAGGTGTACAGATACGCAGGAGCCGGCCATCTCTACACCGACCCCGACCTGCCGGACTACGACGAGGAGGCCGCCGAGGCCACCTGGCGGGTGGCGCTCGGCTTCCTCGAGACCCTCTAGCCCAAGTCCCGCAAGCGGGTCGTCAGCACTTCTTCGGCGGGTGCACCAGCGACGGGAAGTGCCCGGACCACACCCAGGCCACGGGCTGGGAGTCGTAGATCCGGTACCAGAGGTTCCCCGACGGGGTGGCGGTCGTGGAGCAGGCGATCCGCAGGGTCGTGCCCCGCGGCTCCGAGCGGTACCGCGTCGACGAGGAAGTGGGCTTGGCGTAGATGGGGGCGCTGGCGCTCGCCACGGTCAGGTTGACGTACGCCGGTGCCCGGGTGGCCCGCGCTTCCTGCGCCTGGGCGGAGGTGGCGCCGAGTCCCGCGAGGGCCAGTGCGGTGCCGAGCACCGCGGTCTTCGTCAGGGCACTTTGGGGGGTGGCCATGTGACTCCCATCGTGAACACGACTGTCGGGCCGCCGGGACAGCGACCCGACAGTATGTTCGACGTTGGAATGATCTTCTCGGTTGCCTCGGAGCGTGGTCCTTACACCGTTCTTTACAGCGGCTTCTACACCGGGTCGTACGTCCGCTCGACCTTCTGCGTCCCGCTGCGCGTGCGGTACGAACGCGCCCAGGAGGCGGTCGCGTTCTGCTTCGCCTTGTCGGACAGGACGTAGTAGTCCATCTGCGCGCGCTCGGCCGTGATGTCGAGGATGCCGTAGCCGTGGCGGTCGGTGTCGACCCAGTGGACGTGCCGGTTGGCGGCCCTGATGATCGGCGAGGCGATGGCGGAGACCGTGCCCTCGGGGACCTTCACGAGGTCGTCGAGGTTGTCGGAGGTGACCGAGGTGACGACGAACTCCGTCGCGGCGGAGGCCGACAGCGGGTAGGTGCCGGCGTCCACGGGCACGTCGTTGGCCCATGCCATGTGGATGTCGCCGGTCAGGAACACCGTGTTGCGGATGGCGTTCGCGCGCAGATGGGCGAGGAGTTCGCGGCGGTCGTCGGTGTAGCCGTCCCACTGGTCGGGGTTCAGGGCGAGGCCCTCCTGCGGCAGGCCCATCAGCTTGGCGAGGGGCTTCAGCAGGTCGGCGGTGAGGGAGCCGATCGCGAACGGGGAGATCATCACCGAATTCCCGACCAGCCGCCAGGTGGTGTCGGAGGACTTCAGCCCCGCCTTCAGCCAGTCCAGTTGGGCCCGCCCGGTGAGCGTACGGTCCGGGTCGTCGACCTCGCCGTTGCCGACGGAGACCTGCTGCGAGCGGAAGGAGCGCAGGTCCAGCAGGGAGAGGTCGGCGAGCTTGCCGAAGCGCAGCCGGCGGTAGGTGGTGCCGGCGATGGCCGGGCGCACCGGCATCCACTCGAAGTAGGCCTGCTTGGCGGCGGCCCGGCGCGCTGCCCAGCTGCCCTCGGCGCCCTCGGTGTGGTTCTCGGCGCCGCCCGACCAGGCGTCGTTGGCGATCTCGTGGTCGTCCCAGATCGCGATGACGGGAGCCTTGGTGTGCAGGGCCTGAAGGTCCGGGTCCGTCTTGTACTTGCCGTGCCGGACGCGGTAGTCGGCGAGGGTGAGGATCTCGTGGGTGGGTGCGGTCTGCCGTACGACGGTGCCGCGCGTGCCGTACTCGCCGGTGCCGTACTCGTAGATGTAGTCACCGAGATGCAGCCAGGCGTCCAGGTCGCCGCGGGCCGCGAGATGGCGGTACGAGGAGAAGTAGCCGCCCTCCCAGTTGGCGCAGGAGACGACACCGAAGCGCAGGCCCGCGACGGACGCGGTCGCCGCCGGCGCGGTGCGGGTACGCGCCGCCGGGGAGTCCGCGGCGCCGGCCGAGAAGCGGAACCAGTAGTCGGTGGCCGGCTCCAGGCCGCGTATGTCCGCCTTGACGGTGTGGTCGGAGGCGGCGGTCGCGGTGGTCGAGCCTTTGGCGACGATGTTCGTCAGCGCCTTGTCCTTGGCGACGATCCAGCTGACCTCGGTGTCCGGGCCCAGCCCGGAACCGGGGGTCGCCTCGGGTGTGGGCGTCACCCGGGTCCACAGCAGGACGCCGTCGGGCAGCGGGTCGCCGGAGGCGACGCCGTGCAGGAAGGCGGGGGCCGCGTCGGCGGCGCCGGCCGGCAGGGCGGCCGCGAGCGGGCCGGCCAGGACAGCCGTCGCCGCCGCGGCCTTGACGACCGTACGGCGGCGAGGGGCAAGGGAGTTGAGTCGCTCGGATGATCTGAGTCGATTGGTCACGAGCGATCAGGTTACTGGTCGGTATGAACGAGAGCGGGCGAACTGGTGAAAGTTCGCCCGCTCTTCGCGCGAAGGCTGCCTTCCGGGGCCTCCGGCTGTCTTGTGGCGGCCCTACGGCCTAGGGCTGCCGTACGGTCGGCGTCAGCCCTTGAGGGCCGCGTCCACCGCCTTGGTGAACTCGTCCGCCGTCCAACCCGTGTTGGGATTGGAGGTCTCGAGCTTCTTGCCGTCCATGACGAAGCTCGGGGTGCCCGTCACGCCGTCCTTGTTGGTGTCGAAGGTCTTCGACATGGCCAGCGCCCAGGCGTCGTACGTGCCCTTCTTCACCGCGTTCTGGAACTTGGTGTTGTTCTTCAGGGCGGGGACGGAGTTCCCGATCTCGATCAGGTAGTCGTCGTCCTTGAACTTGTCGTCGGACTCCACCGGGTGGTACTTCGCCGAGTACAGCGCGGTCTTGTACTCGAGGAACGCCTCCGGGCTCACGTTCAGCGCGGCACCCATGGCGCTCATCGCGTTCTTGGAGCCCTCGCCGCGGGCTCCGATCTCGTCGTCCTTCATCTGGTCGCCGTCGAGGAACGTGCCGCCGACGAACTGGACCTTGTACTTGCCGGCCTCGACGTCCTTGTCGACGACAGAGCCCGCGGCCTGCTCGAACGAGGCACAGACGGGGCAGCGCGGGTCCTCGTAGATCTTGAGGGTCTTCTTGGCGCTGTCCTTGCCGATGACGACGGTCGTGCCGTTGGTGCCGGAGGTGTTGGCCGGCGCGACGACCTTGGCGTCCGTCATCGACTCCCAGTGGCTGGGCTTGTTGGCCTGGACGACCGCGTAGCCGATGCCACCGGCCGCCGCCAGGACGCCGACGACCGAGCAGGCGACGATGACCTGCCGCCTGACCTTGGCCCGCTTGGCCTCGCGCTCACGCTCGGCGCGCAGCCGCTCCCGGGCCGCCGACTTCGCCGACTGGCTGTTCCGCTTGCTCATCTTGGTGATCTCCATGGGGACACGCACACCTGTGTGTGCGGGATACGTATCGGGAGGTGGTGGTGCTCGAAATGCCGTGCGCGTGTGACCGGTGACGTTGCGGACGGTTCACACGAGGGCGGGTGAGCACGGAGGGCCACGCCGTCCCAGGGAGTGCGCGAGGAGGAGGCTGCGGGCGGCGGCCGTACGGCGGGCGGGCCGCGGCAGCCGACGGGCCGGTGCGGTCCGGCGGACCGTCACCGCGGCGACCGCCAGCAGCAGCGGGCGGAACGTCGTCGCGGCCACGGCCCGCACCAGCTGTTCCAGCGCCCGCTCGCCGCGTCGCAGCCAGGCGGCGGCGACGAGGCCGACCCCGATGTGCGCGCCGAGCAGCAGCCAGGCGGTGGCCGGGTCGGCGTGGGCGAGGAGACCGCCGAGCTTGTCGGGGTCGGTGCCGGTGACCTGGGCCAGCGGGGTGCCGACCCGGGTGCCGTCGCCGCACAGCACGTCCCAGCCGACCGAGGCCAGCGGTCCGGCGACCGGTCCACCCGCCTTGCCGTAACAGACGTGCTGGCCGGTGGTGAGGATCGTGTCGGCGGCCAGTTCCAGCGGGATCAGCAGGGCGGCGATCCGCCCGAAGCTCCGCTCGCGGCCGGCCAGGGCGTACGCCAGGACGAACACGGCGGCCGCGAGCAGGGCCACCGTGTTCAACGGCAGGGGTGCCCGCGACAGCAGCACGTGCGACGCGGTGCTGAGCGTCACGACGAGTGACGTGAACAGCGCCGCGCGTACGGCTCGCAGCTGGGTCCCGGATATGTCCATAGCGGAGGAGAGTGTGTCACGTGGTCCTGTAAGAGACCCCTAAAGGATGCCTGTGAGCGGTCGGGGAACGCCGGTGAGCGACCTTTCCGTCACAGACCCGGAATCCGGCCGTTGCGGAAAAGGTCCACGAAGATCTGGTGGTCGCCGCGCGCGCGTGCGCCGTAGTCGTGGGCGAAGGAGACCAGGAGCTCCGCGAAGCCGTCCTCGTCGGCCGCGATGGCAGCGTCGATGGCCCGCTCGGTGGAGAAGGGCACCAGGGACTCGCCGGAGGTGTCGTCCGCCGCCGCGTGCATCGTGGCCGTGGCCCGGCCGAGGTCGGCGACGACCGCCGCGATCTCCTCCGGCTCGTCGATGTCGCCCCAGTCCAGGTCCACCGCGTACGGCGAGACCTCGGCGACCAGCTGGCCCGCGCCGTCGAGCTCGGTCCAGCCGAGCCACGGGTCGGCGTTGGCCTGGAGGGCGCGCTGGGAGATCACCGTGCGGTGGCCCTCGTGCTGGAAGTAGTCGTGCAGCGCCTGGTCCGTGATGTGCCGGGAGACGGCCGGGGTCTGGGCCTGCTTGATGTAGATCACCACGTCGTTCTCGAGGGCGTCGGTGTGGCCTTCCAGCAGGATGTTGTACGACGGCAGCCCGGCCGAGCCGATGCCGATGCCGCGGCGGCCGACCACGTCCTTCACCCGGTACGAGTCCGGGCGGGCCAGCGAGGCGTCCGGCAGTGTCTCCAGGTAGCCGTCGAAGGCGGCGAGCACCTTGTAGCGCGTGGCCGCGTCCAGCTCGATGGAGCCGCCGCCCGCGGCGAAGCGGCGCTCGAAGTCGCGGATCTCGGTCATCGACTCCAGCAGCCCGAAGCGGGTCAGCGCGCGGGCGTCGCGCAGCGCGTCCAGCAGCGGCCCCTGGGCGGTGTCCAGCGTGAACGGCGGCACCTCGTCGCTCTTGGCGCCGGTCGCGAGCGCGTGCACGCGCTCGCGGTAGGCGGCCGCGTAGATGCGCACCAGCTCGGTGATCTGCTCGTCGCCGAGGGCCTTCGCGTACCCGATGAGGGCGATGGAGGCGGCGAAGCGCTTGAGGTCCCAGGTGAAGGGGCCGACGTAGGCCTCGTCGAAGTCGTTGACGTTGAAGATCAGCCGTCCGTTGGCGTCCATGTACGTGCCGAAGTTCTCCGCGTGCAGGTCGCCGTGGATCCACACGCGCGAGGTGCGCTCGTCCAGGAACGGGCCGCCCCGCTTCTCGGCTTCGAGATCGTGGTAGAAGAGGCACGCCGTACCGCGGTAGAACGCGAAGGCCGAGGCCGCCATCTTCCGGAACTTCACGCGGAACGCGGCCGGGTCGGCGGCCAGGAGCTCGCCGAAGGCGGTCTCGAAGACGGCGAGGATCTCGTCGCCGCGCTGCTCGTCGTTGAGCTGGGGGACCGACATCGCTGGGTGCCTCCTGGTTGGTGCATGTGTACGACAGCGTTTCTGTCGTCTCCAACGGACGGGCCCACGGGAAAGTGCCCGCGGTCCTCGCTGTGAAGGTACGCGGGGGAGCCCCGCGAGTGTCAGTCCCGAGGCATAGACTTCGACGCTGTCCCCGGAAGTGTCCGTCCGCCTGTCACCGAGTGTTTTCCATGGAGGCCAAGCCGTGTCAAAGCCGCCGTTCACGCACCTGCACGTCCACACCCAGTACTCGCTGCTGGACGGTGCCGCGCGGCTGAAGGACATGTTCAACGCCTGCAACGAGATGGGCATGACGCACATCGCCATGTCCGACCACGGCAACCTCCACGGGGCGTACGACTTCTTCCACACCGCGAAGAAGGCCGGGGTCACCCCGATCATCGGGATCGAGGCGTACGTCGCCCCCGAGTCCCGGCGCAACAAGCGCAAGATCCAGTGGGGCCAGCCGCACCAGAAGCGCGACGACGTCTCCGGTTCGGGTGGTTACACCCACAAGACGATGTGGGCCGTGAACAAGACGGGCCTGCACAACATCTTCCGGCTGTCCTCCGACGCGTACGCCGAGGGCTGGCTCCAGAAGTGGCCCCGGATGGACAAGGAGACGATCTCCCAGTGGTCCGAGGGGATCGTCGCCTCCACCGGCTGCCCCTCCGGCGAGGTCCAGACCCGGCTGCGGCTGGGACAGGAGGAGGAGGCCCTGAAGGCCGCCGCCGACTACCAGGACATCTTCGGCAAGGACCGCTACTTCCTGGAGCTGATGGACCACGGCATCGACATCGAGCACCGGGTCCGCGACGGCCTGCTGGAGATCGGCCGGAAGCTCGGCATCCCCCCGCTGGTCACCAACGACTCGCACTACACGTACGCGCACGAGGCGACCGCCCACGACGCCCTGCTCTGCATCCAGACCGGCAAGAACCTCTCCGACCCGGACCGCTTCAAGTTCGACGGCACCGGCTACTACCTGAAGTCCACGGACGAGATGTACGCCATCGACTCCTCCGACGCCTGGCAGGAGGGCTGCGCCAACACCCTCCTGGTCGCCGAGATGGTCGACACCGAGGGCATGTTCGAGGCCAAGAACCTCATGCCGAAGTTCGACATCCCCGAGGGCTACACCGAGGTCACCTGGTTCAAGGAGGAGGTCCGCCGCGGCATGGAGCGCCGCTTCCCCGGCGGCATCCCCGAGGACCGCCAGAAGCAGGCCGAGTACGAGATGGACGTCATCATCTCGATGGGCTTCCCCGGCTACTTCCTCGTCGTCGCCGACTTCATCATGTGGGCCAAGAACAACGGCATCGCGGTCGGCCCCGGCCGAGGCTCCGCGGCCGGCTCGATCGTCGCCTACGCCATGGGCATCACCGACCTCGACCCCATCCCGCACGGCCTGATCTTCGAGCGGTTCCTCAACCCCGAGCGCATCTCGATGCCCGATGTCGACATCGACTTCGACGAGCGCCGGCGCGTCGAGGTGATCAGGTACGTGACGGAGAAGTACGGCGCCGACAAGGTCGCCATGATCGGCACCTACGGCAAGATCAAGGCGAAGAACGCGATCAAGGACTCCGCGCGCGTGCTGGGCTACCCGTACGCCATGGGCGACCGCCTCACCAAGGCCATGCCCGCCGACGTCCTCGGCAAGGGCATCGACCTCAACGGCATCACCGACCCCTCCCACCCCCGCTACAGCGAGGCGGGCGAGATCCGGTCGATGTACGAGAACGAGCCGGACGTGAAGAAGGTCATCGACACCGCGAAGGGCGTCGAGGGCCTGGTCCGGCAGATGGGCGTGCACGCCGCCGGCGTGATCATGTCCAGCGAGACCATCACCGAGCACGTACCCGTCTGGGTCCGGCACACCGACGGCGTGACCATCACACAGTGGGACTACCCGAGCTGCGAGTCGCTCGGCCTGCTGAAGATGGACTTCCTCGGCCTGCGCAACCTGACGATCATGGACGACGCCGTCAAGATGGTGAAGTCCAACAAGGGCATCGACCTGGAGCTGCTGAGCCTCCCGCTGGACGACCCGACGACCTTCGAACTGCTCCAGCGCGGCGAGACCCTGGGCGTCTTCCAGTTCGACGGCGGCCCCATGCGCTCGCTGCTGCGCCTGATGAAGCCCGACAACTTCGAAGACATCTCCGCCGTCTCCGCGCTCTACCGTCCCGGCCCGATGGGCATGGACTCGCACACCAACTACGCGCTGCGCAAGAACAAGCTCCAGGAGATCACCCCCATCCACAAGGAGCTCGAAGAGCCCCTCAGGGAGGTCCTGGACGTCACCTACGGCCTGATCGTCTACCAGGAGCAGGTGCAGAAGGCCGCCCAGATCATCGCCGGCTACTCGCTCGGCGAGGCCGACATCCTCCGCCGGGTGATGGGCAAGAAGAAGCCCGAGGAACTGGCGAAGAACTTCGTCCTCTTCCAGGACGGCGCCCGTAAGAAGGGCTACAGCGACGAGGCCATCCAGGCCCTGTGGGACGTGCTGGTCCCGTTCGCCGGCTACGCCTTCAACAAGGCGCACTCGGCCGCGTACGGCCTGGTCTCGTACTGGACCGCCTACCTCAAGGCGAACCACCCCGCCGAGTACATGGCCGCGCTGCTGACGTCCGTCAAGGACGACAAGGACAAGTCCGCGGTCTACCTCAACGAGTGCCGCCGCATGGGCATCAAGGTGCTCCCGCCCAACGTCAACGAGTCGGTGCACAACTTCGCCGCCCAGGGCGACGACGTGATCCTCTTCGGCCTCGAAGCGGTCCGCAACGTCGGCACCAACGTGGTCGAGTCGATCATCAAGAGCCGCAAGGCCAAGGGCAAGTACGCCTCCTTCCCCGACTACCTCGACAAGGTCGACGCGACCGCGTGCAACAAGCGCACCACGGAGTCGCTGATCAAGGCGGGCGCGTTCGACACCCTGGGGCACACCCGCAAGGGCCTCACCGCGCACTTCGAGCCGATGATCGACAACGTGGTCGCGGTCAAGCGCAAGGAGGCCGAGGGCCAGTTCGACCTCTTCGGCGGCATGGGCGAGGAGGAGAGCGACGAGCCCGGCTTCGGACTCGACGTCGTCTTCACCGACGAGGAGTGGGACAAGACCTATCTGCTCGCCCAGGAGCGGGAGATGCTCGGTCTGTACGTCTCCGACCACCCGCTCTTCGGTCTGGAGCACGTGCTGTCCGACAAGGCCGACGCGGGCATCGCCCAGCTGACGGGCGGCGAGCACGCCGACGGGGCCGTGGTGACCATCGGCGGCATCATCTCGGGCCTCCAGCGCAAGATGACCAAGCAGGGCAACGCCTGGGCCATCGCCACCGTCGAGGACCTCGCCGGCTCCATCGAGTGCATGTTCTTCCCGGCGACGTACCAGCTCGTCTCGACCCAACTCGTCGAGGACGCGGTCGTGTTCGTCAAGGGCCGACTCGACAAGCGCGAGGACGTGCCGCGGCTGGTCGCGATGGAGCTCCAGGTCCCCGACCTGTCCAACGCGGGCACCAACGCGCCCGTGATCCTCACCATTCCGGCCACCAGGGTCACCCCGCCGATGATCAACCGCCTCGGCGAGATCCTCACCCACCACAAGGGCGACAGCGAGGTCCGCATCAAGCTCCAGGGACCGACCAAGACCACGGTGCTCCGGCTGGACCGGCACCGGGTGAAGCCCGATCCGGCGCTGTTCGGTGACCTGAAGGTGCTGCTCGGACCGTCCTGTCTCGCCGGCTGAACACGCTGTACGCGCGAGAGGGGCGCTCCCCGCACGGGATGCGCCCCTCTTCATGTGCCTGGGTCTCAACAACCCGTTATGCAGATGTCAGTTGTGACCGAAGCGCTTCTGCCGCCCCTTGCGGGCCATGTCGCCGGGGGTCACCTGCGCGATGCGCTGCTCGGTCTGCGTCTCCATCGACGGCTGCTGGGCCTGCTGCTGACCACGCTCGGACTGAGGCTGCTTACGGTCCTGCTTCTTGTTCTTGGCCATGGTGATGCCTCCTGTGGGGATCTAGGGGCCAGGGCCGGGACCAGATTCACATAGGCTTATAAAGAACGCATTTCGGATAATTACCGTGTGTAACAGCGGTTGTCGGGGCGTGAGGCATGGCGCGTCAAGGAGGCGATGCCCCGAAACGCCACGCCGAAGATCGAGTTCGCCCCGTTAACCCCCGCGCGGTCGGGCAGACTCGAAGGAAGCCCAAAGCAAACCTCCCGGGAAGAGGGTGAGACGCGTGGACCGCTGCATCGTCCTGGTGGACGCCGGGTATCTGCTGGGGGCCGCCGCGAGCCTCCTCGCCGGGGAACCCTCCCGGTCCCGGATCACCGTCGACCACGCCGCCCTCATCCAGGGGTTGCGCGAACGCGCGGAGTCCGACACCCAACAGCCCCTGCTGCGCATCTACTGGTTCGACGGCGCCCCCGACCGTGTGCCCCAACCCGAGCACCGCAGGCTGCGCGTGATGCCCCGGGTCACCGTCCGGCTCGGCGCCCTGACCCGCAGCGACGGCCGCTGGGCGCAGAAGGGCGTGGACGCGGCGATGCACGCCGAACTGACCGAACTGGCCCGCAACCGCGCCTGTTCCGACGTCGTGCTGGTGACCGGCGACGGCGATCTGCTGCCGGGCATGATGGCCGCCAAGGAGCACGGGGTCGCCGTACACCTGTGGGCCGTCCAGGCCGCCGACGGCGACTACAACCAGTCCGAGGACCTGGTCGCCGAGGCCGACGAGCGGCGCGTCCTGGACCGGACGTGGATCACCAAGGCCGTCCGCGCCAAGGAGCTCACCGGGGTGTGCGCGCCGCCGCCCGCGCCCCGGCCCGAGATCGCCGCGATCCTCTCCGCGCCGCTGCCCGACTCCGCGCTCGGCGGGCGGGCCGAGCGGACCGCCGAGGAGAGCGAGCACGCCCCGGCCGCCGCCTCGGAGAACGGCACGCAGGAGCGGGTGCCCGCCCCCAAGGGCGTGCCCACGCCGAAGGACCTCGCCGCCCTGCGCGCACCCGGTGTGCCGCCCGCCCAGCCTCCGGCGAGCGCGACGCTACGCTGGTCCTCCGACAAGGGGTGGGTCGACCGGCCCGGCGTCGCGGCCGAGTCGCCCGACGTCGCCTCGATGCCGACCCTCGCGCAGCTGACCACGGCGGAGCAGCGCTGGGCCGACCGCGAGGAGGACATCACCACGGTCGGCGGCGACCCGTACGAGGTGGGGCAGGTCTTCGCCCGCCGCTGGATGGCCCGGCTCGGGGAGCAGGGGCATCTGCAGAAGCTGTCCGGGATGTATCCGCGGATCCCGCACCGGATCGACGGGGAACTGCTCAGGTACGCGGCCCGCTTCGGGCTGCTCGCGCACAAGGACGACCAGATCGACGAGCACGACCGGTACGCGATCCGGGCCGGGTTCTGGCGGGAGATCGACGTACGGACGGCCGCGGAGCACGCGCCCGCCGGGGAGTGAGCCGGACGGGTGACGGCGAGGCCGGCACCGCCGGGCCCCGCGCCCGCCGTCGACGTTGAGCGTCGTTGCGGCTGATTTGTGGGGCCCGGTGGATTTCGGGCGGCGAGCTGGCGGTTTGTGGCGACTGGCCGACCCGAGGGCGGATCAGGGTTGTCGACCCCTTAGGCTCGTCCCTTGTGAGTACGCGCGCGGCACAGGCACTTCGGCACAGCGGCGATGTCGTGTGCGCGGTGCGCGGGCTGACCAAGACCTACCCGGCGGTCCGGGGGCGGCGCGGCTCGCCCGGCACGCCCGAGGTGCGGGCCACCGACGACGTACGGCTGGACATCCGGCGCGGCGAGATCTTCGGACTGCTCGGCCCGAACGGCGCCGGCAAGACCACCCTCGTCCGCCAGCTCACCGGGCTGATGCGCCCCGATCGCGGCAGCGTGGAGATCCTCGGCCACGACATCGTGCGGCACCCCGAGCGGGCCGCGCGGATCCTCGCCTACCTCGGCCAGGAGTCCACCGCTCTCGACGAACTGACCGTCTCGCTGGCCGCCGAGACCACCGGGCGGCTGCGCGGCCTGGACGTACGGCAGGCGCGGGCCGAACGGGACGCCGTACTCGACGAGCTGGGCCTCGGACCGCTCGCCGGTCGGCCGATCAAGAAGCTCTCCGGTGGTCAGCGCCGGCTGGCCTGCTTCGCCGCCGCACTGGTCGGGGAGCGGCCGCTGCTCGTGCTGGACGAGCCGACCACCGCGATGGACCCGGTGGCCCGGCGGGCCGTGTGGTCGGCCGTGGACCGGCGACGGGCCGAGCGTGCGACGACCGTGCTGCTCGTCACCCACAACGTCATCGAGGCCGAGACCGTGCTCGACCGGGTCGCGGTGCTCGACCAGGGCCGCGTCATCGCCTGCGACACCCCGTCCGGGCTCAAGGAACGGGTCGCGGGCGAGGTCCGGGTCGAGCTGTTGTGGCGGGACCGGGCGCCCCTGGAGGTGCCCGAGGTAGCCGCGCTCCAGGACCGGGTCGTGGAGTCCGGGCGGCGCTGGACGCTGCGGCTCGCCCCGGAGGAGGCCCGAGCGGTCGTCGCCACCGTCACCGGCGGGGCCGCGTTCGCCGCGCTGGACGACTTCACGCTGGCCACGCCGAGCCTGGAGGACGTCTATCTGGCGCTGGGCGGGGACGCACAGCAGGGGCTGGTGAAGGCTTGAGCACGCAGACTGTCGTTTCCGTATCCGTCTTCGTACACGTGCGGAATGGGGCCACCGGACGGAACAGGGGCACCTCCCCGGTGGACCCCCGTGTGAAAGGGAGCAGCGCCACGTGAGTGTCGTACCCGCCGAGGTTCTGCCGGGCAGCGCCCTGGCCGTGGACGAGACGGCCCGCCCGGCCGCGGCCGAGCTCGGGCCGCGGGCGCGGCTGTGGCCGTCGCTGTGCGCCGTGTACCGGGCGCAGCTCTCCCGTGCCCGGGTCGCGCGCATCCCGCTGCTCTTCGTGGCGACCTTCCAGTCGATCGGGATCATGATCCTGATGCGCGGGGTCGTGGACGGCGGCGCCGAGGCCCAGGCCGTGGTCGCCGGGTCGTCCGTGCTCGTCGTGGCCTTCGTCGCGCTGAACCTGCTCGCCCAGTACTTCGGGCAGCTGCGGGCCAGCGGCGGGCTCGACCACTACGCCACACTGCCCGTGCCGCCCGCCGCGGTGGTGCTGGGGGCGGCGGGGGCGTACGCCTCCTTCACCGTGCCGGGCACCGTGGTCACGGCCGTCTTCGGGTGTGTGCTGTTCGGGCTGCCGGTGGCGCATCTGTGGGTGCTCGTCGCCGTGATCCCGCTGGCCGGCGCCGCGCTCGCCGGACTCGGTGCCGCACTCGGGCTGCTCGCGCCGCGGCCCGAACTGGCGACACTGCTCGGGCAGTTGGGGATGTCCGCGGCTCTGCTGCTGGGCGTGCTGCCGGCCGACCGGATGCCCGAGGTGGTGCGGTTCACTCGGGATCTGCTGCCCTCGACGTACGGCGTGGAGGCCTTCGCGCGGACCTTCGGGCCGCACCCCGACTGGGCCTTCGTGCTCGGGGACCTGGCCGTGTGCGGGGTGGTCGGCGTCGTCTCGCTGGCCATCGCCACCTGGGCGTACCGCCGGGCGGCCGTCCGGTGAAGCGCCGCACAGGGCGGCCTGGCACGATGGCAGGGTGACCGCTCCGCTGACTCCTCCGCCGCATCCGCGTGACCAGTCCCCGCAGCAGGGCTGGCAGCCGCCCGCTGCCGCCGCCGGGCAGGCTCACGGACCTCATGGGTCTCATGGGCCTCATGGGGCTGGTGCTCATGGCTCTTACGGGTCCCATGACGCGTACGGCATATCCGGCTCGTACGGACAGGACGGCCCTGGGATGAAGACCGAGGTGCGGGAGGCCGCCGTGGTCGCGGTGGTGCTGGGGGTCTTCGGGGCGTTGCTCGGGGTGCTGTGGTGGTGGCTGGCGCCGAGCGTGCCGCTGGTCGGCGACGTCGTCGACGAGAGCTGGGTCGTCTACTTCAAGGATTCCGAGGGGGAGCAGGCTGTCGGGGTGGACGGAACGTTCACTCTGCTCGCGCTCGCGTTTGGGCTGGTGAGTGCGGTTGCGGTCTTTCTGTGGCGGCGGCGTGGGGGTGTGCCGTTGGTGGTGGGGCTCGCTGTCGGGGGGTTCGTCGGGGCGTTGCTGGCCTGGCGGGTCGGGGTGTGGCTCGGGCCTACGGGGGATGTGATCGCCCATGCCAAGGAGGTGGGCAAGGGGGTCGCGTTCTCGGCGCCGTTGAAGTTGGGGGCCAAGGGGGCGTTGTTGGCGTGGCCGTTGGGGGCGTTGCTGGTGCACCTCGGGCTGACGGCGTTGTTCAGATCGGCGGGCGCACCGCGCGCGAGGCCAGCCTGATCGGCACCATCG
>CBFGZZ010000123.1:0-22330 GCA_965653385.1 uncultured Streptomyces sp. | reverse complement strand
AAAATACCGTCGGTTTGTAGCGCCTCATCAATCCGCTGCGCCACGTCCAATTGGGGTTTTCGGATCGCCTGTTCGAACTGGCCGATGTATCCGCCGGAGACAAATACCCGAGCCCCCAGTTCCACCTGAGTGAGCCCCGCGTCCTCCCTCCGCCGCTTCAGTTCCGCGCCGAAGAACTCCCACGCCGCCTGACGTGAAGCATTGGCCATGGCCAACCCCCTTGCACTTCCCCGCACTTGTAGGGCACAGACTCCTGCCGAGTGTAGGCGTCGCAGGTCAGGATGGAGATGAAATGAGTGAAACCCAAATAGAGGGGGAGTGACGTGACGGCACGACACTCGGCGCACTGCGTCGAAGAAGCGGAGGAAGCAGTGAAGGAATTGCGGGCGGTGCTGCAGAAGGCAGGAATTACGCTCCCGACACTCCGGATCGACCCGGCGAGTCTTGCGCGTGAAGCCCCTTGCCCGCTCGTCGAATTGGGCCGGTGTTCGGTCGAGACCGCGCAGCGCCTCGCGGCGGTACTGCGATGAAGCCACCCATCGGGTCGTACGTGGTCGACACACGCAACGGAAGAATCGGCATCGTCATGGGACACGAGGGACCGTACGTCCAACTCAGACCGTACGGCGGCGGCAAGGAGTGGGACGCCGAGCCCGGGGTCGTGCGTACGGCCAGCCCCGCCGAGCGGCTGCGCGCGGCGACCGCGTACGCGAACGCGCGAAGTCGGGGTGAGGTTCCTTGACCCAGGACCCCCTGGCCGGGGCGGTCCCGTATGGTGCGGCGGCATGGGTTTCTGGAGATGGAGGAGACGAGGGCCGAAGGCCACCCGCCGCTACCCCGTGCCGCTCACCACGCACCAGCTGTGGATGGTGTCGCTGAGCGCGCCGGTGAGCAGGGACCGGAGTGCCTCGCGGACCACGTTGTACCCGTTCACGCGGATCGACGACGACGGGGCCCGGCGCTGGCTGGCCGAGCAGTGGGAGATCACCTCGCGTGCACAGCTGGTCGGCCGGCTCGACGAGCTGTCGCGCAGCGGGTACCGGGCGCGGGCGTACCGGGTCACCGGCGTCTCGCCGCTCGCCTGGGACGCCGCGCTGTACGTCGACATCGCCCGCCGTGGCTTCGCGTGCGGGCTGATCGACGAGGCCGACGCCTGGACCGCACTGAAGAACATCGTGCCGGCGGTAGTGGGGACGTACGCCTCCTGGGAGGAGTACGCCGCTCACTACCTGCTCGGCCGGTAGGTGTGGCGGGACGGGCTGCGGGGGACGGCCGACGCCGGTTTCCCGGCGCCGCAGGCGACCGCCGACGCGCACCTGCGGGCGCTGCTGGACCGGGAGAATCGTTCCAGCCCGTGGAACCTGGCCCCCTGGAACACCATCAGCCACCCCGACCGCACCCGCTGACTCCGGGCGTACGCGAGAATGAACCCATGAGTCTGTTCCGCGACGACGGCATCGTCCTGCGCACCCAGAAGCTGGGCGAAGCGGACCGGATCATCACGCTGCTCACGCGCGGGCACGGGCGCGTGCGGGCCGTGGCCCGTGGGGTGCGGCGGACCAAGTCGAAGTTCGGGGCGCGGCTCGAACCCTTCTCCCACGTCGACGTGCAGTTCTTCGCGCGGGGGAGCGAGCTGATCGGGCGCGGGCTTCCGTTGTGCACGCAGAGCGAGACCATCGCTCCGTACGGCGGCGGGATCGTCAGCGACTACGCCCGCTACACCGCCGGGACGGCAATGCTGGAGACGGCCGAGCGGTTCACCGATCACGAGGGCGAGCCGGCGGTGCAGCAGTATCTGCTGCTGGTCGGCGCCCTGCGCACCCTCTCCCGCGGTGAGCACGCGCCGCATCTCGTGCTCGACGCGTTCCTGCTGCGCTCCCTCGCCGTCAACGGTTACGCCCCGACCTTCAGCGACTGTGCGAAGTGCGGGATGCCCGGACCGAACCGCTTCTTCTCGGTGGCCTCCGGGGGCTCGGTCTGCGTGGACTGCCGGGTGCCCGGTAGCGTCGTACCGTCGCCGCAGACCCTCGAACTGCTCGGCGCGCTGCTCACGGGAGACTGGGAGACGGCCGACGCGTGCGAGGCGCGGCATGTCCGGGAGGGCAGCGGGCTGGTGTCCGCCTATCTGCACTGGCATCTGGAGCGCGGGCTGCGCTCGCTTCGGTACGTGGAAAAGTAAGCGGTAAGAGGAGACGAGAAGCACATGGCCGTGAGTGGGTTCCTGGGGCGTCGGCGACGCGAGTACAGGGCGCCGGAGCCGCACCCGTCCGGTGCCCGCGCGCCGAAGCTTCCCGGTGAGCTGATCCCGAAGCATGTGGCGATCGTCATGGACGGGAACGGCCGCTGGGCGAAGGAGCGGGGGCTGCCGCGTACCGAGGGGCACAAGGTCGGTGCCGAGCGGGTGCTGGACGTGCTCCAGGGCGCGATCGAGATGGGTGTGGGCGCGATCTCGCTCTACGCCTTCTCCACCGAGAACTGGAAGCGGTCGCCGGACGAGGTGCGCTTCCTGATGAACTTCAACCGTGACTTCATCCGCAAGACCCGGGATCAGCTGGACGAGCTGGGGGTTCGGGTGCGGTGGGTCGGGCGGATGCCGAAGCTGTGGAAGTCGGTCGCCAAGGAGCTGGAGATCTCCCAGGAGCAGACCAAGGGCAACGACAAGCTGACGCTGTACTTCTGCATGAACTACGGCGGGCGGGCCGAGATCGCGGACGCGGCGCAGGCGCTCGCGGAGGATGTGCGGGCCGGGCGGCTGGACCCGTCCAAGGTCAACGAGAAGACCTTCGCGAAGTACCTCTACTACCCCGACATGCCGGACGTGGACCTGTTCCTGCGGCCGAGCGGCGAGCAGCGCACGTCCAACTATCTGCTGTGGCAGAGCGCGTACGCCGAGATGGTCTTCCAGGACGTGCTCTGGCCGGACTTCGACCGCCGTGACCTGTGGCGTGCGTGCGTCGAGTTCGCCTCGCGTGACCGGCGGTTCGGTGGGGCCATTCCGAACGAGGAACTGCTGGCCATGGAGGGTAGGCAGGAGTAGGGCCCCGGGCCCGCTGTCGGATCCTGCGGCTACGATCACGGCTCGTCACCGAAGGACCGAGGAGGGGTCGTGATCGAGGAGCAGACCGTTGAGCCGCGGGAGGACCAGGTCGTGCTGGAGTACGAGCACCAGCACGCCGACCTGGTGGACGGCATCAGGACCCTCGTGCGCACGCGAGGGGTGGCCGCTCTTGTCTACCGACCGGCCTTTCTCGCCGTCTTCGGACTTCTGGGCCTGGCCCTGCTGGTCCTGGACGCGAGCCACCCTGGGGACTTCCTCGTGCCCGCGCTGATGTTCCTGGGGTGCGCGGTGCTCCTGTACTTCGCGCCGCACTTGACCGCCCGTACGACGCTGAAGGCGCAGCAGCACCAGGGCCTGGTCCGCGTGACGGTGGACGCCGAGGGAATACGGGCCACCGGCGCTCACGCCGATGTGAACCAGAGCTGGGGGAACTTCGGCAGCTACGCCGAGTCCGATCGCGTCTTCGTCCTGCGCAGCCCCGACCGGGGAGGACGGTGCGCGATGGTGCTCGTCAAGCGCGGGGCGGCCCAACCGGCCGACATCGACCGGCTGCGCGCGACGCTCGACCACCACCTGCGCCGCGTGTGACATCCGGGCTGAATTACAGGGATGCCCCCCCGGAACCCCACTCACCCGCACAGGATCCGGCTCAACCGGCGGAGCACTCCGCACACGTGCCGAAGATTTCCACCGTGTGGGCCACGTTCACGAAGCCGTGCTCCGCCGCGATCGCGTCCGCCCACTTCTCCACCGCCGGCCCCTCCACCTCGACCGCCTTGCCACAGACGCGGCAGACGAGATGGTGGTGGTGTTCGCCGGTCGAGCACCGCCGGTAGACGGACTCGCCGTCGGCGGTGCGCAGGACGTCGACCTCACCGGCGTCGGCGAGGGACTGCAGGGTGCGGTAGACCGTGGTGAGCCCGACCGAGTCGCCCTTGTGCTTGAGCATGTCGTGGAGATCCTGCGCACTGCGGAACTCGTCGACCTCGTCAAGGGCCGCCGCCACGGCGGCCCGCTGCCGGGTCGCGCGGCCCTTCACGGGCGGTCCAGCGACTGTCACCGGTTGCCTCCTCACGTCTGCACTTGCCGGGCCATTGTGCCAGCCCGGACTGTCAGCGGTCAGACGCCGACCTTGCCCGCGGCCTCCCGGCTGGCCGGAATCGCACACTCCGCCGGGTCGCCGGAGGGCTGTGCGGCGGCCAGGGCCCGGGCCCTGCGCCGGGCCAGCGGGGCCGCCAGCGCGGTCAGCGCGATGAACGCGCCGATGGTCAGCAGGACGATCGTCGCGCCGGGCGGCACGTCCTGGTAGTACGAGGTCACCGTGCCGCCGATCGTCACCGTGATGCCGATCGCAACCGCGATGGCGAACGTCGCCGCGAAACTGCGCGTCAGCTGCTGGGCCGCCGCCACCGGCACCACCATCAGCGCGCTCACCAGGAGCAGGCCGACCACGCGCATCGCGACCGTGACCGTCACCGCCGCCGTGATCGCCGTCAGCAGGTTCAGGGCGCGGACCGGGAGGCCCGTGACCCTCGCGAACTCCTCGTCCTGGCTCACCGCGAACAACTGGCGGCGCAGGCCGAGAGTGACCAGGACCACGAAAGCCGCCAGCAGGACGATCGCCGTGACGTCCGACTCGCTGACCGTGGAGAGGGAGCCGAAGAGGTACGACGTCAGGTTGGCGTTCGAGCCGTTCGGCGCGAGGTTGATCAGCATCACGCCGCCGGCCATGCCGCCGTAGAAGAGCATCGCGAGTGCGAGGTCGCCGCGCATCTTGCCGTACCAGCGGATCAGTTCCATGGCGATCGCGCCGAGGACCGACACCAGGGTCGCCATCCACACCGGGGACCAGGAGAGGAGGAAGCCGAGGCCCACGCCGGTCATCGCGACGTGGCCGATGCCGTCGCCCATCAGGGCCTGGCGGCGCTGGACCAGGTAGATGCCCACGGCGGGGGCCGTGATGCCGACCAGCACCGCGGCGAGCAGCGCCCGCTGCATGAAGTCGTAGTTCAGGAAGTCCATCAGCTCAGCAGCCCCGTCCGGATCGGTTCGGCGTCGTGAGCCGCGTGCGGGTGTACGTGGTCGTGGCCGGGCAGCGCGTGCTGGCCGACGGCCTTCGGGGGCGGGCCGTCGTGCAGGACGCAGCCGTCGCGCAGGACGACCGCCCGGTCGATCAAGGGCTCCAGCGGGCCGAGCTCGTGGAGCACCAGCAGGACCGTCGCGCCGGCCGCGACCTGCTCCCGCAGCGTCTGCGCGAGCACCTCCTGGCTGGCCAGGTCCACGCCCGCCATCGGCTCGTCCATGATCAGCAGCTCGGGCTGGGAGGCGAGCGCGCGGGCGATCAGTACGCGCTGGTGCTGGCCGCCGGACAGGGTGCTCACCGAGTCCTTCACGCGGTCCGCCATGCCGACCAGCTCCAGGGCGTGCCGTACGGCCGCGTGGTCGGCCTTGCGGAAGACGCCGAAGCGGGTGCGGGACAGGCGGCCCGAGGAGACGACCTCACCGACGGTGGCGGGCACCCCGCCCGCGGCCGTCGTGCGCTGCGGGACGTAGCCCACGCGCGCCCAGTCGCGGAACCGGCGCCGGACCGTGCCGAACAGCTCGATCTCGCCGGCGCTGACCGGCACCTGGCCGATGACGCTGCGCACGGCGGTCGACTTGCCCGAGCCGTTGGCGCCGAGCAGCGCGACGACCTCACCGCGGTCCACGGTGAGGTCGATGCCGCGCAGGACGGGGCGCGAGCCCAGCTCGGCGCGGACGCCGCGCAGCGATATCACGGGCTCGGTCATGCCGTCCTCCGTACGTTGGTCACTTGGCTCCCAGGGCCGTCTTCAGGGCCGTGAGGTTGGCCTGCATGACCTCGAAGTAGTCGTCGCCCTTGGACTTGCCGGTGATGCCCTCGAGCGGGTCGAGGACGTCCGTCTTGAGGCCCGCGTCGTCGGCGAGGGTCTTCGCGGTCTTGTCGGACACCAGTGTCTCGTAGAAGACGGTGGTGACGCCGTCGGCCTTGGCCTCCTGCTGGAGCTCCTTGATCCGGGCCGGGCTGGGCTCGCTCTCCGGGTCGAGGCCGGAGATGGCCTCCTGGGTCAGGCCGTAGCGCTCGGCGAGGTAGGTGAAGGCGGCGTGGTTGGTGAAGAAGACCTTGCTCTTGGTGTTCTTCAGGCCGTCCGCGAACTCGGTGTCGAGCCCGTCGAGCTTCTTGACCAGGGCCTCGGTGTTCTTCTTGTAGTCGGCCGCGTGGTCAGGGTCGGCCTTCTCGAAGGCCGCGCCGACCCCCTTGGCGACCTCGGCGTACTTCACCGGGTCGAGCCAGATGTGCGGGTCGCGGGCGTGCTCCTCCTCCTCGGAGTGCGCCTCCTCGCCCTCGTGCCCGTGGCTGTCCTCGACCTCGCCGTGGTCCTCCAGCTTGGTCAGCGTGGCGGCGTCGATCTTGGTCTTGACGCCGGACTGGCCGATGGCCTCGTCGACCGACGGCTGGAGACCCTTGAGGTAGAGCGCCGCGTCGGAGTCCTCAAGCTGCGCCCGCTGCTGGGCGCTGATCTCCAGGTCGTGCGGCTCCTGGCCGGGTTCGGTCAGACTGGAGACCTTCACGTGGTCGCCGCCGATCTGCTCGGCGAGGAAGGCCATGGGGTAGAACGACGCGACGACGTCGAACCTGTCCGTGTTGCCCGCGGCCGCGCTGTCGGAGGAGCAGGCGGAGAGGGTGCCGGCGCCGAGAGCGGTGACGGCCGCCAGGGCGAGGCCGGATATGTGATGTCGTCGTACGTTCATGACAGTCATTTTCAGCAAAATTGGAAACGATTGTCAACAAGCGTGATGAGCGGCCCACAGAGGGCAACCGATTTGGTTGAGGGGGATCCCCCGCCGGTACCCTGAAGCATTCGCTGTGAAGCGCCTCGCTTCGTCGCCCGTCGTCGTAATGAAGAGAGCACCGTGGCCGCCGACAAGATCGACACCATCGTCAGCCTGAGCAAGCGCCGTGGCTTCGTATTCCCCTGCAGTGAGATCTACGGCGGCCAGCGCGCCGCCTGGGACTACGGGCCGCTGGGTGTCGAGCTCAAGGAGAACCTGAAGCGCCAGTGGTGGCGCTACATGGTGACGTCGCGCGAGGACGTGGTCGGTATCGACTCGTCCGTCATCCTGGCCCCCGAGGTCTGGGTCGCCTCCGGTCACGTCGCCACCTTCACGGACCCGCTCACCGAGTGCACCTCCTGCCACAAGCGCTTCCGCGCCGACCACCTGGAGGAGGCGTACGAGGCGAAGAAGGGCCACCTCCCGGAGAACGGCCTCGCCGACGTCAACTGCCCCAACTGCGGCAACAAGGGCCAGTTCACCGAGCCCAAGCAGTTCTCGGGGCTCCTCTCCACGCACCTGGGCCCGACGCAGGACAGCGGCTCCATCGCTTACCTCCGCCCCGAGACCGCCCAGGGCATCTTCACCAACTTCGCCCAGGTGCAGACCACTTCGCGCCGCAAGCCGCCGTTCGGCATCGCGCAGATGGGCAAGTCCTTCCGCAACGAGATCACGCCCGGCAACTTCATCTTCCGCACCCGCGAGTTCGAGCAGATGGAGATGGAGTTCTTCGTCAAGCCGGGCGAGGACGAGAAGTGGCAGGAGTACTGGATGGAGCAGCGCTGGAACTGGTACACCGGCCTGGGCCTGCGCGAGGAGAACATGCGGTGGTACGAGCACCCGAAGGAGAAGCTCTCCCACTACTCCAAGCGCACCGCTGACATCGAGTACCGCTTCCAGTTCGGCGGCAACGAGTGGGGCGAGCTGGAGGGTGTCGCCAACCGCACCGACTACGACCTCGGCGCGCACTCCAAGGCCTCCGGCCAGGACCTCTCCTACTTCGACCAGGAGGCCGGCGAGCGCTGGACGCCGTACGTCATCGAGCCCGCGGCCGGTGTCGGCCGCGCGATGCTCGCCTTCCTGCTCGACGCCTACGTCGAGGACGAGGCGCCGAACGCCAAGGGCAAGATGGAGAAGCGGACCGTTCTGCGCCTCGACCACCGCCTGGCGCCGGTGAAGGTCGCGGTGCTCCCGCTGTCCCGTAACCCCGAGCTCTCCCCGAAGGCCAAGGGCCTCGCGCAGGCGCTCCGCCAGAACTGGAACATCGAGTTCGACGACGCGGGTGCGATCGGCCGCCGCTACCGCCGCCAGGACGAGATCGGTACGCCGTTCTGCGTCACGGTCGACTTCGACACGCTGGACGACAACGCGGTGACGGTGCGTGAGCGGGACTCGATGAAGCAGGAGCGGATTTCGCTGGACCAGATCGAGGGGTACCTGGCCAGCCGGCTGATCGGCGCCTAGCCAAGGCCTGTTCGTGAGCTGAAGCTGACGGGGGACGTCGCGTCTCCCGTCAGCTTTTTGCGTGGCGGGCGGGGCATCGTCCGGGAAAGATCGCGTGCATGGCCTCAACGGTGAAGAACGTAGCGATCGACTGTGCGAACGCCTACCAACTGGCGCGGTTCTGGGCGCAGGTGACCGGGCACCCGGTCGACGCCGAGGACGCGCCCGGCGACGAGGAGACCGCGGTCACGCTGCCCGGTGGGCCGGTCCTGTACTTCAACCAGGTTCCGGAGCCCAAGTCGGCCAAGAACAGGCTCCATCTGTGCCTGAGCCCCGACACCACGCGGGACGAGGAGGTCCAGCGGTTGCTGGGGCTCGGCGCCTCGGTGGTCGATGATCGCCGTAAACCCGACGGCTGGGGCTGGGTCGTTCTCGCCGATCCGGAAGGCAACGAGTTCTGCGTGCTGCTGGCCGAGTCCGAGCGGGACGCGCTGTCCGCGTCCGTCTGACCGGAGCGCTCGCACGTCATTGGCCCCGGATACAGGCGCCGCTTTGGCCCTGTATCAGGGACCGCCGCGCGCCCAGGCTGGGGCGCATGAGCATCGCCTTCCTCCTGACCACCCTCGTTGTCGTCGCCACTCCCGGCACCGGCGTCGTCTACACCCTCGCCGCCGGACTCTCCCGCGGCCGGCGGGCGAGTGTCGTCGCGGCCCTCGGCTGCACGCTCGGGATCGTGCCGCACATGCTGGCCACCGTCACCGGAGTCGCCGCCGTGCTGCACGCGAGCGCCACGGCCTTCCAGATCCTCAAGTACGCCGGTGTCGCCTACCTCCTGTACATGGCCTGGGCCACGCTCAAGGACAAGGAGGCGCTCGGCGTGGACGAGGACGAGGGGGCCGCGCCGGTCTCGGCCGGGCGTGTGGTCGTGCGGGGCGTTCTGATCAACGTTCTCAACCCGAAGCTGACGATCTTCTTCTTCGCGTTCCTGCCCCAGTTCGTGAACCCCGGCGAGGCGAACGCCCTGCCGCGCATGCTCGCGCTCGGCGGCGTGTTCATGCTGGTGACGTTCGTGGTCTTCGCGGCGTACGGCATCCTCGCGGCATCCGTCCGCAGCCATGTCACCTCCCGGCCCCGGGTGATGACCTGGCTGCGGCGGGGCTTCGCCGGGTCGTTCGTGGCGCTGGGGGCGAAGCTGGCGGTGACGGCCCGCTAGGACCGGTTGCGCAGTCCGTGTCCGTCTCGTCCTCACCGGTGATCGCTGACGCCCTCGATGATGAGGGAGACGCCGATGCCCAGCATCCAGACGTCCTTGGCCACCACGACTCCCTGCTCAGTGGGGCGCAGGCTGCCCTCCTCGCGCATGCCCGGCGCGCGCAGGTACAGCCCGAGCGTGCCGACGGAGAACGCGGTCAGGGCGGCTCCGGCAACAGCGGCAGGGACCACCGGCAGGAGCAACGCGGCGGCGACGGCGGCCTCCCCGGCGGAGAGCAACCGGACGAACCGCTGGGCGTCGAGCTTGCCCAAGAAGGGATAGGTGGTGGTGGCGAACTGATGCAGTCCCTCAGCGGTGGCCTGGTCCGCGCCGCGTTTCGACAGCGCGGAGTTGAGGAAGAACGTGCCGACGCAGAGCCTGACCGGCAACTGCCGCGCTGCGGACCGCCAGATGGAATCGGATGTCATGCCGAGCCTCCCGAAGTGGGCAGACACAGATCAAGGAGATGCGGCACCACTGCTCAGGGCCTCGCGCAGCACCGCGACGGCCTGGGCGACGGCCGCACGGGTGGCGTGGGTGTCGCTGAGTGGGTTGAGCATCATGAAGTCGTGGGTGATGCCGTGTGGGGTTCGGGCAGGGGCACGTGGCTGGGAGAGTCGCGACGGCTCGTGAACGGCCCGGCGAGAGCGCCCATGCGCCCTGCCACTGGGCAGGCGGCGCGGCAATGCCACGAGGAACAGCGTCACCCCTGCGAGCCGTGATCGCATCCGTGCGGCCCCACGCCCGGTCCTGGTCAGCCACTCGCCTCGCGAGCTGCCGACTGCTCCCATACGGTCGCTGTGCCGCCCTGTCAGGACAGGCGGCACGGCCCTTCGCGTGCACGCTGCGGCTCGAACGCTTGAGGAGTGCTCATGCCAGGCCAGTTCGAAACGACGATCGAGGTCGATCGACCTGTCGAGACGGTGTTCGACTACCTCGCCGACGGACGCAACGATCCGCAGTTCAGCCCCCGCGTGCTCAGGATCGAGCGGGTTCCCGACGCCCCGACCACCGTGGGTACCGCCTTCCGCAGCACGGTCAAGGACGCAGGGATCAAGAGTGCCAGGGAGTTCCGCATCACCGACCTTGAATCCCCGGTGAGGATCCGGTGGGCGGAGGTGTCGAAGAACAGCGTGACGGCCCGCGAAGGCGGCTATGACCTGGAGCCGCTGGCCGACGGCGGCACTCGGGTCCATGTCTTCAACGTTCTGGAGGGCCACGGCCTCGGCAAGCTCCTGGTCGGCCTGGCGCTCGCCGCCGCCCGCAAGGACGCCGACGACTTCGGCGCCCGGATCAAGGCAGCGGCTGAGGCGGCGATCGATCCGGACACGGCCTAGGGGCCGTTCTGGTCCTGGATCCACCTCGAACGGAGTTCGTCGCGCAGGCGTCGGGCCACCTGGCCCATGAGGGCGTCGGCGCCCGGCTGGCGGCCGGCGGCGACCCGGGACTCGGTCAGGACGGCTATCGCGTAGGTCTGGCCGTCGGCGTGTTCGACGACGCCGACCTCGTGGCGGAGGTTGAGCAGCATGCCGGTCTTGGACGACCAGGTGGAGGCGTCCGAGTCGAAGTCCGGGGCGAGGCGGTTGCGTACGAGGTTGTTGGCCATGAAGCCGCGTACCTGTGCCGCGACTTCGGGGTGGACCGCCGGGGGTCCGGTGGCGCCGGGGCGCCAGAGGGCCTGGAGGAGGTCGACGAACGCCCGTGCCGTGCCGGTGTTGGCGCGTGAGATGTCGAGTTGGGGAACCCGGTGGCCGCGGCCCGGGGTGCCCGCGTCGATCGCGAGGGCGTGCGCGAGGTGCACGTCCGCCGGGTCGAAACGCTCCACCGGCGTCTCCATCAGCTCGCGCATGGTGTGCCGTACGGCGATGCCGCGCAGCCCCAACTCGTGGAGGACCGAACCGACTTGGCCGGGCGGCGTGAGGGCGAAGAGGGCGTCGGCGGCGCTGTTGTCGCTGATGCAGGTGCTGAGGTAGAGCAGGTCCTCGACGGCGATGTGGGCAGCGTGACGGAAGCGGCTGACGCCGGTCGGGCCGGGCGTGGTGATCCGGCCGGGCGGCACCTCTATCACCCGGGCGCCGTCGACTTCGCCGCGCCGGATCCGCTCCAGCGTCACCAGGGCGAGCGGGATCTTCACGAGGGACGCGACGGGCAGCTCGACGTCGGGGTCGATCCCGATCTCGTCACCCGTCTGCAGATCCCGGACGAGGAAGGACCCGTACAGCCCTCCCTCGCGCAGGTCCGGCGCAGGTCGGCGAGGAGTCGCTCGGTGTGGGGGGTCATGGGGATGCCTCTGGAGGGTTGGGCGCGTCGAGGGCGGCCGGGGAGAGCGCGTGGGCGAAGGCGGGGTCCGGTGTGCCGATGGGGCGTCGGCCGGTCCCGTGGCCCGTCCGCTGGTCTCGGCGCAGATCGGCGAGTGGTCGCTCGGCGGTGGTCATGCGGCCGGCTCCGAGAGGGCCGGTGCGTCGAGGCAGCGGGCGATGCTGTGTGCGCATGCGTGGCCTATGCGGGCCGCGTCGGTGTCCGCCTCGTCCGTGATGGTCAGGGAGAAGCCGCGGGCGAAGGCGGGGCCCAGTTCGCCGAGGGGGCGCCAGTGGAGGTGGAGTTCGTGAGCCTGGGGGGCCGAGCAGAGCAGGGCGTCGCCGTGGCCGAGTACGTCCGCGGCCGCGGCGGCCACGGTCGGCGCGACCGTCAGCTGGGACGGGCGTAGGCCCACCGCGTCGCGCAAGCGGGCGAGACGGTCTCGGATGTGCGGTACGTCGTCCTCCGGCTGGAGCCACACGCGTCGGGGCCGTCGGTCGCGGTCGGCCCGGCCGGGGCGCAGGGTGTCCAGGTAGATCGGCCCGCCGCCCGGGTCGTACGCGACCGCCAGGCCCAGCGGGACCGTCCAGGTCGCCTCGGTGGGCGCCACCGCGAGCAGTGCCGCACGCACCTGCCGGGACGTCACGAGGTCGGCCCGCTCGGCCGGTCCGGCGGGGAACGGGTCGAGGAGGACTCCCTGTTCCTGCGCTTCCGCGATGAGGCGGGCCAGGGCCGCGGTCGGGCAGACGGCGGGGACGGCGAGCCGCAGCGGCCGGTGCCGAGCGGCCTGCGCCTCGTGCTCCAACCGGTCGGCGAGCGCCACGAGTTGCCTCGCCGTCGGCAGCAGGTCCCGGCCGAAGGGCGTCAGCGTCACCGTCCGCGAGGACCGGTCCAGCAGCCGGTCGCCCAGGTGTTGCTCCAGCGCGGCGATACGGCGGCTCACCACCGACTGAGCCGTCCGGGCCGCCGCCGCGCCCACCGTGAAACTGCCGTGCTCGCTCACACTGACGAACGCCCGGCATGCCGCGACAAGATCCACCCGCCCCACTATGCCAAAACAGCATGGAAGCGCGCGTTCGCGTCTTGGACCTCGGCACCCCGATGGCACGAGAGTGCGGGAGAACGGTCGCCGCCCCGGGCCTGCCCCTCGGGCCGGCGGGTTCCGTATGTCCCCTACGGTTCGGAGGTCCAACCCATGTCGTATTCGCCGCGCACACGCCGGGGCGCCGCCTGGACGGTGGCCGCACTGCTCGCTCTCGCCGCGCTTCCGGCGTGCGGGGGCCAGGAGGCGGTCTCCGGGGCCGGCACCGGCGCGCCTGCCGGTGCGGCGCGCTCCGCGTCGGCCACGGCCGCCACGAAGCCCACGGCCGGTGAGTTCCGGGCGCTGGAGCGGGAGTTCGACGCACGGCTCGGCGTCCACGCCCTGGACACCGGCACCGGGCGCTCGGTCGGCTACCGGGCGGACGACCGGTTCGCGTACGCCTCCACGTTCAAGGCGCTGGCGGCGGGTGCCGTCCTCCGCGAGTTCGGGACGGACGGCATCGACAAGGTGGTCAAGTTCTCGCGCGACGACCTGGTGGAGAACTCGCCCGTCTCCGAGAACTTCGTCGAGACCGGCATGACCCTGCGCGGGCTGTGCGCCGCGACCCTCTGGTACAGCGACAACACCGCGGTCAACCTCCTCCTCCACGAACTCGGCGGCCCCGACGGCCTGGAGAGGGTGCTGGAGGACCTCGGCGACGACGTCACCGAGATGGACCGGTACGAGACGGACATGAGCGAGGGCAAGCCGGGCGACATCCGGGACACGAGCACCCCGCGCGCGATGGCCGGAAGCCTGCGGGCCTTCCTGCTCGGCGACGCCCTTGAGCGGGACGAACGCGAGCTTCTGCGGCGCTGGATGACGACGAACGTGACCGGCGGCACGCTCATCAAGGCGGGCGTCCCCGACGGCTGGGAGGTGGCCGACAAGAGCGGCACCGCCGGCTACGGGGGACGCAACAACATCGCCGTGCTGTGGCCGGACGACGGTGGCAATCCCATCGTCATGGCGGTCCTGTCCACCCGCGGCAAGCAGGACGCCGAGCGTCACGACGCCCTGATCGCCAAGGCGGCCACCGTGGCGATCGAGGGCCTCGGACGCCAGCGGCCGTGACAGTGCTCTGGTCCAGACCTCTCGTCAGCAGGTCTGGACCAGTAAGGCGGAGTGGGTGACGGAGCGAGTGACGAAGTTGGAATGACAGATATTGAAATCTGTCAGCTGTCATGTCAGGGTGGAGGCATGACGCTACGAACCCGCACCCTCGGAACCGCCGGCCCCCAGGTCTCCGCGCTCGGCCTCGGCTGCATGGGCATGTCCGACATGTACGGTGAGGCGGACCGCGCCGAATCCGTCGCCACCATCCACGCCGCCCTGGAGGCCGGCGTGACCCTGCTCGACACCGGCGACTTCTACGGCATGGGCCACAACGAACTGCTCATCAACGAGGCCCTGCGCACCGCTCCGGCCGCCCTGCGCGAGAACGCGCTGCTCAGCGTGAAGTTCGGCGCCCAGCGCGGCCCGGACGGCGAGTGGTACGGCTTCGACGGGAGCCCGGCCGCCGTGAAGACCTCCGCCGCGTACTCCCTCCAGCGCCTGGGCGTCGACCACATCGACGTCTACCGCCCCGCCCGGCTCGACCCGGACGTGCCGATCGAGGAGACCGTCGGCGCGATGGCGGAACTGGTCGAGAAGGGCTACGTCCGCCACATCGGGCTCAGCGAGGTCGGCGCGGGCACCATCCGCCGGGCCGCCGCCACCGCTCCGATCGCCGACCTCCAGATCGAGTACTCACTCATCTCCCGCGGCCCGGAGCGGGAAGTCCTGCCCACCTTGCGCGAGCTGGGCATCGCCGTCACCGCGTACGGCGTGCTCTCCCGTGGCCTGATCTCGGGCCATGTCACCAACGGCCGGCAGTACGCGGCCACCGACTTCCGCGCCCACTCGCCCCGCTTCCAGGGCGACAACCTCCGGCACAACCTCACCCTGGTCGAGTCCCTGCGCAAGATCGCCGAGGAGAAGGGCGTCACCGTCGCCCAGATCGCCATCGCCTGGGTGCTCTCCCGGGGCGAGGACATCGTGCCGCTGGTCGGCGCCCGTACCCGTGGACGGCTCGACGAGGCCCTCGGCGCCCTCGACGTGCCCCTGGACGAGGCCGACCTCGCCGCCATCGAGGCCGCCGTACCCGCGGACGCCGCGGCCGGTGGACGGTACGCCCCCGCCCAGATGGCCATGCTCGACAGCGAGCGCTGATCGCGCCGCCGGGTCCGGGTACCGTCTAGACATGCCTCCGACCAGCGAGACCCTGACCGCCGAGCGCATCCTCGAAGCCACCGAGGAGGTGCTGCGCCGCCACGGACCGGCCAAGGCCACCGTGGTCGACGTGGCCCGCGCGCTCGGCGTCAGTCACGGCAGCGTCTACCGGCACTTCCGTACGAAGGCGGCGCTGCGGGACGCTGTCACGAAGAGGTGGCTGGACCGGACGTTCGAGTCCCTCGCCGACGTCGTCACCGCCGACGACCTCGACCCGGAGGCACGCCTGCGCGCCTGGTTCACCGGCCTGTTCGCCGCCAAGCGCCGCAAGGCGGGCGACGAACCCGAACTGTTCGCCACCTTCTCGGTCCTAGCCACCGAGAACGGCGAGGCGGTCGGCCAGCACATCGCCGACCTGACCGGCCAGCTGACCCGGATCGTCCAGGCGGGCGTCGACGCGGGCACCTTCACGGCCGCCGACCCCGCGACCACCGCCCGCGCCTTGTTCCAGGCCACGGGCCGCTTCCACGATCCCGGTCACGCGCGGGAGTGGGAACAGCCCGGCGTGGAGGGGGAGTTGGAGGCCGTCGTGGATCTGCTGGTGCGGGGGCTGCGGGCCCGCGACTGAGGGGCACTGAGGTGTGCTGAGGGGTTACGGGCTTCGAATGGCCGTCAGAGGCTGTCGAGTTCCCGCGTCGTACGCCCCAGGTAGGTGACCGGGCCCGGCTCCGGGACGGCTATCTCGTGGAAGCCGAGGCGGTCGTAGAAGGCCCTGGCCGGGGTGTTGGCCGTGACCATCGAGAGGTGCACGGCCGGGGCGCCCTGGTCCCGGAGGGCCCGCAGCAGGGTGCGCATCAGCGTGCGGCCGTGGCCCTGGCCCTGCCACGCCGGGAGCAGGTCGATGTGCAGATGGGCCGGGTAGGCGGCGACCTCCGGGACGAGCATGCGCTCCGGGTGGTGCAGGAGCCGGATCATCGCCTCGTCCGGAGTGGCAGGCGGCCCGACCGGCTCCGGGTAGCGCTCGGCCGCCGGCGGAAGCCAATCGGTGCGGAAGGCCTCGACGAAGCGCGGTGTGTCCGCGGTGCCGAGGATGTAGCCGACCGCCCGGCCCGACCCGTCGTCCAGGACGAAGGCGAGGTCCGGTTCGAGGACGACGTACGGGATCGCGAAGGTCGTAGGGAAGATGCCGGGGTCCTGGTAGTGGGGTCGGCTGTCGCCGCCCTCGTGGGCCGTGCGGACGCAGATGTCCTCGACGGCCTCCCGGTCCTCGGGGCGGTACCGGCGGACGCGCGTCGTCATCGGTCGGACTGCGCCTCCGTCGGGTCCACCGTCGCCTGATGCGCCTCCGCGAGATGCTCCTCCGCCTTCAGCCAGGGCAGGAACTGCGCGCTCTGGCGCCAGCCGCAGGTGTCGCATCTGATCGAGCGTTGCGCGCCTTTGCGCCGTACTCGTACGACGTGCTCGCGTCCATGGTGGTCCCAGCGGCTCACCTTGCTCGTGTTGATCTCCAGCATGACGCCTCCAGCGTCCGAGGACATCGAGTCTTCCCGTACGCGGCACCGGCTGGCGCCGCGCAGCAAGGAGTGTGCAGCACAACCAACATCAACAGGGACTCCGGCCCGGCGAGTTGACCAACCTGTGGCCACACCCTCACCGGACGATCAACCGATGGTGCGCGGCAGCCGCAGGCCGAGCAGCCCGGTCAGCGCCACTCCGGCCAACTGGACGAGCAGCGTGGTGACCAGGGCGTCCCGCATGCCCAGCCCGGGGACGAGGGAGAGGAAGAGCGTGCCCAGCGTCGCCACACCCAGGGCCAGCGACGACTGCTGGGTCGTGATCATCACCCCGCTGCCCACACCCGCCCGCGCGGTCGGCACCTCGGAGAGCACGATCCGGAAGACGACGGGGAGTTGGAGCGCCTGGCCCGCACCGGCGATCGCCGCCCCGGGCAGCAGCTCGACGAAGCCGAAGGCCGGCCAGGAACGCCAGGCGGCCAGCGCCATCAGCGCCACGCCCAGGCCCTGGATCGCCGCACCCGCGGTCACGACCCGGGTGCCGTGGCGGGCCACCAGCCGCGGCCCGGCCAGCGACACGAAGAAGAACACCACCGCCATCGGGACAAGGGCCAGCCCCGCCGCGACCGGACCGAGGCCCGCGCCCTGCTGCAGTGCCACCGCGATCACGAACATGAAGCCGCTGAAGCCGATCGAGAACGGCACGATCATCACCAGACCGCGCCGGAGCGAGACGAGCTCGAACAGACTCGGCGGCACGAGCGGCGTACGGCCCTGACGATCCGCCCTGCGCTCCACCGCGTAGAACGCCGCCGCCACGAACGGGAACGCCGCCAGCGACAGCCACGTCCACAGCGGCCAGCCCGCCGCCCGGCCCTCGGTGAGCGGGGCGAGGAGGGTGAGGAGGGTCAGGGCGAGCAGGACCGTGCCGGGGCCGTCCACCGGTTCGGGGCGCTGGGAGCGGGTCTCCGGGACCGCGCGGGCGGCCAGGAAGAGACCGACGAGGACGACGGGCACGTTCACCAGGAACACCGAGCGCCAGCCGGTGCCTGCGATGTCGGCCGCGACGAGTACACCGCCGAGGATCTGCCCGGCGACCATGGAGAGCCCGGCCGTGGCGCCGTAGAGGCCCATGGCCCGCGCCCGGCGCTGACCGCCGGTGGCCGCCTGGATGGTCGCGAGCACCTGCGGCAGCATCGCCGCCGACGCCGCGCCCTGCGCGACCCGCGCCGCGACCAGCGTCCACGCGCTGGGCGCCAGCCCGCACGCCAGCGAGGTCAGCCCGAAGGCCGCCATGCCGCCCAGGAAGAGCCGCCGTCGGCCGAACAGGTCACCGAGCCGCCCGCCGAGGACGAGCAGCACGGCGTACGCCAACCCGTAGCCCGCCACGACGAGTTCGAGCACGGCCTCGCTCGCCGCGAGGTCGTGGCCGATGGTGGGCAGGGCGACGTTGACGATGAAGAAGTCGATGAGCGGGAGTGCCGCGCCCAGCAGCACCGTGAAGAGGCCGAGGCCGCCGAGCGAGGCTGGTGCCGCGGTGGCTCGGCCGGCCGTGCGTGAAGTGATGGTTTCGGTCACGCTCACCAGGCTGCGGCGGTCCGGAGACTGGTACCAGAGTGTCCTTATCCTGGTAGCGGAACCACCTGGAAACAGGGTCCGGGCGGAGGCAGGGTGGAGATATGACGACCATGGCTCAGCAGACGGGGGCGTGGGCCTCCGGCGGTACGGCTGTTTCGGAGATCCGGCGCCACGAACTCGCCGCCTTCCTGCGCCACCGCCGGGAGCACATCACTCCCGAGCAGGTCGGCCTGCCCCGCGGCAGCCGGCGCCGGACACCGGGCCTGCGACGCGAGGAGGTCGCCCAGCTCTCTGCGGTCGGCGTCACCTGGTACACGTGGCTGGAGCAGGCCCGGGACATCCAGGTCTCCGTCCAGGTCCTCGACGCCCTCGCCCGCACGCTGATGCTCGACCCCAGCGAGCGGTCCCATCTCTTCCAGCTGGCCGGGGCGGTGGATCCGACGCCGGCGACCATCTGCCCGTCGGTGACCCCCGCGATGCGGGCCGTCCTGGAGCAGCTGGAGCCGTACCCGGCCTGTCTGCAGAACAGCCGGTACGACATCCTCGCCTACAACCGGACGTACGGGCTGCTGCTCTGCGACCTGGAGGCGGTGCCGCCCGAGGACCGCAACTGCCTGGTGCTCTCGTACACCCACGACGAGTGGCGCTCGTCGATCGTGCACCTGGAGGAGACCCAGCGCCTCATGGCGGCCCGCTTCCGCGCCGCCATGGCCGGTCACCTCGCCGAGCCCGCCTGGAAGATGCTGCTGAAGAGGCTGCGCACGGAGTCCCCGGAGTTCCGCGAGGCCTGGGACCGGCATGAGGTGGTGGCGCACCGGAGCAAGCGGAAGGAGTTCCTCAATCGGCATGTGGGGCGGGTGGTGGTCGACCACACGGATCTGTGGCTGAGCCCGGAGGTGGGGCCTCGGATGGTGACGTATGTGCCGGCGGACGAGGAGTCGGGGGAGAGGCTGAGGAAGCTGCACGACATGACGTTGGGGAGGGCAGTGCCCTGAGGGGTGCGGGGAACTGCGCGGCCAGCCCCCACGGGCCGCAGTCGCCGAACTACGCGATGACCCGTGACGAGCCGCGAATCTCAGCCGACTCCAGCCTCTCAGCCGTACGTTCAGCGGTACGCCGAGCCCAAGGCCCACTGGTCAGCACCCCCGCCACGAGCACCACAAGCCCGCACCCGGTGAGGATCCACCACCCCGGCCCGGCGGCCGACACGAACCTGTCCTTGTACGACGACGCCCCCACCCCGGCGGCCAGCACCGCCCCGACCACCGCCACCCCCAGCGTCTGCCCCAGCTGACGGCTGGTGGAGGCGACGGCCGCCGCGACGCCGGCCTGTGCCCGGGGCATCCCGGAGACCGCCGTGTTGGTGATCGGCGCGTTGACGAACCCGAAGCCGATCCCGAACACCGCGTACCCGAGGACCAGCGTGACGTTGGACGTCTCGGCCTCGAACAGGGCGAACAGCGCCGCGCTCAGCGTCATCGCGGTGCCGGCGATCAGCAACGGCAGCCGGGGCCCCCGGGTGCCGACCAGTCGTCCGGCGAGCGGCGCGCACAGGAACATGGGGGTCGCCATCGGGAGCATCCACAGGCCTGCGTGCAGGGCGTCCAGCCCTCGTACGTTCTGCAGGTACAGCGTCGACAGGAAGAGGAAGCCGCCCAGCGCCGCGAACGCGCCGATCGCGATCACCGTGGCGCCGCTGAACGGGGCCGAACGGAAGAACCGCAGGTCGATGAGGGGTTCGGTGCGGCGCGGCTCGTACCAGAGGAGGCCGAGCAGGGCCGCGAAGGCGATGATCGCGAGAGGCAGGACCGCTGTGAGGCCGGCGTTCGGGGCCTCGATGATCGCGTACGTCAGTGAGCCGAACAGCGCGATCACCAGGAGCTGGCCGACCGGGTCGAGGCGGCGGGCCCTGGGGGCGCGGGACTCGGGGACGTGGAGGAGGGTGAGGAGGAGGGCGGCCAGGCCCACCGGCAGGTTGACCCAGAAGATCGCCCGCCAGCCCACCGAGTCCACGAGCAGGCCGCCGACCAGCGGGCCGGCGCCCATCGAGATGCCGACGACCGCGCCCCACACGCCTATCGCCCGTGCGCGCTCACGAGGGTCCACGAAGGTGTTGGTGATGATCGACATCGCCACCGGGTTGAGCATCGAGCCGCCGACCGCCTGGAGCATCCGGAACGCGATCAGGGAGTCGAGGTTCGGGGCGAGGGAGCACAGTGCCGAGCCGATGGTGAACAGGACGAGGCCCGCCATGAAGACGCGTTTGCGTCCGATGCGGTCCGCCGTGGAGCCGGCCAGCATCAGGAGGGAGGCCAGGACGAGGGTGTACGCGTCGATCGTCCACTGGAGGCCCGACGTGCTGGCGTCGAGGTCGCGCTGCATCGCGGGGAGGGCGACGTTGAGGGCCGTGGTGTCGAGGCTCACGATGAGCAGGCTCATGCAGCAGATCGCGAGGACCAGCAGGCGGCGGCGGGGGCTGAGCTCCGGCATTCTTGAATAGTACGCCTAACTAATGAATTTCGCCGCTGTCCGTCCGGTACGCGAGAATGGGGGGATGTCCATGACCGTCCCGCCCGTCGTCCCGCCCGCTGTCTCGTCCGTCGCGTCGCCCGCCGTCTCGCCCCTGCGGATCGGGCCGCACACTGTGCAGCCGCCCGTCGTCCTGGCCCCGATGGCCGGGATCACCAACGCGCCCTTCCGCACGCTGTGCCGGGAGTTCAGTGGGGGCAAGGGGCTGTTCGTCAGCGAGATGATCACGACTCGGGCGCTGGTCGAGCGCAACGAGAAGACCATGCAGCTGATCCACTTCGACGAGAGCGAGAAGCCTCGTTCGATCCAGCTGTACGGGGTCGACCCCGCCACCGTCGGCAAGGCCGTCCGCATGATCGCCGAGGAGGGGCTGGCCGATCACATCGACCTGAACTTCGGGTGCCCCGTGCCGAAGGTGACGCGCAAGGGCGGGGGGTCCGCGCTGCCGTACAAGCGGAATCTGCTGCGGGCGATTCTGCGGGAGGCGGTGAGCGGGGCGGGCGAGCTGCCGGTGACGATGAAGATGCGCAAGGGCATCGACGAAGATCACATCACTTTCCTGGACGCCGGGCGGATCGCGGTCGAGGAGGGGGTGACGGCGATCGCGTTGCACGGGCGTACCGCGGCTCAGCACTACGGGGGTACGGCGGACTGGGATGCCATCGCGCGGCTGAAGGAGCATGTGCCGGAGATTCCCGTGCTCGGGAACGGGGACATCTGGTCGGCCGGGGACGCGGTGCGGATGGTGCGGGAGACCGGGTGCGACGGGGTGGTCGTCGGGCGGGGGTGCCTGGGGCGGCCGTGGTTGTTCTCGGATCTGGTGGCGGCGTTCGAGGGGCGGGACGGTGACATCGCGCGGCCGGCGTTGCGTGAGGTGGCCGACGTCATGGTGCGGCATGCCACGCTGCTCGGGGAGTGGATCGGGGACGAGGCGCGCGGCGTCATCGACTTCCGCAAGCATGTGGCCTGGTATCTGAAGGGCTTCGCGGTCGGTTCGGAGATGCGGAAGCGACTTGCGATCACGTCGTCGCTGGCGGAACTCCGGGCCGGGTTGGACGAGTTGGACCTGGATCAGCCGTGGCCGGTGGGGGCCGATGGGCCGCGTGGGCGTACGTCCGGGAACAACCGGGTGGTCCTGCCGGAGGGGTGGTTGCGGGATCCGTATGACTGCGCGGGGGTGGGGGAGGATGCCGAGTTGGATACCTCCGGTGGTTGAGCGGGGATGCCTGCGGCGGCCTGCTGGTGTTGGGTGGGGGTGCGCGTAGCGCGGTTCGGTGGGTTGGTGGGTCGGGGCCGTGCCGGGGGGTGTCCGTCCTCGGGTCCGGTGATGGGCCTTGCGCGAGAGATCCTGTTCGTGGGGGTACGCCCTTCAGTGACCAGCCGCGCATACGGCCCCTGCCCAGGCCCCCCTTCCAGCCCGTCCGGCGTTGGAGGACGAGGCCCCTTCAGGGCCGATGGCGGGTCTGGGGCACCAGCCCCAGTGGGGTCGAAGGGGCGGAGTCCCTGGGGATGAG